>JBHHWM010000175.1:0-10495 GCA_046756545.1 Rhodothermales bacterium | reverse complement strand
CCACCAGCTTAGGTGAGTCTCAGGCCGCTGTCAAACTAGCACCATTGGTTATTAAGATTCGAAAAGCGAAGGAAATGCCCTTGGTTGTCACAACGCATTGGTTATTTTACGGAGGGGCTATGCCGACACGGCAACGAGTGGAGTCGGAAGATCTTTCCGTTTTTCAAGCCGTCGGCGATGCATGGAGA
This sequence comes from Rhodothermales bacterium, assembly GCA_046756545.1. Taxonomy (GTDB): domain Bacteria; phylum Bacteroidota; class Rhodothermia; order Rhodothermales; family JBHHWM01; genus JBHHWM01. The sequence goes on along the minus strand of JBHHWM010000175.1, from coordinate 10,307 downwards.
TGCAAGGGGGCCCGGCCTTGATTCGAGTCCCTGGTGCTGATCGCTCTCGTTTAGAAGCTATGGTCTGACGTATGAATCACTGTATCGCTGTTATTCTTGGAGGGGGAGCGGGTACGCGCCTTTTCCCGCTCACTTTGCGCCGTTCGAAGCCGGCGGTGCCTCTTGCCGGTAAATACCGCCTCATCGATATCCCGGTCTCCAACTGTATCAACTCGAACATCAGCCGCATCTTTGTGCTGACGCAATTCAACTCGGCCAGCCTCAATCGGCACCTCGCCCGTACGTACCGCTTCGATTACTTTCGCAGGGGATTCGTCACAATTCTGGCGGCAGAACAGACCCGCGCCTCTGCCGACTGGTTTCAGGGAACCGCCGATGCCGTGCGGCAAAGCATGCCGCATCTCGAAGTCTACAGGCACTCGCACGTGCTGATCCTCTCGGGGGATCAACTCTACTCGATGGACTACAGCACAATGATGGATGAGCATCGCGCGCGCGGGGCCGACATCACCATCGCCACCATTCCGGTCACCGCCCGTGAAGCACCGGAGTTCGGGATCCTTAAAACCGACGCCGACGGGGTCATTACCGAATTCTACGAAAAGCCGGCTCCGGATGAACTGGCCGGCAAGGCAAGCCCCGTGAGTGACGAGATGCAGGCCGCCGGGCGTACGTATCTGGCCTCCATGGGCATCTATGTCTTCAACAGCGATGTGCTACGCGAATCGCTGGATGTGCGGGACCACCACGATTTCGGCAAAGAGATTATTCCTGCCGCTATCGAAAATCGGCGTGTCGTCAGCTATCCGTTTACGGGCTACTGGAGCGACATCGGGACCATCCGCTCGTTCTTCGAGGCCAACTTGATGCTGGCCGAACAAGAACCCCCGTTCAGCATTTATAACCCGCTCATGCCCCTCTATACGAACGTGAGGCTGTTGCCGCCGGCCAAGATTCAGCGTTCGCACATCCGGGATTCGCTCGTCTCGGAGGGCAGTGTCATTGTCGATAGCCGGATTTCCAACTCGGTCATCGGCATTCGCTCATTTGTCGGAAAGGACACCACCATCAACAATGCGATCATCATGGGAGCGGACTATTATCCGTGGCATGATTTCGACCTGCGCGAGCGAGTAGAAGGGCCGAGCCAACCCGGCATCGGCGCGGGATCCACTATTGAGGGGGCCATCATCGACAAAAATGTGAGCATCGGCGAACGGTGCGTTATCAGCAACCGGAATCGCGTACAGGAAGCCGACGGAGAGAACTACTACATCCGGGACGGCATCGTTGTGATCCCCAAAAACGCTCGAATCGAGGAGGGTACCATCATTTGAGGAGGGTGAAAAAGTACCGAATTAACAGGAAGCGGCGGACATAGCCGTGCAAGGATGGTTGCGGTGTGAGATATTAGACAGGCACCCTGCCGCTTTTGGCGCTTTGCCGCTTCTGGGGCACCTAATCGTTTCAACCCTATTGCCAATCAGCATGAACATCATCACGCATCAACCGTCACGTTTTTTCTGGGGACTGCTTCTGCTCGTGTTCGTTGGAGCCGGTTGCCGCACGTATGGAGAATATAACACGGACGAAAAGACGCTCGAACAGATTCGGGAAACCGCCCGTTTGTTTGCCGAGGACTACGAACGAGCGAAAGGCAACCTGAATGCCTTGAGGCTTTTTGACGGGTCGGAGGAGCTTCTGGACGAATTTGCCGCCCTCGTCGAACGGCAGGGAGCGCTGGTTGAAGAACATCAGGCGCTGGCCGAAGAAGCGGCTGCACATGCCGGTAACTACCGTTGGCTGCATCGTACGTACGGAGCCATGGTCAGCGACCAGCACATCATCCGGGATCGCTATGTCCAGCTTCTCGCTAGGATGCAGGAGGCAGCGTTGCAGCGAACGGTTGATCAGAAGGAGGATGCTGTATTGTTGATGAGCCGGTATCAGGTGGCTCCCTCCTTTTACGAACGCATCAGGCACGGGAATGCAACGCCTACGGTCGCGCAGATTCTGGCCGGCCCATCGCCCGCCGCCGATGCGTTGCCGGAGGATACGACGAGTACCGATACACTGGGGAATTAGCTACTCGCTCGAAACTTCCTGCTTGGTCGTCGATTATCAAGAGCAGCCACAAACGGCCCTCGGGATGGATCCGGCAAAGGGCACAGTTCGCTTTTTGGCTGGTTGTACTTCCTGTGATTCGCTGCAGGATTCCCTGTTTCTTTGCTGTTATCTCCCCCGACTGCTTCTCTCTCTTTGTGGGGGGCAGCTATGGCAGCAGGCTCGTTTGTCAGTAGATTCATTTTTGAAGCACTCGTCTTTATGATCACACGCTGCCCTGTTCTCCTGATTTGCGGTCTCTTGTTGCTAGGGGAGGTAGCCTGGGCGCAGGTGAACGAGCCCGCCGAAAAGGATTCGCTTCTCTCGTACGATCTGGCCGAAATCGTCATCGAGAGTGGTGCGATAGCCCGAGAGGTATCCGCCGGTACGGTGCAGCGTGTTTCGTTGGCGGGGATTGCCCGATCCGACGCCGCGTCCGTGGATCGGATCGCGCGCCTGATTCCGGCAGCCCATGTGCAGACCAATTCGCGGGGCGAAACGCTCGTGTACTTACGAAGTGCCGGCGAGCGGCAGGTCGCCTTGTTCTTCGACGGGGCGTTACTGAACGTGCCCTGGGATAATCGTTTCGATCTGGCGCTGGTGCCGGCGGGCGTTCTCGGAGGCATGACGATTGCCAAAGGCGTGCCGTCGGTGCTCTATGGCACCAACGTGCTCGGCGGTGCGATCAACCTGACTTCGCGCGCGCTCGAAGCCTCCGGGACTTATACCGAGGCGATGGGCATGGTGGGCTCGCCCGGCTCCACGCAGGCCCAACTTACACACCTCGGGCGTTCGGATCGGTGGGGCTATATCCTCTCGGTGGGCTACACGGATACGGACGGCTTTTCCCTGCCGCGTAAGGCCGGTCTACTCTTCAACCAGCGAGACGACGACCGGAGAACCAACACCGACCGCCAATTGCTCAACCTCTTCGGTCAGGCGAACTACCACTTCGGCGGCGGGGCGCGGCTCGGGATCTCTGTGCTGCGTTTCGATGGAGAAAAAGGGATTGCTCCCGAAGGCCACCTCGACCCCGAACAGTTCCGGGTTCGTTACTGGCGGTATCCGGTGTGGCGTACCTCGATGGCCATTCTAAATGGTGAGGTTCCACTTGGAAACCGGGGTACGCTTCTGCGCGGTGCGGTGTGGGGCAGCAGGTTTGCCCAGACCATCGACCAGTACGCTTCGGAACGCTACGACGTGGTGCTCGAAGAGCAGGAAGACAGCGATGATACATTCGGCACCCGTCTCACGCTCTTGCAACCTGCGGGGCCGGGCGATTTCCGTTTTGCGCTTAACGCCCTGACGTCACGGCACCGGCAGCAAAATATCGCCCTGGACGACGGCGTATCGGGGCTGCCCCTTGACCCTCCGTTGACGTTTCGCCAGCACATGTGGAGCGTAGGGGCCGAGTATGGGTGGCGACCCACGCAGCCGTTGGAACTGGTGCTCGGGGCCAGCCTCGACGGCATCGCCACACCCGATACGGGCGACAAACCGGCCCGTGACCCGCAGGTCGATTTCGGCATCACGTCGGGGGCGATCTATTCCCTGGATGAGCAGTGGACCCTGCGGGCTTCGGCAGGACGAAAAGTTCGCTTTCCGACGATGCGCGAGCTTTTTGGAGAGGCCCTCGGTCGTTTTCTGATCAACCCGGATCTGGAGCCCGAATCTTCGCTCCTGGCCGAGGCGGGTATCGGGGTACAATCCGCCCAGGTGAGCGGTGAACTCATCGCCTTCGTCAATCGCACCTTCGACACGATTGAACGCCGATCTGTGCGGGTGCCCGGGGAGGACCGGCCCCGGAGGCAGCGTGTCAACCTGGAAGGCAGCCGTGTGTATGGACTGGAAGTAGCGGGTGCTGCACAACCGCTGCGGGGGTGGTCGGTCGAAGGCCATGTGACCTGGACGCATGCCCGCATCTTGGAGGACGGGAAAACGCGGCACGTCGTCGAAAAGCCGGAATGGCTTGGAACGCTGACCCTCACGCACAACGCGCCCGGCGGCTTTTCTGCGTTACTCCAGACGGTCTTCACCGGGCGTGCCTACGGGCTGGACGAAAACAACATCGAGCAGGCCTTGCCGACGTCGCTCGTCATCCATGCGCGGGCCGCTTACCGGCTGGTTATGCAGCGGCTGTCCACGGAGATCTTTGCTCGGGTAAACAATGTGACCGACGAAGTGACGCTGCCCCAACTCGGCTTGCCGGGGCCGGGCCGTGAGTTTCGCATCGGGCTAGACGTGGCGTTCTAAGAGAACGATGGAGGACAGGCAGGTACCATGAGGACCCCCTTCGTGCAATCGGTGCTTGAGGCGCTGATCTCCGAGCACACGGTCGATCCGGAGGCTTCGTTCCTTGCGGTCTGCGCCGGGGAAGCCGAAAGGGACCTCTTTTCGAAGATGCAATTCTCCAACGTGGTCATTTCCAACCTGGACGAACGCATGAGCGGCGATCAGTTTGCTCCGTTTGCCTGGAGCTTCCAGGATGCCCAGGATTTATCCTATGAGGACGGTGCCTTCGAATGGGTTTTTGTAGCGGACGGACTGCATCATTGCTCCTCTCCGCATCGCGCCTTGCTCGAAATGTACCGGGTGGCAAAGAAAGGCATCATCGTCGTCGAGTCCCGCGACAGTTTCGTCATGCGATGGGCCAATCGCCTGGGCTTATCGCCCGAGTACGAGCTAGAGGCTGTGATCGGCCATAACTTCATGTATGGCGGCCTCAACAATACCCACATTCCTAACTTTATTTATCGGTGGACGGAAGCTGAGTTCGAGAAAACCATTCATTCCTTCGATCCCACCGGAGCGCATACATTTCGGTTTTTCTATGGCCTCAACTTGCCGTATGAAACGGCCGGGTTCAAGAAGAACCGCCTCAAGTATTATGTCATCAAGGGAGTGGAACCCCTGCTCAAGGTCTTCACCCTGCTATTTAAGAAACAGTGCAATTCCTTCGCGATGGTGGCCGTCAAGCCCCGAATTCCTGCGGATTTGCAGCCGTGGCTGAAGGTGGAAGACGGAGAAGTGGTATTTGATCAGGCCTATGCGCGCGCGCATTTCAAGGTCAAGTAGCGCGCAGCACGGATTGGCTATACGCGTGCGGTGGAGCCGCAAAGAGGGGTTTAGTTTTCGCCCAGGTTTGTTTGAACAAGTCGCTCTGCCTGTAGTGTTCGAGGGCGTCGGCGTCGGTCCAGTGGCTATAGGTGGTGAGCACGTTCGGGAATCGTGTGTCTTGCCATAGCTCCAGGTGCCGGCAGCCGGGAAACATGCGAATCTTCGGGGACGAGGCATCGAAAAGCGCCAGGAACGCGTCGAGCGCGTCGGGGCGAAAGGTCATGCGGACGAGGCGGATGAGCAAGGGGTCGGGGTGTTTACAGAAAAGGGACATCAGATGTGGCGTAAAATACCCCGTATCATGCAAACACGATAGCGCTTAACCACGATCTAACAGAAACTGTCCGATGGCGCAAGAGAGGCAGCGGAGTTCGCTGCAACGGGTTCGGAAGAGTTGGTGCAAGCCCTGGGCTGCCAGGGCGTCATGCAGTTTGAAGTCCAGCGCAGTGAAGCGCCGGGTGATTTCGTCCTTTTCCGGAGGGAGTTGGCGCAACAGATCCAAGACGGCGGATTCCAGGGCGGTGTCGCTTGTTTGTTCGGCGTGCAGCATCAGCACCGGCACGACGGCATTGGCGATGAGCGCATGGAGGCGAGATCGTCCGATGGAAGGATCGCGGGGCCTGGTCGCTTTTTCGAGCCGGACGTGCGTCGCCCAGAACGAACCCGGCGTGGCGGATAGCGCGACGCACAGGGCCTCCACCGGGTCCGGTGCGTGCATTGCCTCAACCAGCGTACCCAGCGGGTCGTGATGCAGGAGGCCACCGGGCGTCAGCCAGGCAAGGCCCTGGGCGATGCGCAACGGGGGAAAATTAGCCGGCCGCAGCCGGAAGAAGCGCCACGCGGTGCGTGCCATGACGGGGATGTCCATGTGAAGCTGGAGCCGTTCGAAACGCTCGCGCAGGTCCATCACGTAGTCGGCGGTTACGCGGTCGCTATCGAGCAGATCGGCCGGTGAAGGTAGCAGGCCCGCCACGCCCAGGTGCAAGGCTTCCAGATCGAGCGGATCCGACAGGCTTCGCGCCAGCGAAAGCGGGAGGCGGCGCGCGAGGGTCGTCATCGGCTGGGCATTCTTGGCGTAGCCGAGTCCGGCAAAAAGGCGTTCGTGCAGCAGGGCGTTGAGAGCGGGTGCGTGGAGGTAGGCGGCGGCCAGGCGATCTTTCTTCTCCCTCATTCTTTCGAGGGCGAGTTCGTGGATCCAGGGATCCCGGAGGTCGTCCGACACCCGCGCCCATCCGGAAGCGCAGCGTATGTCCTGGGCGGGCTGCGTGTAGAATTGATAGAGCAGTTTCCGCAGGGGGGTATCGAGGTGAGGATACAGGATCAGTTCAGGGAGCGTAGCTCCATCGGCACGCAAGAGGCCGCCGGTCCAGATGTCGGCGTGGAGTGCTACGTGAAGGACGACGCCGTTGTATAGCGCATCGAGGTGGTGTTTGTGGTCGAACCATTGGCTTGACGTGGTGTGGATTTCGACGTCGCCGGTCCATTCTGTGTCGCCGATGCGCAGGAGGGCACCGGTGAAGTCCGGTCCCCGGTCGGTGTTGAGGGTGCCCGGGTCGAGGATCGTGACAGGCTCGTTGCTCGACGTTACGAGGGCGGCAGCATCGAACCGCTGCGCCTGCCACACGTCCTGAACGAGTGCTTCGGGCACCGATGAAACGAGGCCGGGCTCATGGAGCGTGACCTCGAAGACCGTGTCGGAGAGGCCGTAGAAGTGCGGCGTGTTCGGGGTCAAGCGTTTCGGCTGGAAGGCAACGTCTGGCATGGCAGGATCCGTCGGTTCGATTCATGTCGTCGGCCATACCATTAAAGACGTAATCACGGCACAAACATAACCTCTCGCTCTCGATTTCTTAGATCGATTATCCGTTTTGCGAAGCGCGGGTGCATGCCTTTCCCATGTTATGCCGGACCGAGAGCTTTCGGCTCGGAGGCCGGGATGACGAGCGCGGAGGCTCTTTCGTCTCACTAAGCGAAAGCCGGTATTAACGTTGTAGCTTGTGGAGGGAAAGGAAACGGTCAGTTGCCGTAGGCGCAGGTCTGTGTGGCTTCGGCCTTCTCGGTCTGGCCGGTTTGCGCGTAGGACTGGAAGAGGACCTTACAGATTTCCGTCACGTCTCGGCCTTCCGCTTCGCCCAGGCTTCTGGCATGTTCCAGCGGCTCAATCGCCAGCCGGAAGAGTTCGCGCCGCTCGTCCGTGAGCGTATTGATCTCGTCCTCGCGGGCGGTTATTTCATCCTGAGAGAGCGAGCTGCGTTTGCTGCGCAGGTCGTCGTCGAGTTCGTTGATGTGGTTGTTGAGGGCCACGGCTTTGTTGACGTAGGCCGCGCCGAGGTTATACTGGGCGTCGGTGTACGTGGCATCGAGCCGAACGGCTTCTTGCAGGTGCTCCACGGCCGGGTCGTACTGCTCCATTTCCAGCAGCAGCGAGCCGTAGTTATAGCGGTAGATCTTGTTGTCGGGCTCCTCGGCGACGGCTTTCTGATAGACCGTCAGGGCGCGGTCCATCTGCCCGGCCAGAGCGTAGGCATTGAGCAACAGGGATTGCAGGTCGTTGTCCTGAAACTCTCGGTTCGCCTGTTCCAGGAGGGGCACTGCCTCGGCGGCGCGGTCGTTGCTCAGATACAGCCGGGCCAGGTAGGTGTACACGTCCACGTCACTCTCGCCCTGCTCGACCGCCATGGCTAACGGCGCGATGGCATCGGCCTCTCGACCGCCGTTTATCAGCGCGAAGGCCCAGTTGACGTAAGGTCCGGTGGAGTCCGGCGCAATGACCGTGGTGGCTTCGAAGTAGCGGGCGGCATCGAGGAAGGCGTTATCGTCGTTGTTGCTCTGGGCCTGAGTATAGACCTCAACGCCGCGCTGGAAAGCAAAAAAGTAGACGATGCGCGCGTTTTGTTCGATTTTGGAGGACATCGACGGATCGGCAGAAAGGGCGTGGTCGAAGGCTTCCTTCATCAGACCAATCAACGCAGCGTATTCTGTGCCATCGTTGATGGTAGACGCCTTTCCCATGTAGACGCGGCCTTGTAACTCTAACGCCTTCGCATCGTCCGGATTTTTCTGCAAAGCCACGTCGACGTACTCCAGGGCCTGATCAAATTGTTCTTTCTTCAGCGCGCGTTCCGCCTTCTTGACTTGAGCGCACACCGGCAGCCCGACGGTCCCGATGCCTATGAGAAGGGCCAACAGGAGGAGTAGTCGTTTCATGATCTCAGGTTGTCGATGAAGGAAAAAAGGGAAAGAGGCTTTGATACCCCTTCAATGTAGCGCGCAGACATCGACGCTTGCAATACGGAAAACCGTTTCACACAAGACCCTTCGCCGAAGTAGCCAAATCCTCACAGAACAACCGTTTCTTTGGAAGGTGTGCGTATCATAAATACAAAATAGCTATACTATGAAACAGCCCTCATTTCATACAGGATCACAGCCATGCTTCGATCAACACCATTACGTGTAGCGCTCTTCTTTCTTCTCGGTCTCGCGGTGCTGCCCATGCGCAGCGATGCGCAGGACGATCCTTCCGCGTCCCCTGACCTGCTTCTCATCCTGGATGCCTCCGGCTCGATGTGGGGGCAGATCGGGGGCGAGAATAAAATTGTGATCGCCCGCCGTGTGTTAAAGGATCTCGTCGGCGAGTTGCCGGGCGATGCAGAGGTGGGGCTCGTTGCCTACGGCCATCGACGTAAGGGAGATTGCGACGACATCGAGACGGTCATCCTGATGGGTCGGCTGAATCAAGAGGCGATGATCCAGCACGTCGACGCGCTCGACCCCAAAGGGAAAACACCTATTACACAAGCGGTGCAGGAAGCCTTCGCCTCGTTGCAGTCGCGCGAGCGTGGCACGACGGTTGTGTTAATTAGTGACGGCGTCGAGACGTGCGGCGGCGATCCCTGCCAGGCCGTTCGGGATGCCAAGGCGTCCGGTCTCAGCTTCGTGATGCACGTGGTAGGCTTCGACGTGGCGGCTGAGGATGTCTCGCAGCTTGAGTGTGCCGCCCAGGCCGGCGACGGGCTCTACTTCGATGCTCAGAACGCCGATGCATTGGCCGGTGCGCTGGAACAGGCCGTAGACGCCCCGGCAGAAGCCCTGCCCGAGGCTCGCCTGTCGGTCAAAGCCCTGGCCGACGGCAACCTCGTGGATGTAACCGTGCGGATCTATCGGGCCGACACCGGCGAGGAAATTCCGGGTGGCCGTACCTATGCCAGCCCCGAGACCAATCCGCGTGTCATTCCCCTGGACGCAGGCACCTACGATGTCGAAGTCCGCGCCGTTGGGTTCAAGGGCAATATCAGACAGCGTTTCGAGGGCATCGAGGTTGCCAAGGGCGACACGGTGCATCAGGTCGTCGATTTCAGCACCGGAGAACTGGCCGTCGGGGTCACCCACAACGGCGAACTCTCGGACGCGACCGTGCGGGTCCTCGTAGCCGGGACGACCGAACAGATTGCAGGGAATCGTACCTACACCAGTTCGAGTTCCAACCCTGCCGTCTTCCGCCTGACGGCTGGCACCTACGATGTCGAGGTCGGCTCGGTGGAGATCGCCGGTGCCGAGCGCCGGCGGTTCGAGGGGGTCGTCGTCGAGGCCGGGGGGCGGGTCGAACGAGCGCACGAATTCAAGAGCGGTACGCTGCGTCTGGGTGCCGTTAACGGCAGTGAGCTTGTCGATGCGACGGTGTACGTGTATAACATGGACACCGGCAAGGCCGTCGATCAGGGGCGGACCTATACCAGTCCGAACTCCAATCCCCGCGTCTTCGTTGTGCCTCCGGGGCGCTATCGCATCGAGGTCAAGGGCATAAGGCTGGAAGGAAGACCCGAACGGGCCATCGAAGTTACCCTCGAAGCCGGTCAGACCGTCGAGCAGACCGTAGATTTTGGCGGATAGTATGTACGTACGCTAGCGGACGGCCACGGCGAGCGTATCGTGGTGTCGCTGGATGAGGGAGCGAAGGTAGGGCGAGATGGCGTAGACGCTATCGAACCCGGCGGCTCTGGCGGCAGCCTCTTCTTGTTCCAGCGGAATGTCGGCGCTTTCGGCAAAATGCTTGATGTCCCGGTAGAAGCCGAGGGTGAACACAT
>JBHHWM010000174.1:0-10652 GCA_046756545.1 Rhodothermales bacterium | reverse complement strand
AGCCCCAGGTCCACCAGGGTTTTGCTCTCGAAGAAGGTCGTCTCGTCGAAAATCCGTCCCTGCGCCAGCACGCCGAGGAAGAGCGTCGGGCTCACCTGATGCCGGTAGCTGCCGCGTGCCAGGAACTGGGTGGGCAGCGTGCGAAGCTCCGCTTCCGCCTGGCCGAAGACGGCGGGGCGGGTGCTCTTAGACTGGCTCCGGTACCGCCCGACGAGTTGAATCCGATGGGGGCCGATATAGTGGAGCCATTGCGCCGTTGCCGTCACCTTGTCGCCGGTCGCATACACTTCCTCATCGCCCAGAGCATCACTCTGGTAATGCGTGAAGGTAACATCGACGGAGAGGTTCGACGCGCGGTCGATGCGATAGTCGAGGCCGCCGGTGACGAGCAGTTCGTCACCCGGATCGTAATCATCCGTCATCCCTTCCTGCGGCTTGAAGCCGCCCTTCACCTGGTACGAAGCCCCCACTCCCAGCACCACGTTCTCTCCGGCAGGAAACGCAAAGACAAACCCAGGCGAAATATTGAAGCCCTGTCCGAAACCGGGCACGCGGAAGTTGTAGAAATGCTGGCTCAGGAAGATAGACGTTTCGAATTCATCGACGGTCAGTTCGCGTTTGCCGCTAGGCAGATTCACGCCGAGGCTGACCACCAGGCTGCTCCGCCCTAATCGCTGATAATAGCTCACGCCGACCTGGGCATCGCTGACACCGCTCACGCTTTCCAGAGAATCGCCTGTGGCCGATGCCTGGTTGGCGACCAGACTCAGGCCGAAACGATCCCCCACCGGAATCGACAGCATCAGCGGAATGCTGAACTCGGAGATACTGTTGTCGTCTTCCGTATAGTTCTGGTACAATGCGCCGAGGGAGATCTGAACGGGTTGCTGCTGGCTGGAGAGGTATAAGCTGCTCTCCTGAGCAGCCCCCTCCGCCGCCAGGCCCAGCATCAATAGCAAAAGCAGCAAACGTTTCACGCGATCCTCCGTGAACTAGGGTGAATGACAGAGCGGGGAATTTTAGCGAAGCAAGAGCATCTTCCGCGACGTCGTAAACGCATCCGCTCGCAACTGGTAGATATACAATCCGCTGGCTACCGCCCGACCGCCGTCGTCCCGACCGTCCCACACCACTTCATACCGACCGCCGGGCTGCTCGGCAGCGACCAGCGTCCGCACCCGCTGCCCCAGCACGTTGTAGATATCCAGTTCCACTCGGCTCCGCCGGTTGAGGCCGTAGCGGATCACCGTCTCGGGATTGAACGGGTTCGGATAGTTCTGCTCCAGCACGTACTCGACGGGCACGAGCGAAATACCCTCGTTGTGGGCTTCCGCAAACGATTCGAAGCCCACGATGAGGCTCAGATGACGGACCGGGAGGGCCTCGGTCAGGACCAGCGTAAAGCGCCCGCTCTCGACCGGGATAACGCGGCCCAGGTCGCGGTCGAGCAGGTACAGGTCGTAGCCGGCGGGCCGTTGCCCCTGCTCGACCAGCGAGACCGTCACGGTTCGTTCCCTGAACCGACGCTCGGACGGCACCGAGGCGGCAATTTCCAGGTCCCATTGCCGACCCTCTTCGCCGGCCGGTTGGAAGTAACTGGCATACCGCGTGCCGTCATTGAGGATGCTCAGGCGCAGGTGGTCGCCGACGGCAGGCGGCTCGACCAGGTTCAGCGCGTGCCGCCGTTCAGCCACGTCTTCCGCAAAGCCGACGTAGTTCTCCGTATCGCGCAACGAAGCCCCTTCGATTTCGGCCTGTAGTTGCAGCATAAAGTCGGCATCGGGAAACAGCGGCTCCGATTGCGCCCGCTTCGAAGCCGTGCCTGCCTCGACCGGCGGAATGGTGAGCGTCACTGCCGTTGTATTGGGGTTCAGCACAAAATACCCTTCCCAGGGCACGAGTTCACGCACGTTGAGCTGGTAGGGAAGCTGCCCGTCGTAGTAGTGCGGTCCCTGTATCGGGCCGCTGCTCGTGATGCTGCTGACCGCTACCCGAAACGCAAACGGCGAGGCGATCTGGGTCCAGCCCGGATCGAGACGGAGCGTAAAGGACCGGGACGCATCGACCGAGGTCCCATTGCCCACGGTAAAGCCCTCGCCCCCCGAGGTGATGAGCCAGAATGCCGTGCCCGGCGTAAACGTCGCCGTGAGGCCGTCGGTGTATTCGTCGTACTGCCCGGTGTCGGGCCGCGCGGGATCGGGTCGCCAGCGCAGCACGCGCCACCGTTCGGGGTCATAGTCACCGTACGCACCGCCCAGCACACCGGCTATCGAGGGGTCGTCGAGGTCGAGAGGGACGGAGATCATCCGATAGACCTCCGGCAGAAACGTACCGCCGGCCGTCATCAATTCGACCCGCACCCGCACGGGAATCGGCGTTCCGGCAAAATCGGTTTCCGGCAGCGTGAGCACGACGACGCCGTTCGAAGCGCGTACATAATATTCAGCGCCGCGCTCCGTCATGGCTTCAGCCGGGATCGTCCCGAGAAGCGCCGTCCCGTCAACCGTCATGTCCACACTGCGATACACGCTTTCGCCCGTACGACGATAAAAGAGTTGCCGTTCGACGGGGTTGAACCCCTCACTAAAGGGAACGCGAATGCCCAGCGGTTGCCCCGCCGTAGGCACCCCCGTTAACTCGGGCGGCCCTATCGACGCCGTGATGCCGGTCCCGGCCAGCGCCACGGTAGCCTCGCCCGTTCCCACCTGAATCCGTAGAGTGGCCACGTGCTGTCCCGCTCGCGTCGGCGCAAACTGTACGACGACCGTCCGAGGCGGCCCACCCGGAGGGAGCGGCCCGGTCTCCCCTCCGCTGACGATAGCGAATGCTCCAGCATCCGTTCCTTCCAGGGCCATGCTCATGGACAGCACAACCGACCCGGTATTGCGCACTTCAATGGATTGCTCGCCCGCTGTCTGTCCAAGGATCGTATTTTCGAAGAGCAAGGCGTCGGGCGTGACCTCGAAACCCACGACGATCCCCTCGCCTCGGAGCGTCACTTCCTGATCGCCGACGAGCGTCCCCGTATCATCGATCGCATTGTTGGGGATGATGAGTCTAGCCGTCTGCACCCCGGTCTGATCCGGCGTAAAGCGTATGACAACGGTTCGGGTGGCACCCGGCCCGAGAAGGCCCTGGTCGTCCCCACTCACGATGTCGAACCGCTGCCTCCCCGGCCCCAGAATCCGAAACGACCCCAGGTTCAGGTTTTCATTCCCGGTGTTGGTGATCCTGATGGTTTCATCAGCGGAGGAACCCATGATCACCTGCCCAAAATCAACGTTGGATTGATCCAGGGCGATATCTGGCCCCACGCCCTCGCCGGTAAGCGGGATGCTTTCATTTCCGCCGTCGCTCAGCACCTCAAGGGTGGCGCTGCGCACGCCCCGGCCTCCCGGCCTGAAGCGTATGGTGAAAACGAACGTCCCGCCCGAAGCCACGACGAAAGGGAGCGTCAGTGAAGGAATCTGGAAATCTTTGGTATGCGCCCCCGTCAGGCGTATATCCGCCACATTGAGATCCGCCGTACCCGTGTTCCGAACGGTGACATTCGATTGTGTATCCTGGCCGAGGGTGACCCGGCCAAAGTTTACAGCCTGCGGTGTCACCTCCAGCCCCGGCAGACGATTTTCCACCCGTATCCGCCGGACTACCGGATTACTATCGCCGAAGCCTGCCTTCCGGGCCACAAAGACCAGGTCGTAGAGTCCATCGGGCGTGCCCTGGGGTACTACCGTCTGGTGCGTGATCTGGCCCTGTCCATCCGTCGGCGTCGCCGAAAAAGTAGCCCCCAGGAGACCGTCATCCACCTCAACGGTAGCACCGGCTACCGGTTGGCCTGCCGGATCGACGACCGTGGTGGTATACACGACTTCTTCCCCACCATTGAGCGTCAGGGTCGCCGTGGGCGTGACGCTCTCAATGATCAGCGGTTGCCGGGGGCCGATGGCATAAACGTTCTGGTCGGTGGCTCCGACAACGACGGTGTTGGCCCCGGCCAAGGCCTTACCGCCGGTGCCGGGATCATCGGAGATAACGGGCGAGGCCATAACGGGAGCACCGATCTCGTACTCCCACACGAGAGCTCCACTGGGGCGGAGGGCATAGAGCCTCCCGTCGTTCGACCCGACGTAGATGGTGCCGTCATTCCCGATGGCAGGCGAGGAAAAAACAGCCCCTCCCGTCTGAAAGGCCCATCGGATCCCTCCGGTGGCCGCATTGAGGGCATACAGGTTGCCGTCTTCGGACCCTACATAGACCACCCCGTCGGCGAGCGCCGGCGACGAACGCACCGGGCCGGTCGTCGGAGTGCGCCAGAGTTGCGTCCCGTTCCTCACCGCGTAAACCGATCCGTCATCCGACCCTACGTAGACGGTTCTGTCCTGATCGACCGCGGGCGAGGAAAAAATGGCTCCCCCGGTCGGGAACGCCCACCGAAGGGCTCCCGTGTTGGGATCTAAGGCATAGAGGGACCCGTCTGCCGAACCGATGTATAATTCGAAGAATTCGCTGGGTTGGTCATAGAGCAGGGCCGGTGAAGAAAAAACAGCCCCTCCGGTAGCGAAGGTCCAGAGCGGGACAGCCCCTGCACCTCCTCCGACAACCGCATGGACCAATCCGTCGTTGGATCCGAAGTATACCACGTCGAAGGCGACGGCCGGCGACGACTGAATCGGTCGTTGAGAAGTAACCTGGTAACTCCACTCCAGGGCACCGACTTCATTGACGACGTAGAGGGTCCCGTTATCGGCCCCGAAATACACATGGCCGTTTCCGTCGATAGCCGGGGAAGAAAAGACGGCGCTTGCCGTTTCGAACCGCCACCGACGGCTGCCGTCCGGGTTGAGCGCATAGAGCCCCCCATCGGTCGATCCTATATAGGTAATCCCATCGTTGCTGATAGCCGCAGAGGCGTAACCGATGCTCTGGGTCTGGAATTGCCACGAGAGGCCCGGCACGGCAGGACCGGCAAACGGGCTGCGCCCGGTGTTCGTCAGTTCATAGCGAAACTTCGGCCAGATGCCGTCCTCGGGGTTTTGTCCATACCCAATCCTGGGGGTCAGCAAGAGGTTCACCAGGCAAACACCGGCAAACAGACACGCCGCGACACTCCTAAAACTGCATCTTTGTCTCATCATAATCGATACATGTTTGCGTGTCGTAAGAACAAGAGAACGTCGCCACGCACGGCTCTTAATTACCGCGTGGTGGGGGCGGCGGCGGATCGGGGAGCGTGTCATCTCCCCCTCCGCCTCCATTGCCGCCGTTGGTCACGCCCGTCTCTACAGCGGGTTCACGAGCATCTTGTCCGGGCACGAGATACGATCCCACGTTCAGATTAAGCACCTGAAGCAGGTTCACCATCGCATCGACGGCGGGGCCGGAGGGGAGGGGAGGCGTGGGATCCTGCGTAAAGGCGGCAGCCAGCGCCGTTGTCAACGCGCCGGAGGCCACGGCTTGCCCCTGAGACTCGTCGGCACGCGCACGCGCTTCCCGGAAATTCGGATCCAGTTGGACGGCCTGTTCAAAGAAGCCGGCGGCTTCGCCGAATGCTCCGGCATCTTCGCGTTCGAGCCCCCGGCTGAAGGCCAGGAACGCCTGTAGGTTTTGCGTCGGCGTAAACTCGATAGCCAGGCGTTCTTCCTGCGTCAGTTCGATGCCCATCTCGTCGATCAGGTCGAAGACGAGGCGCTTTTCAAGCTGGAAAAAATTACGCAGCGCATCGGACTGGGGATCGAGGCTCTGCACCCCGTCGTTTTCCCACAAATTGGCATCGAGGCGCAGGTTGCCGTCCGCCAGCACGTTATACACCCCACCGACGAGCCGCCCGGCTCCCACGAGCCGCCCGACCCGTGGAGCTGTCGCCGGATCGAACTGATCGCCCTGGGCCAGTTCGATTTCGTCGAGGAGGGCCTGCAACCGGGTGCGTTCCACGAGCCGGAGTTCATCGACGCGCGAGAGGTCTACCGTGACCATCTCGGCCAACCCGCGTCCCAACGCGGCATACTGTTCGTCGGAGCCCTGATAGGTCAACGGATAGATCGCGACGACGCGAGGTTCCAGGCGGTCCCCGACCAGCCGGGCTTCGTCCGCGACCCGCGCCTGCACCTCGTCGTTCATCTTTTTGCGAATCACCCAGGCATAGCGCCCGGCCATGAGCCGCCGGTAGGAAGAGAGGATAGAGAATTCGGGGTAGCGCTCGTAGAGCCGCAGGGCGGTGTCGTGTTTGCCCACCGATTCATTAGCCAGGCCGAGATGAAACAGCGTCTTGGGATCATCCGGGTCGCGAGCAAAGGCCATCTCAAGGAATTCGTTGGCCCTGCCGAAGTTATTCGTACGCAGGTAGATCACGCCGAGGTCGCGAAGGGCCTGCGCATCACTCGGGTTTCGGCCTACCTGTGCCTGGAGGTCGGCAATGGCCTCCTCATAGTCTTCGATGTCCTCCCCGAAGATCGGCCCGGGCGGCGCACACGAAGCCGCCAAAAGACCCAAAGCAGCGAGCAGGATTGCGACCCATCCATGGACATATCGTATTGACCCGTTCATAGCTGCCTACATTTTGTAAAACAATGCCTTATGGGATGGTAAGACACATCGCCTCCACACGCAACCCTTCGTATGGCTCTCTCCACATGTCCCCCTGACCAGCCCGCGCCATGACCATCACAGGCGTCAACCGATGCTCTCTACCAGCCTTATCAAACAGGTGAAAAAGTATAACACGGCTCATTACTCCGCTCGTGTAGAAACCTGTCCGGCCTCGTATATGCTATCGTTTCGAAGCTTGCAGGTATTCGTTATTCGAGGGTACCGCCGGAAGATCCGGTGTTCGAAGACCCGGAGGTACCCATAGCCGCCAGCACCGGCCGGAGGCTGTCCGCTTTGAGTTTGGCCCGCCGGTAGCTGGGATCATACTCCAGCGCCTCCAAAAACTTCTCGTGGGCGGCGAGATACTTTTCTCCTTCGAGCAGTTTCAGCCCTTCCGAGTAGGAACGCATCGCATCGAGCGACTTGGTCTCGGTGCGGTTCCCGATATCGGTCTGCGTCAACGAACTGTTGATGGATTGGGCTACCTTCAGGCTCAGCTTCTCCATCAACTCGTAAAAATTCTTCACCCTGCCCTCCACGCTCTCGCCCAGCAGAATTTCGCTCGTCTCCACCTTGACGACGCGAGCACTTAGACGCATATCCCTCCCGGTCACGTAGATGCCGCCGAACACCATGGCATGGGCCCCCATCACCTTGCCCACACGAACGGCGGTCGCCTGATCTACACGGCTCGGATCCTGTTGCAAATCCAGCTCACCCAGGATCCATTGCAAATTTTCCCGATCCACCAGTTTCAAATCAGTGGCCCCACTGAGTTGTTCGATCATCATGGAAGAGAACCCCCACTGCATCGGGTCCCACTGGTCATGCTTATCCAGCGCATAGTTACGGAAGTCCATGACGGCCAGGGTATGCATCCCCGGATCTCCCTTGGGCACCTCTAGCTCGCCGCGCGCTTCATAGTAGAGGTTCATCAGCGTCGGCGGCTCGATGTCGGGGTCCAGTTCGATGAGCGGCGGTTGCAGGTCGAGCAAGTCTGTTACCGCCTTTCGGGCCTCGTCGATGAGGCTTCGGGCGATGTAGGCGCGCCCCAGGTATCGCAGGGCCTCTTTCCGCACCTCCACATCGACGGCCTCGTCCTTAGCCAACGCCGAAAAAAGGTCGGCGGCCTGGCTATAGTCGCCCGTGTTGTAGACGGAGACGGCTTGCTTCAGGGATTCGTCCTGTGCACGAACCGTGGAAACGGAGGCCAGCATCAGCATAAGACACACGCCAAAACGCGCGGCCAGGCTGATCATTCCGGGCTGCAAGGTATGATTCTTTATCATGGTGTACCTCCCTCGAAGGGTAGCTACGTTTTCATTTCACGGGGTACTGTGGGTATCCTGATCGGTCCTGCCACAAACACCTATCAGGGCAGGGACCTATCTGTACATGCGCTATTGCTGTCTGATTTGGAACTCGACGCGTTGCCGTTTCTCTTCAAACGCCGGTTCAATCGTGACCGTCTGCTCATCGGTAAGCACGTCGTAGCCGAACTTCTTTATTGCGATGGTGTAGGTGCCGGGCCCCCAGATGAATTCCTTATCGCTCGATCCATCCACTTCGTTTCCATTGATCAGAATACTGGCCCAAATAGGCGTTCCATCCTCTCGGCGCACTTGCACCACCACCTTGTGCTCGAAATAACAGGTATACCTCCCGGTCTGGTTTGATTGTAGCGTTACGTTTCGCCGGCATCCTTCTCCATAGGTTGGATGGTGAAACGTAATGGCGTGGGCACGCGCTGCCGTAACGGTAAACCGCCCCTGCCCCTGGCGCGTCTGATTCCCCACCGACACCGTTCCGTTCGGCACCGCCCGCAGGGTGAGCGTGGCCGTTGTCGGCGGGTCGGGATCGGGTCCGTCATCCTCTGGTTCGAGGGCGGCGGGGATCGGCAAGGTCTCTCCCGCGCCTACGTGGTAGGTTTCCCTCCAAAGCTTGTACCCTTCCTTGCTGATTTCCACCAAAACGGCTCCGGTGTCCACTTCCACGCCTGAGAGCCTACCCCGCTCGTCGGTCTCCCCGGCATCATTACTATTTATCTGGACATGCGCGTTGCCTGGATTGGACGTTATCAGCAGCGTGGCAACCACGGGTGCCTCTATCCGAACCGGCACCAGCGGAATGTTCAGGACCAACGAATCGGCGGCGGCAACCTGAATCGTGGTATCGACCGTCACATACCCTGCTTTTTCGATGCGCAGCCGGATAGGCTCCCCGGCATCATCCAGTTCAAAATGCGTAATGGGCGTATTTCGGATCGGCCGGTCGTTGAGGAAAACACGCGCGTTGTCCGGCGTCGTCGTTAACGACAGCAGCGCCGGACGAGCACCACCTCCGAAGGGCCAGAGAAGATACCCGACGACGGCCAGCGCCACCACGAGCATCGCCGCCGCACCCATCAGCAGGTACTTGCGACGAGAAGGATCGGGCGGCGTATAGGGATCGCCTTCGATAACGGTGTCGTCTTCCTCGCCTTGTTGCAGGGCTTCGAAGGCGGAACGCATCTGGGCGGCGCTCTGGTAACGACGCGCCGGTTCCTTCTCCAGTGCCTGCATCACAACCTGGTCGATAGCCTTCGGCAAGCTACGCTTGAAGGTCGAGGGCGGAGGCAGCACGTCCTCCACGATGGACCGCATGACGGTGAACTCCTTGGCGTCCCGGTCGAGGGGCAGGCGTCCGGCCAGCATCTGGTAGATCGTCATGCCCATCGAGAACAGGTCGCTCCGATGATCGAGCGTGGGGAGTGCTTTGACTTGCTCGGGCGACATGTAGTAGAGCGTCCCGGCGATGCCCTGCGTCACCGTGGCCATGCCGTCTTTCTGATGGACCTTGGCCAGGCCGAAGTCCGTCACCTTCACCACACCCTTCCGGGTGAGCATGATGTTGCTCGGCTTGATGTCGCGGTGGATGACGCCGACGCTGTGGGCGTGTTCGAGCGCCGTCAGCATCTGCCGGATGATGGGAAGGGCGCGCTGCCACGATACCGCCCCTTTCTGCAACAGATCGGTCACCGTCCCCCCATCGACGTACTCCATCACGATGAAGAGCCCGGCCTGCGTCTGGCGCATGGCGTGGACGCGGACGATATGCGGGCTGTCGATGCGAGCGAGGGCACGCGCCTCCGAGCGAAAACGCCGTACGAACGTCGCGTCGCGGGCCAGAGCCGGATCGATCATTTTCAACGCGACGGTGCGCGAGAGCGCTTCGTCTTCGGCTCGATAGACGACGCCCATCCCCCCGCGCCCGATGACGTCGAGGATGTGATACCCGTCCACGTTTTTGCCGACGAGCGCGTCTTGTGCGAGTTCGTTGGGCATCTGAATCAGGGTAGCCGCATAGTCCTGAGCGGGCTTTTCCAGAAAGCTGTGCGCCTCGTCGTGGGCTTCGAGCAACGACAGCACTTCCCGGCGCAACGCCCGGTCATCCTTGCAATGTACGTCAAGATACGCCTCCTGTTCGCCGGGTGGGAGTTCCAGCACAGCATCGAGCAAGGCGTTGATCTGCTGCCAGCGTTCCGGGGTCATGAGTCGCTACCACGTTAACCCTAACGATCCGGGCCAGAAAGCGGTTCGTACTTCCTGCGATACATCCTATGGAAAGACGGTATCATCCATTGATGGTAATCAGCAATACGGTGACATTGTCGGGGCCGCCGCGTTCATTCACCATCTGCACGAGGCGTTCGCTGGCTTCCTGGGGCGGGTGCGTTGCGACCACCTGCCGGATCTCTTCATTGACCACCGGGGCCAGGCCGTCGGAACATAGCAGGTACGTCTGCGGCGATTGGATCGGCATGGCTTCCAGCACATCGACCTCCAGCGTAGGCTCGATGCCCATCGCGCGCGTGAGCGCATGACGCCGGGGATGGTTCCGCGCCTCGTCCGCTGTCAACACCCCCTGACGTCGTAACTCCTCGACCAGGGTATGATCGTGGGTGAGTTGTTCAATCCCTTGTTCGTCAATGCGATAGGCGCGGCTGTCGCCCACATGGGCCATGTGCACATGGCCGTCGACCAGGGCCATGGCCGTGCAGGTCGTTCCCATTTTTTCATGCGCCG
>JBHHWM010000173.1:0-10654 GCA_046756545.1 Rhodothermales bacterium | reverse complement strand
ATCCGCGAGGACCTGCTGCCTCCTTCGGTCACCGACGAGTTGAAACACCTGTTCGACCGCCTCCCTTCCATTCCGTTTGAAAAAATCCGGGAGACCATCGAAGCAAGCCTGGGACACCCCGTCGAGGCGTTGTTCAACCACATCGACGAGGAGCCGCTCGGCTCGGCGTCGATTGCGCAAGCGCACCGGGCCGAAACGAAGGACGGCGACAAAGTGGTCATCAAAATCATCAAGCCGGGCGTCCGCGCCTCGGTCACCGCCGACCTGAAGCTGCTCGAAGCCGTCGGGCGTTTTCTGCAATGGATCATCCCCCGGTACCAGCCCCGGCATATCATAGAAGAGTTCAGCGCCTATACGATCAAGGAGGTCGATTTTACATACGAGGCCGACAACGGCGAAATCTTTGCAGCCCATTTCCGGGACATGCCCGGCGTGGTCTTTCCCAAAATGTACCGGGCACTCAGTTCGGAAGACGTGCTGACGATGCAATTTCTGGACGGCTTCAGCCCCAGTTCGCCACGTGCCCAGGCCCTCACCGAAGCGCAACGGCAGCAGATCATCGACCTGGGCGCGGCCTCCATCATCCGGATGCTCTACCAGGACGGCTTCTTCCACGCCGACCTGCACGCCGGCAACCTCCTGATTCTCCCCGGCGACGACGGCTTCCGCCTCGGCTTCCTCGACCTGGGGATGGTGGGGCGGTTCGAGGAAAAAACCCGACGCCGGATGCTCTACTACTTCAACGCCCTGGTCAACGGCGACGTGGAAAGCGCCGCGAAATACCTCACCGACATGGCCCGGGTGGGCCAGGGCGGCGATCCCAAGGGGTTCCGGCGTGCGGTCAGCGACACCGCCCGACGCTTCGTCTTGCACGGCGCGCAGGGCGACATCAGCATCGCCCAGCTCATCCTCGAATCGGTGGGCCTCGGCGGTAAGTATCGCGTGTTCTTCCCCGTCGAGATGACCCTGATGGTGAAAGCCCTGGTGACGTACGAAGGCGTCGGGCGGATGCTGGATCCCAAGATGGACGTGGCGGTGGTTTCGCGCAAGCATGTGGGGCGCATCTTCCGAAAACACTTCGATCCCCAGTCGCTGATGCAGAAGCTGATGAACAACGCGCCTGAGATGATCGACCTGGCGGTGCAGTCGCCCCAGTTGCTGGCGTCGGGCTTCAAGTTTCTGGAAGAATCGCTCAACGACCGCTCGCCGCAAAACCCGCTGGCGGGCCTGCGTAGCAGCATCATTGCCGGGTCGTGTATCGTGGGCGGGGTGCTGGCGCTGATCCAGGGCGGCCCGCCTGTGCTCTGGATCACGTTGTTTGCACTCGGCTTCTTGCTGTCGGTCTTCGGTAAATGACGGAGGTGGCGGGATGGGACAGGCATGAAACCTGTCCCTACGGCGGCGGCGACATCGTAGATGCCGAGGCACTTTTTTACATGCGATGCTCAAAAAGTCGTCTCTCCATATCAACCTCGACCTGCGCGAAGAAGACCTGGATCAGCTTTTTGAACCGTTCGATCCGTTGCGCCAAGCCTCCACGGGGGATACGCTGCCCCCGTTGCCTCCCTCCGACACCCCCTTCGACCCCATCGACTGGGATTACCTGGAGGCCGCGCTCAGCCATTTCATCTCCGACATCGCCCACCACTATTTTCGAGGACGGATCATCGGGGCGGATAAGCTCCCGGAGGAAGGCCCCCTCATCGTAGCACCGAACCATAGCGGCAATGCCTTTCCGCACGACGCGATGGTGCTCGATGCGCTGCTGTGGCAGGCGCAGGGCTTCCGGCGAGACACCAAGTTTCGCTCGGTCTTCTCGCCTAAGCTCGCCGCGACGTGGTGGATGCGCCCGTTTGCGCTCGACAACTGGTGGCGGCGTGCCGGCGGCGTAGACATGACCTTCGCCAACTACAACGCGCTCCTGCGCCGAGGAGACAAGGTCATCTACTATCCCGAGGGTGTACCGGGCATCGGGAAAGGGTTTTTGAAGCGCTATCAACTCCAACACTTCTATTCGAGCTTCGTGGTGCTGGCCGCACGCCACAACGCGCCGATCTTTCCCGTCAGCGTCGTCAATGCCGAGTGGGTGAACCCGACGAGCGTCACGTTCGACCCGATCAACAAGCTCTTCGATAAGCTGCTCGGGCTGCCTTTTTTTCCCGTGCCCATCGTGTTTCTGGCCTTTCTCTTCCCGTTTCTCTTCTACCTGGCCTTCCCGTGCAAGATGGTCTTCGTCATCGGCGATCCTATCGACGTGCGCGCGCTGTTCGAAGAAGAAGGAAATCGCCATCACCAGGAACCGGATCGGGAAACGGTTCTGCGTGTCGCCGAGCGGATCCGGCAGGCATCGCAGCGCCTTCTCGACGCGGCGGTGGCGAAATACGGGCATCGGCCGTATGACCTGGAGGACCTCAGGCACCATCTCCGGCAGGTTCGAGGGCGCGTATTCCGCACGATTCCGCTGGGCTGGCCCTACGCCTTCATCCAGCACGACCGGAACCGGCAGCGCCCCCCGGCCAGGCATCGCCTGCACGCCTTCCTGCGGGACTTGGACATTCTGGTGTATTTCCTGCCCCTCGGCTGGTTCTTGCTCGCCCTCCTGCGCCGGCTCCGCAAACCGCCCTGCGGCTATCGCGGGCTGACCAAAACCGAGCGCATCGAGCGGGAAGGAGCCTATCGCTGGTCGCTCGCCACACGTCCGCTCCCCGAAAAAGAAAACACGGCTCCGCCCTGAACGCGACGTCTCACCGAATCCTTTTCAGCCCTTTATTCTTCTCCTCGGCTTTATTCTTTATCAAAATTATGATCTTATTTTTAGCCCAGGACGGGTACTTTTAGGGGTACTGCGTGTTCAACATGT
The DNA here is from genome assembly GCA_046756545.1 of Rhodothermales bacterium. Taxonomy (GTDB): domain Bacteria; phylum Bacteroidota; class Rhodothermia; order Rhodothermales; family JBHHWM01; genus JBHHWM01. The sequence continues at coordinate 7,794 of JBHHWM010000173.1, read as the reverse complement.
TTCTAAAATCGAGAAGGTGCACTACCGACCATAATCACCTGGAGGATAGATAGCATGGCTACACCCATCACGCTCGAACCGTATGGCATTCACGTCGAGCAGGTCCTGCGCAATGCGGCACCCGCCTTTCTCTATGAAGAAGCCATCCACTACGATCCGACGGCCGCCGTTGCCGACTCCGGTGCCCTGATGATCACGTCCGGCGAAAAAACGGGCCGCAGTCCCCTGGACAAACGCATCGTCGATCACCCGGCCAGCACCAACGACATCTGGTGGGGACCGATCAATTTTAAGCTCGACGAGCATACCTACGAGATTAACCGCGAGCGTGCCATCGACTATCTCAACACCCGCAACCGGCTTTACGTGGTCGATGGATTTGCAGGCTGGGACCCCACCCATCGGATCAAGGTCCGCATTATTTGTGAGCGGGCCTACCACGCCCTCTTCATGCACAACATGCTCATTCGCCCTACGGTTGACGAACTCGCCTCGTTCGGCGATCCGGACTATGTCATCTTCAATGCCGGGCACTTCCCTGCCAATCGCCACACGACGCTGATGACCTCGAAGACGAGCATCGACCTGTCGTTCGAGCACCAGGAAATGGTGATCCTGGGCACGCAGTACGCCGGCGAGATGAAGAAAGGCGTCTTCACCGTGATGCACTACATCATGCCCAAAGCCGGCGTGCTCTCGATGCACTGCTCGGCCAACGAGGGAGAGGACGATAGCGTGTCGCTCTTCTTCGGTCTCTCGGGCACGGGCAAAACCACCCTCTCCGCCGACGCCCGGCGCAAGCTCATCGGCGACGACGAACACTGCTGGACCGAACAGGGTATCTTCAACATCGAGGGTGGCTGCTACGCCAAAGCCATCGACCTGTCCGCCGAAAAAGAGCCGGAGATCTACGCCGCCATTCGCTTCGGGACGGTGCTCGAAAACGTGGTCTACGACGCCGAAACGCGCGCGGTGGATTTCTCGGACACGACGATCACACAGAATACCAGGGCCTCGTATCCCATCGAGTACATCCCCAACGCCAAGATACCGTGCGTGGGCGGCCACCCCGACAACATCATCTTCCTGACCTACGACGCCTTCGGCGTGCTGCCGCCCGTCAGCATGCTGACGCCAGCGCAGGCGATGTATCACTTTATCAGCGGCTATACCGCCAAAGTCGCGGGTACCGAAGTGGGGGTCACCGAGCCGGAAGCCACCTTCTCGGCCTGCTTCGGCGCGGCCTTCCTGGTCTGGCACCCGAGCAAATACGCGGAAATGCTTGCGGATAAGATGCAACGTCACGGCGCAAAGGCGTGGCTGATCAACACGGGCCTCTCGGGAGGAGCCTACGGCGTAGGAAAGCGCATCAGCCTGAAGCACACGCGCGCCATCATCGACGCCATCCACGATGGATCGCTCGCCGCCATGCCGACGGTCAACGATCCGATCTTCGGGGTCGCCGTGCCCACGGAATGTCCGAACGTTCCATCGGATATCCTGATACCGCGCAACACCTGGACCGATCCGCACGCCTACGACCAGACCGCCCACAAGCTGGCCGAACTGTTTACGGCCAACTTTGAGAAGTATGCCGACGGATGTACGCCCGAGATCGTCGAAGCAGGTCCCCGGCTAACGACGGCCTGATCCTCGCCGGGCTGCACCACGGCCCGGCCTACGCAGCATTCAGATGATCGAGCACGTCTTCGAGCCGATCCAGGACGCGGCGCGTCTCGTCGAAAACACCACTGGGCAGCGGCGCGATGGAAGGGGAGGCGAGGTCGCCGTAGAGCGTGCGTTCGTCATCGTCGAGCACCTCCCGGCGGAGGAGTAGCCCGTGACGCTCCAGGACGGGCGTCATCTCGTCCGCACGCTGTCGCAGATAATGCCGTGTGGTCTGATAGGCGTGTTCGCAGACCGCATGCCGGTTCGAAAAGCTAAAAAGATTGGTAAAAATACGCCGGTAATCCTCGGGGGTCGGTTCGATCAGGATGGTGTCGGCGTCGGGATAGAGGTGGTGATAGCTTCGAAAACCGGTGCGCATGCGCGAGTAGACGAGCGTCCGGAACGATTGCGACAACACGGCCGGCAACCCGCGCGGTACGAGGCCCTCTGCCACCTCGCTCTCCGCCCCGGCATGAACCGGCACCAGCGGATTGATGCAAAAGAGCAACGGCACGCCCTGCTGCAACGCCACGCTGGCATGCACCGTGCGCCGGGCCACCCCATCGACGTAGAACGCCCCGTCGATCTCGACCGGGACGTAGAGCCCCGGCAGCGCCGTGCTGGCCTGGACGGCTTTAGAAATGGGAACATGCGCCGTCGCCTCGTCGCCGAACGTGGCAATCTCGGCAGTGTCCACGTTGACGGCTACCACACGCAATGTGGCCTCGAGTTCACCGAAGGCGTTCGTACGCGCATCGGTGGAGAAAACCCCGGCCAGATGCTGCTCGATGGGTTCGTTGTCGAACAGACCCACCGGCACCGCCGACCCTAACCCCGCCAGCGCCCCCACGGGCGACAGGTCGAACGGATTGCGCACATAATCCCACAGGGAACGCGCTACCGCCCCAGGTAGCTTCGTCAGACGCCGGGCAAACTCGCCGAAAGCGGGCGAGAAAAAGACCTCGGGATGTATGTTGAGCGCCGGATCGGCGGCTCGCGAGATGATGGCCCGGCTCAACGTCTGCACCGAGATTCCGTTCGCCAGGCAGGCCGTCACCAGCGCCCCCGCACTGACACCGACATACACATCGAGCCGGTGCACGTCGGCCCCGTCGATGGCTTCGTCGAGCGCGCATAACGCCCCGATTTCGTAGATACAACCTTCGATGCCCCCTCCTGCACACGCAAGCCCTATTTTTACATCACGGCTGTGCTTCATCCTTCGTCTCCGTGCTTGTACTTCGTTGACTTCCCCGGCGGACGGCTGGTAAAAGTGCTTCCAGGCGAATATACTCAACAGACGCCCGATCCTAAAGGTCCCGGCTCACTCGACGCATGGCTTCTTACCGAAGCAGGAAGCCACGGATCGTCGCGGACCCTTCGCATCACCCTCAGTAATCCGTCCCAGGAATCAGGATGGCAAAGAAAGAACGGCTCTCCAGCGCCGACGTGGCCTGGCTCAGGATGGAACGCCCAACCAACCTGATGATGATCACCGCCGTCGTGATGTTCGACGCGCTTCTGACGCAGGACGATGTCAAAGACATCATCGAAAATCGATTCATCCTCTTCGACCGTTTCAAGCAGCGCCTCGCCGACCGGGAGGGTTCACCGCACTGGGAAGACGATCCCTACTTCGCTCTGGACCGCCACGTCCACCGGATTGCACTACCCGCGCCCGGCGACCAACAAGCATTGCAGACCCTCGTCAGCGACCTGATGAACACGCCCCTCGACTTCGACCGACCGTTGTGGCAGGTGCATCTCGTCGAGAACTACGGCATGGGCTGCGCGCTCGTCTGGCGCATTCACCACTGCATCGCCGACGGCATCGCCCTCATCCACGTGATGATTTCCCTGGCCGACGAGTACCTGAATCCCTCGAATATCCCCGCTCCGAAAACGGCCGACGCCGCCCGAGACGGCCTGCTGGCCCACCTCGTCAAGCCTGCCGTCAACCTCGTCAGCGGCACCGTGAAGGTCGCCGGAGCGGTCTTGCACGAAGGCATGGAAATGCTACTCCACCCGTCGCACCTGTTGGAGCGCACCCGGCAAGGCCTGAGCATCGGCGCGGCCACCAGCAAGCTCTTGCTCATGGGTGCTGATTCAGACACCCTCTTCAAGGGCGAACTCAGCGTAACCAAGCGCGCCGCCTGGTCGCAGCCGGTCTCGCTGCAAGTGGTGAAAGACATCGGCAAGGGGGTCGGCGGCAAAGTCAACGACGTGCTGCTGACGGCGGTCAGCGGGGCGATGCGGCGCTACTTGCTCGCCCACGACCAGCCCGTCGACGACGTCAACATCCGCGCCCTCATCCCGGTGAATCTCCGTCCGTTGGAAGAGGCGCACACGCTGGGCAACTACTTCGGCCTGGTGTTTCTCTCGCTTCCCGTGGGTCTCGGCGATCCCCGCGAGCGGCTCCACGAACTCAAGCGCCGGATGGATCGGCTCAAGAACTCGGCGGAAGCGCCGGTAGCCCTGGGCATCCTGCAAGCCATCGGTGCCGCACCGAAAGAGGTCCAGAATCAGGTGGTCAAGCTCATGAGCGCCAAGGCCTCGGCGGTCATGACCAACGTGCCGGGACCGCGAGAACAGCTTCACTTTAGCGGCAAAGCGATCCGCAATGTGATGTTCTGGGTGCCCCGTGCCGGTGCGTTGAGCCTCGGCGTCAGCATCATCAGCTACGCCGGGAACGTGTTGCTCGGCATTGCCTCGGATGTCAACGTCGTGCCCGACCCGGAGGCCCTCATCGACGGTTTCCACGCGGAATTCGATGCCCTCCGCGAGCAGTTTGTCCTGCGGGATGCTTGAGGGGATGCCCGCATCGCGCAAGCCCTGTCACCGGTTCTAGGCCTGGTAGCTCGTGCTGTCCTGGATGGAGCCGTCCTTCCTGTGCAGGACGAGGCGACTGGGGGCTTTGGTCTTCGCCAGGCTCCGCGCCTGCTTTGTCGCTTCGCCTTTCGTCCCGTAGACAGCGACCGGCGTGGTATTTCCTTCTTCTTTGATGGCCCAGCCTTCATCACGCGGCACGACGTGATAGACCGCCTTCTTCGTTTTTCCGTCGGACGCTGCTGCACCGCCCTTCCCTTTCTCGATGACGGTAGCCAGCGTTGCAACCTGGCCGGAGAGGGCGTCTACTTTGCCCGCCAGGTCTTTGACTTCGGCACGTGTCGGCACGCCCAGGCGTTGCAGCGCACGTTCCACGGACGCTTCGACCGTCGAGAACAGCTTCTCGTCAACGCCGCTGGGGACCTTCCCCTTCTTCGCCACTTCTCCAACCGTCGTCCCGACCTTTTCTTTGGCGGCGTCGAACTTTTTCTTGGCGGCGCCCAGCTTTTTTCGTCCTTCTTTTTCCCACACCTCTCCCTTCTCTACGAGGCTGTGGAATAGCCTGGTTCCTTCCTTTTCAACCGTCGAGAGCGCTCCCAGCCCTGCCAGCCAGATGTCGCGTCCGCGCTCGCCGAGGTCGTCGGGCAGTTCGATGAAGGGGAAGAAATCCTTCTTCTCCTTCTTCTTGCCCTTGGCCGTCTTGGTCTTCTTCTTGGAAACCCTAATCGTTGGTTTTTTCTTTGCAGCCATGATATCCTCCCCGATGAAGTCGTTTAGTCATAGGTTTTATCGACCGCCGCCGCCACGTCGTTCATGCGGTTGAACAGGCCGATGTGAGCCAGAATCTTCAGCTTCGGCCCCTCTATCTGGTAGCCGGGCGAGGTCAGCGCCTGGAGCACGCTGATCTCGCCCCGGTCGAGCTTGGTCCAGATCTCGTAGGGTGCCGTGGCGCGTGCCAGGGCCTCGTTTTTATCGAACGGCTCAGCCCGCATATCCTCGCAAGGGGCGTCGTCCATCCACACGTCCACGTTGACGACCCGGCCCTCTTCAAACTCATAGACGGCCTCGACGTCCTGCCCGTCGGGCGTGTCCAGGCAACGCAGGATGATCGCGTTGGTGAACGAGCCGGCCGTTGCTGCGAACTCGGGATCCTCGTTCAGCGCCTCGACGAACTCGCCAATGTACTCGGGCGTCCAGTAGCGGGGTGCGTCAGCCATGTGCGTCTCTCGGTGTGATGAAAAACATCCGTCGTATAACCCTACTTCTCCAGGCCGGTCGCCAGGTGGGCCACCTTTTCCGTCAATTGCTCTATGGTCTTCGTCAACTCGCGCACTTCCGCGCGTGTGGGTACGTCCAGGCGTTTCAGCGTCTTTTCGACCGAGCCCACGACCGTTTGTTCGACCTGGTCTGCGAACGCATTCCGGCGCTTGGCCAGGTCGTCCTTTGCCGCATGCAGGTCTCCCTTTACCGCCTCTACCTGCCGCCAGCCCTTCTCTTCCACTTTTTCGCCCCGCTCGACGAGATCGTCGAACAGTCTGGACGCGTCATCCTGCAACGTGCTCCAACGCTTGCGCCCGTCGCGGATCATGTTTTCGTAGAGTTTCACGCCCTCCTCTTCGACGGTAACGACGGTTCCCAGGCCGGCCAGCCACAGGTTGCGGCTCGCCTCTGCCACGTCGCCGGCGACGGTCTCAATGGTGAATCTATTCGGTCTGTCGCTCATAACGGCCTCTCTAATGGGTTAACATGAAGGTTATGATGCATCTTCTTCCGGTGTGCCCTGCTCCCGGTCGTCAAGCACCTTGTTCAGCAGGTGCTCCAGTTGGCCCAACTGATCGCGTAGCTGGGACAGTTCGCTCGTTTTAGACCCGCGCAACAGTTGGTTAACCCGGCCTAACGAGGTCTGCACCAGATCATCGACACTCTGCTTGACCTGCTCGAACCCCGAGTCAATCGCCTCGCTGCTGTGTCGCACCAGATCATGCAACACGTCGGTCGAGATCGTATGCTTGCCGCGCTTGCCTTCTTCGAGAATAATCTGCGTCAGCATCTGCGCGGTGAGGTCGTTGCCCGTTGCATTATCGACCACTTCGACGGTCTCGCCCTGCCGCACGAGGCGGGCGATGTCGGCCAGCGAGACGTAGGCGCTGGCCACGGTGTCGTAGAGCTTGCGATTCCCGTATCGTTTGATCAGCCGTGCCATTGTTCCAGGTGTTCTGTGTAGTCACGTCATCATATATAACGCAATGCGTCATTTTGTTTCGCACATTTTGACGCATCGTGTTAATTTTTACAAAACTTTCTTTTTTGGCCAAAATTGGACAATAAAAGCTAATAATCTATTCAGTAATACGAAAAATCTCTATGAGTCTCTCAAGTAAGACGCGATGCGTCAATTATGTTTTGCTGGAATCCAGGATGCGCGCGACGCCGTTGCTCCTGACTTTAGCTATGTCGTCGTGGTATTTGAGCAGCGTACCCAGCGTGCTATCCACCACTTCGTGGTTCAACTCCATCTCGGACAAGGTCATCAGCGCCTGCGACCAGTCAAGCGTTTCGGCGACGCCGGGTAGCTTGTAGAGATCGGCCTTTCGTAACTCTTGCACGAAAGCGACCACGGCATGCGCCAGCTTCTCTGGAATGCCCGGCACTTTGCTCTTGACAATCTCCAGTTCTTTCTCCAGCGACGGGTATTCGATCCAGTAATAGAGGCATCGCCGCTTGAGCGCGTCGTGAATCTCCCGCGTCCGGTTGGAGGTGATAATGACGACGGGCGGTTGCGCCGCTTTCAGGGTACCAAGTTCCGGGATGGTGATCTGAAAATCGGAGAGCAGTTCCAGCAGAAAGGCTTCAAATTCTTCGTCGGCGCGATCCAGTTCATCGATCAACAACACGGGCACGCCCTTTGCTACCGCCTCGATGGCCTGCAACAAGGGGCGTTTGATGAGATACTCGGGGCTAAAAATTTCGTGCTCGATGTCGGCAACGTCGTGGTGCCCGGTCGCTTCGAGCAGGCGGATTTGCAGGATCTGGCGCGCATAGTTCCACTCGTAGACGGCTGTGTGCACGTCGAGCCCCTCGTAGCACTGTAAGCGAATGAGCGGCACCTTGAGCATACGGGCCACCACCTTCGCCACCTCCGTCTTGCCTACGCCGGCCTCGCCTTCGAGAAACAAGGGACGTCCCATCTTGAGTGCCAGGAAGATCGTCGTAGCCAGCCCACGCTCGGCGATGTACTCCTGCTGTTGCAGCTCCTGCTGAATGATTTCTATCGAGGAAAGGTGTTTCATACCGGCGTCT
>JBHHWM010000172.1:0-10657 GCA_046756545.1 Rhodothermales bacterium | reverse complement strand
ACGACCGACGACCTTCTTTACGTGCTTCGCTTCAACATGCTGAATGGCGATCGCCGGGGTCGCCTGCACCAACAGGTTCAAAACGTCCAGCATGGTTCGAAGCGACTTGGGCTTCAGCACGCCCTCCTTGCTCTTCCGGTAATAGGCCACGGCTCTCTTCACCGTGTAGGCCTCAAACTCGAACGGCTCACGGAAGGGGTCGAACTGCCCGTCTTCCCACGCCCGCTCCATCAGGCGGGCGCGACGCTGGGCCGTCGTCTTGCTGGTCGTGCCCAGGGCATGCCAGCGCCGCTTGCGCGTCTCTGTGTTGTAGAAGACGAGATTCCAGTACCCCTTCCTCTCCACCAGACGCGGCGGCTTGCGTTTGACGTGTGCCATAGCTGCTACCGATTTGTGTGATAAATTCGAATGTCCTTCATTCACCGTTCCCTATGCCCCGCATCATCGCCCGGATCTGCCCGAGCGTGTAACGGGGGGACACGCCAAGATACCCGGCCGGCACCTCTCCCGCGAGCCGCATCTTGCCCAACGTCTTGGGGTGGATCCCCAAAAGACGCGCCGCCTCTTCCTCTGTAATCAACAGATCATCACCAAGATGAAGCGCCCATAGCTCCACCCTCAGCTCGCGCGTTAATGCATCTTTCAATTCTCGCCATTCTTCCGTCATACCGTTCCTACCGTGTTTTCAACCATTGCTCCCGGTTTCCGCCCCCACACCAGCCGCGCTGCGTCCCGCCCGTGCTGGTTTGTCGACTCGGCCCAACCGCATATCCGCCGTAGGTCCTCCGCCGTCCACTTGGCCTCCTTCGACGGCTCGACCAGCAACACCTCGTACCCACGATCCCGCAACCACTCCTCCCACAACGCGATGTCCCGGTCGATCCGCCCCACGCTCCGGCACATCCTGTCTCGCGCCTCCCTCGTCATCCGCCGCTTCCGGTTCCGCGCATAGAGCGGCAACCGCCGGCTGTCCTCAATCACTACCTCCGCCACTACGCCGCCGTCGCCCAACGGCAAGAGATGATCCCGAAACACAACAACGGCCTCCCAGAATGAACACGACCGGCATTCCAGTAGCTCCTTCAACGCAAGAGCATACACGGCCAGCCCCGTCTCCCGTCCCGGATCAATTCCAACAAGGAGTTCGCTCATCGCTCCCTCCGCTCGGTCTCGCCGTGCACCGGGCAGTTCTCCCACAAAAGCCCGTCGCGGCACGTACACCCCTTCCACCGCATACACAGACAATAAACAACCAGCCACCCCACCATCAGCAGCAGATACACTACTCCTATCAGCAGCAGGAACTCCGCCAGCGGCAACACCTTCGCGCCGATCATACCGGCACCTCCCGCCGCCGAAATAGCGTCTTGTCCGGCAACCGCACGGTCTCGAAATACCTATCAAACGGACGTAGCGGATCACCGCCGCCGGTCAACTCCTGGTACTCCCGCCGCGCCGCCGCCAGCGTCATCAACTCCTTTTTTTTAGGTGTGCCATCTGTGCCATTACGGAGCGGCTCATACCCCCGCTCAACCGCCGCCACCAGCCAGCCCGGGCCGTGCCCGCCTTCCGCATCGTACCGCTCCACCATCGCCCGTATATGCCCGGCGTCATACTGCCGCACCAGGCGCTCGGCTACCGGCTCATCTACTCCCCTGACTGTAAGCAACAGCAAACATTTTGATCTATCTAAAACAGCAGTAGCAGCATCCTCCACCGTCACCACACCGCCTCCTCGCGCGTGCTGCTGCTGCTTTTTTAGTAAAACATGATTACTACATGCTTTTTCATTACTACGTAGGGTGCGATCTCCCGAGTCTCGGGTTGCCCGAGTTTCGGGTTTTCCGAGTTTCGGAAATCCTGATTCTCGGCCCGGCCCTTTTGTCTCAACTCTTTGCTCGCCTTCACCGAGATTGAGGTTTTCTGCATCTCGGTGCGGATTCAACCCCGGCGTCTCATAAATCACCCACCGTGTCCCTCGCACGGTGCCGTCATCCCTGCGCACTCGCTCCAGGTACGCCAGACCCACCGCCTCCAGTTCTTTCATGGCCGATCGGATCGCTGTCACGCCATCCCGGTCCGAACACCTCGCCAGGTGCCCCGGCCTGAACTCCCAATCATCCGGATACGTCATGCACAGCGCCCACAGACCCCTCGCCTTCAACGAAACAGCAGCCATGCGCAGGGTCTCCCGCTCCAGCACTACGTACGGATGCTCGTCGCGCTTCTTGACCCGGACCACGCTCATGATCCACTTTCCCCCGTTTCGTCGAAGTACACTAAAAGGGCCTCCTCTATACGCCGAAGTACATCCATTGAAAACCGCGACCCGCTCAACACACGCGAGGTCGTCTCCCGGCTCCGGCCCACACGCCGGGCCAGTTCCGTCACGCTGATCCCCAGAGCCTTCACGCACCGCCTGGCCTCAAACCGCCGCACCTCATATGCCGGCGGCAACACCAGTTGAGGGCGACCCATCGTTTCATCCACAACCATTTCCTTTGTACCTTACCTGTGACGCCACACTCAACATAATAACCAAATATAACTGAATCAACCATCTGTTATATTTCATCATCTCCCGGAACCCATGCCTTCGTCTCCCGACACCGACCGCCAGGTCTTCGCCGCACAGCTTCGCGAGGCCATACACCGCCGCGCACTCACACAGGCCCAGCTTGCCGACCGGCTAGGCGTCACCCAACCGGCCGTCAACGACTGGGTCAACGCCAAGAAAATGCCCGGCCGCAAAAACATGAAAAAACTTGTCGCCCTGCTCGATCTGCCCGGTTCGCTAGTTTACCCGTCTCAAAACGCAACCCCCGAGAACGCAGGCGGGCAGATAACCATCCTCTTCACGCTCAACCAGCAACCCTTCATTCGGGTCAACCTCTCCATCCGCAGCATCGAAGCCGCCGGCGAGCAGGTCACGCTCGATGTCCCCGTTAGCGCCGGTGCCATCTTGAAAGGTGATCTCAAAGGAAATATCAAAGGTGAAATCAAAGAAAAGTAGCAGCATGCTCGTCCAATACAGTTGAAACAAAACAATACCTCATAGACACCGCACGCCGCCGAATATAACTTTTTAAGCGCTCGCTACGGGACACGACCGGGGGCCGTCATAACACCGGCCAGCACCTTCAGCGCCTCCAAAGGCGGCACCACACGCACGCCCGCCACGTCCTGAAACTCCCTGAAATCCCGTACGATCCGCTTTATCTGACGCTCACTCAGGTGAAACGCCGCTCCCAACACCCGGTACGTCTCCAAACGCGGCACACCCCCGCAGGACATAAACTCGGACATAAAAAAGATCATCGACGCCCGCTGCACCTGCATCAGCGCGCGCTCACCCGTCCGAATCAAATGATTATCACTCCTGCCCATCCTGGCCGCCTGCTTTTGATCCCGTATGTCGTTCACCGTCCGGGCATTCTATAAGCTGCAAGCGGTTGATTATCCCTCCCCACCGTACGTACCTTACAGACACAGGCCGCCGGCTTTGTCCTAAGGACAACCGGCACAAAAAGCCCGCCGGTTCCTCGCATGGGTTCCCGGCGGGCTTTTTTCATGTCCTCTGCGTGATCCACTTCACGCACTTACGTCGAAGGAAAAGAAAACGTGATGGATGCGCTCTCGACATCAAGGGGGCTCTCCCCGAAAACTACGCAATCATGGGCCGCTTGCAGCAATGCGACGCAGCAACGAATCCAGGGTGGCCCTCTCCTTCTCACCTCCTGAACCCAACGCTACGTATTCCAACGACTCCTCACACAATACCTTAAACATCAACTTCATATCTCGGGTAAGCTCCGGCTCATCGCTAGAGGAAAACGTAAAAAAGGCCAGGTTATTCGCTATGCCTTCATGGACCACCGTGAAGGCCCCATCGTCCTGGAGTAATAGCAAAAAGCCTATTCCTCCATCAAGCGCAGTGCAGAATTCAGCGCTAAAGTGATCCTCGAGCCTCCTGCGCCTCTCGCTCTCTATGGTCAACGCCAGAACACCCTCCTCCCGATGTGCTCTGTGGTCTCGGATGACCTTGCTAATAAGCTCATCAAACTCCCCGCTCTCAGGCTGTATGAAGACTCGGCAAACGTAAATGTTGTCCGTAAACGTCCGTGGACTGTTCTTGCGCCTTTCCGCGTAGTGATAGAATTGTCCAAAATACTCATCGTTCTCAGCACGGTTGTCAAACTTCCCCCCGCACAACGCTAATACGGTATGATAGTCGCCATGTAGCAGCAACTCTCTTACTTCTCCGCTGTATTGAACCTTGCCTCCATCGCTCTTCTCTACAAGATGCCGCGTTGACCGGATGCCTCTGGAGGCTATCCACAGCCGTTTTTCGCAGAACCAGGTGGGATAAGGCCGCTTCAACTCCTGCAAGGCCAGAAGATCCTTCATTATCCTACCGAGATGCTCGCGACCAACGCGCAATCCTGTGTTCTTTATGTTCTCTCTGATCGTCCGGCCGGCTTCCTCGAGACAATACGTCTTTCCTTTGTTCTTCTTCCTCTTGTTCTTCTTCCCCTTTGAGGCTGAGCGGTACGTCGCTGCGGTAATACCGGCTAAATCCGTCGGGATCTTCAGAGCTGTGGTGTATTCACACACCATAAAGGTTCGATCTCTACCAATAGCCCCCGTAAATAGACCCAGCTCAAAAAGTACATTGTCTCTCGGAGCACGCTGCTCCGAACCCCGGCTCTGTATCGTATCGTCTCCTGTAAGCACTAGAACGGCAAAGTCGAATGCATTCACCGCCGCTACCAGAGATTCAAGAGCACTCTTTGACAAGGTGAAAATGTCATCCGTCCAAAGATGCACCTCGCAGTCGGGCTGCAACTCGCACCGTATCGCTTTCGCAATCTTCTTGCCCTCGGACGAAGACCCGATGAACACTTTGGGCTTCTGAGATAACATGGTTTATCTCCAAACCTGGTCATCGTTGCCGGTTTCTGACCAACGAATGGCTCTTCCTTTTGCCCTCGCCACCCGGTAGTAGAGGTTAACCTCGGAAAAAAGTGTTTCATCGAATGTAAGCACAGAGGGCGCCATCTCCCAAGCGTTGGCGTTTCCTTCTTTTTCTACTACGACAAACAGATCCAGATGGAATCAGCAACTGCTCAATCTTCCGTCTTCCCCTATCCATCGATCCACCACCACCGGCACCGCGTCCCACCGCCTCGTGTAGCGCGGTGAACGCATGCGTAGCTTACAGGCACAGACCGCCGGCCTCTGTCGCAACGCAGACAAAACTGGCAAAAAAGCCCGCCGGTTCCTCGCATGGGTCCCCGACGGGCTTCCCTCTTTTCCTCCCTCCCTCTCATGTTCCACTCCTCGTACTTCCGCGAAGGAAAAGAAAACGCGACGAACGGGCCTTCCTTCTCCCCTCAGTTATGACTCTGCCCGAAAAGCCTCTCCGCATTGTCGTATTCCTTCGAGGAAATCTGCCGCACGCTCGACGTGGCGTTTTGCACCTGCGGCGTACCGCCGGCATACGGAATGGTCCACTCAATCGTCCAGTAGAATCGCTTGACGACCTCGCCGTCTCTGGACCCACCCTTGCACTGAACCTCCACCCGGAATACCAACCGATAGCGATCAGCCGTGACGTTGGCCGGCATCGCGGGCCGGCCGTTCTGCCCATCATATATCGGCGAACCCGGCGGGTCGTAAGAAGTGAATCGCCCTCCACCCTCACTGACCAACTCTCCGGGATCCTGCACGCCGTTGCCGGCCGTGGCCGGAGGCGGATCCGGCTTCTCCGCTCCCGAAGGCCCCGCGGGCGGTTGCTGACGTTGATAATTCGTCCCCGTACGACGGATAAACCGGAAACTCTTGACATACTGCATCTGGATCATGGTCGGACATGGGTTCGCCACAGGAATGCTGAACCTCACATACGTTGAGACGGTCCTGGTCTCAAAATCCCAGAGAAACAATCCATTCCCAAGATCCCGAACAAACAGATCTCGGAGTATTTGACGGAAAAAAACCGGAGGGGTGGGCGTCGTAACCCGAACCCCCGTCGCCTCCTCCAGTGCTTTCTGCTTGAGCTTCTTGGCACGCTCACGGTGCCTCTGCCGCAAATCATCATCGCCGTAGGCCGCCTGAGCCACGAACAAGAGACCCACCAGCAAACAAAGGCGAGCGAATAGTGGAGTGTATATCCGTGTTTTCATCGTCCCATCACTGTTATATTTCCTCAAAATCGGAAAGGGGAATGTCCTTCTCTGTCCCGTCCCCCGGCACCTCTACCGCATTCTTGTTCTGGTAATTCTTCTCCTCACCGCTCTCGGAAAATGTGTCCAACTTGATCTTGCCACGCCCATAGGTCTTGCCCGCAAACAGTGGTCCGAGCGGTACCGGGGCGATCCTACCGTTCCTGACCGCTCGCTTGACGGTCAGCATTCCATCCTCTGTCTCCAGGGTCAACACCACGGTTTTGACTCCGTTGGGTATCCCGGAAACATACACTTTCCCATTTTTCACAGTAACCTCGGTGTCGCAGGCATTAATGGACAACAATCCGGCGATCAGGATCAGGGGCAATAGTTTCTTCAACATGGCTTTTCTGTTGTTTTGAATGACCGGTTCCTCCCCTCTGTATGCGTTGGCGTAGAATGTCCCGTTTCTATCTACTACGACAAACAGATCCTGATGGGATCATCGACTCCTCACTTGTTACCTCGATCGACTCGATTCTGATACCCTCAATCACCCACCACCGGCACCTCGTCCCACCGCGTCGTGTAGCGCGGTGAACGCAGCACTTGCTTCATCAACCACCGCCGCCGGCCCGTACCCGAAGCCCCGAAAAACACCGTCCCCCGGCCCCACCGCCGGTTGACCCCATCCACCGCCGCCATCAACGACGACGCCTTCCCGTGATCCAGTCCCGCAAACAGGTCCCGCTGCCGCTCCTCACTCCCGTGGATACCGCTCATGATCACCCCCGCCTTCTTGTACCGGTACCCCGCCCGGTATATCGACGCCAACCCCCGGTGCGCGTACCCGATCAACACCGGCGTGTACGCCGTCGCCTCCGGCAACACCACCGTCCGGCTGTTCGTGTAGTGCGGCCCCCGGCCATAGGCCTTCGTCGTGATGAACACCGTCACCAGCCCCGCCACCGACCCCTGACTCCGCAGCTTCTCCGCCGCCCGCGTCACGTTCGAAGCCACCGCCTGCCGCAGCCCCTCCAGCTTCTCCACCACCGACCCGAACGACCGGCTGCTCGTGATCCCCTTCTTCGCCCCCCCTACCTGCTCCAACGGCAAACACGACACCCCCCGCAACTCGTAGACCAGACGCACCCCCACCACTGTCATCCGCTGACGAATCCACCGCTCGTCGGCATCGCGCAGCGCCCGCGCCGTCTCGATGCCGTGCCCCCGCAACAGCTTCGCATACTGCCGACCCACACCCCAGACGTCCTCCACCGCCACCAGCCCCAGCAGGGCATCTACGTCCCGGCGGTGCGTCAGGTCGAATACCCCGCCGTACTCCGGGTGCCGCTTGGCAAACCGGTGGGCGATCTTCGCCAGCGTCTTCGTCGACCCGATACCTATCGACGTAGGAATGCCCGTCCACTGCCGCACACGCGCCCGCGCCGCCTGGGCCTGCACGCGAGCCGTGCCCACATCCGGCAGGTGCAAAAACGCCTCGTCTATCGAGTAGACCTCCACCGCCGGGGCGCACCGCCGGAGCGTCTGCATCACCCGCCCCGAAAGATCGCCGTAAAGAGCGTAGTTGCTCGACAGCACCCGCACCCGGTGCTGCTCGAAGAGCCGCCTGACCTTGAAGTGCGGCACGCCCGTCTTCACCCCGAGGGCCTTGACTTCCTCCGACCGGGCGATCACGCAGCCGTCGTTGTTGCTCAGCACGGCCACCGGCACGCCTTCGAGCGAGGGGTCGAAGACACGCTCGCAGGAAACGTAGAAGTTGTTACAATCGATCAGGGCAAACGAACGCATGGCCTCCCGGCATCCTCGGCATGGAACAGAACCGTTACTCGACGCGGTGAACGGCGTAGGTGACCACGCCCCACACGTCGAAGTCCATCTCCCGGGTGACGGCGATGGCCTCGTAGGCGTCGTTCTCGGGCATCAGAAAGAGCCGCCCGCGGGCGCGGCACACCCGCTTGAGCGTCAACTCGCCGTTGACGATGGCCACGACAACGTCGCCGTCTTTGGCCTGGAGGCTGCGGTCGACAACCACAAGGTCGCCGTCGTGGATACCGGCCCCTTCCATCGAACGTCCCTGGACGCGCATCAGGAAGGTGGAGGCCGGGCGCGCGATGATCAGGTCGTTGAGGTCGAGGGGGTTGTCGAGGTGGTCGTCAGCGGGGCTGGGGAATCCGGCACAGATCCGCCAGGCGATCAGGGGGAGGGGCCGGTGGGGGCCTTTGTGGAGGCGCAGAGGATGGAGCAGTCGGACCCCGTTGGGGCTGGGAAGGCGGTGGAGTGCGTGCATGGCGGGTGAGGGGTTGGTGATGTGGTCGAGCCATGCTTATGTAAAATAGACACATTTTACATGTTTGCAATATGTGTGCGCGATTTTGATGCGCCAGGCGAGGGGTTGATGCGCCAGGCGAGGGATGTCGAGCGACTATGGCCCCTCACAGCAGCTTCGCTACCTCTGGGCCGCTTAGGCTGCCCTCTCCCAACGTTCCGACCGGTGCTGCTCGACTTCGAAGCCTGCCTCCGCCATCAAGTCCAGCCACTCTTGAAGAGAAAACAGCCCGATCACGTGCCGGTCGTGCTCTATGCGCAATCGGCCTCCTTCCCTGATCAGATAAACCATGATCGACTCGATGATCGTGTCCCCTGCATCCGGATCGTAGTCGAATTCGATGAACGTCAATTCTACCTCGCCGTCCGACCGCGTGCTGTACTCCACGAAGGGATCACGGAAGGTCTCTGCCAGAGCATCGACAAGAGCAGGCACAAACGCAAGTAAGGAAGGGTCGGCAGGCGAGGTCAAAAAGGGATCGATGGCATCCCCGGCCGGCGCGGGTGGCGTGAGGTCCTGGGATAGGTATGCCCGTACGTGGAGGAGAACAGCCTCAGAGCGCCTCAGAAACGACGAAACAGCCCAGGAAAACGAGACGGAAAGCAAAAAAAGTTGCGCTGCCCTCTTGACAAGTAGCAAGTAGTTTAAGCTCAGCCGCGCTTGAGGGCGACCGACCGGAGCGGTAGCAATGGGAGGGAGCGGTCAAGGGTCGGCTGCACCGCTTGTTATGCGTACTTTTTTCAGAGATTGACCATCTCCTCATACCTGCGATCCGCCCCTGAGTCATCTTCCCATGTTATCGTAATACGGACCATATCGGGGGTGCCTTTGTGCAGAGCGATTTTATAACCAATCTCGTGTCTAGGACCAATTTTCATGATTTCCTGATGTTCTCCGTAGACAATAGCATGCTCAGTGATTGGAATGCCGTCAATTTTTACTTTCACATTTCTGGCTTCGGACGAGCCATGATTCGAAATAACGATCATCTCACCTTTCCAGCTTCCTAAACGGCCAAGACGGGCCCTTAAATCTGCTCTCTTTACTTCTTCTATTGCGCCAAGGTTGGAGGATATTTTCTTAGAGGTAGCACCATGCGTAGATGCTATACTCTGTCCACATTCTAAGCTTTCTTTCCCTAGCTCATCTATACACTTCTGATACGCTGCTGGTCGGTCAAGAGGCTTCCCTAAGATCCGCGCGAGATCTTCTACGAATTGATGGAGTTGCGCTGGGTGGTCACAACTCAAAGCATTAATTGCAGAGAGAGGGGCTTTTAGAGTATTCACGTCAACACCACAAGCAAGCAAGGGAATCATAGACTTTCGAGCCCCCCATCTTGCGCCGAGTTCGAACAATACATACACCGATTCCAAACTATTGGGAGTTATGATGCCAATGAAAGCCCTCGATTCATGAATCTCTAGGCGTAGTCGTTCGTCGGTGGAGATGCCAGCGGGTAGACGAAAACCGTCAACACTCGTGCACCGAATCGTTTCGCTGGGAAGATTCAACGCGGCCCTAATCAGGGTAATGACACGCTTTGCGATCTTTACATCAAGCCCACTGTGACTTATGAAAACCTCAAGTGTATTACCCTCTTCTATTGGAGTCATATTCGCCATGTTCTGCTGATAAATTCGCTCTGCTTCATTTATACCAGAAAACGTCAGGTATATGCTTAAAGGTAGTCCTCCACCCTCGTGCTTAGGCACCCGAATGTAGTCAGATTCCTCTAAGAAATTCAGAATGCTTACAAATTCAGCTTCTTCGAATCCAAGATCGTCAAGCAATTCATCTGGATTGAACCTAAGGGCTGTATCACTGCCCGACATCTCATAGAGGTGAAAGAGAACCTCTGCACTCCTATTTCGAAGACGATCTACATTTCCCATATTCATCAGAGGGTACCTTTGTACGCCTAACGGTGGAGTTCAGGCGCAATGGGCTCACGGCATAACATTTGCCTGAAGCAACATAGACACCAGCTACTGAAGAAGGCAAGACCGGCGAGCCCATTGTCGCCTGGAACGATTTGATATTAATCATGGCCTCCTCCCGAAGCCTACCTTGTAGTGCTTCGGATCCACAAAACAAACTCCAGGAGGATCGGCCATGAGATTCTACCAAACCCAGCCTC
>JBHHWM010000171.1:0-10666 GCA_046756545.1 Rhodothermales bacterium | reverse complement strand
GGTTGTAGACGCCTTCCCGCATCAAGCTCGTCTTCGAATAGAAGCCGCCCATTTCTGCAAGCGTAAGCTCTTCGCCCGCGAGCACGCGGGTGCGCAACAACATATCGCGATGGGTGTCCCAGTGGTCGTAGTCGAGCCAGGCACGCTGATACTGGGCGGTTCCTTCCGCAAACCAGGCCGGGTTATTCAGGACGGGGATGGGGTACGTGACAAGCACATTGGGATAGCCATAGAGCACATCGGGACGCCGCACATCTTCATAATCGAGCAACTGGAAAAACAAGAACGGCATGCCCCGACCGGCCTTCATCGTCGTCTGCACCTGTACCATGTGCGTGAATTCGTGCGTGATGACGTTGCGCAGCCAGTTATGATCGCCCCGCAGCGGCGTATCCAGCGCAGGTGACCAGATCTCTATTTTATTGTCGAAGAAGTATGCTGCACCGTTGGAATAGTCTTCGTAGTCTTTGAGGATGATGCTGATCCTGGTATTCGGCTCGTGCCCGTAGAGCGACGTGATCGGCTGATAGATATCTTCGGCGATGCGAGCGACGACCTGCGCGGTGCGGCTGTTGCCGTTACCCTCGGCGTCGGCGTGGAAGAGAATGTTGAAATGCTCGGTCTCGATAGAATACCAGTGCAGGGAGGGTCGGGCATAGTCGTAGAACGACGGTGAGACCTGTGCACGAACTGCTGTGACACAGAAGAGGGCGAAAACGAACACCGGTATTGCCGTTCGACCGCCAATGTTCGACAGGGTCCCGTTCATCGTCCAATGCCTTCTATTCATCGAATCACGGCCATCTTGATGAGGTGTGTGGCCGTCCGTCCACTCGAACTGGTGGCTGTAACACGCGCGAAGTATACCCCGCTGGCCGCAGGGGTCTGCCACAGATGTTCGGCGGGCGTGCCTCCATGCAGATCGAGTTCCACCTCATCGATCAGGCTTCCCGCTGCATCGATGATCGTGATGCGGACGGTGGCGTCCTCGCTCGTCTTGCACCGGAGGTAGGTAGTGCCGTCGCGAATCGGGTTGGGCCAGTTATACGTCTCTGCCTCGACGATCAAACCGCCTGCCTGGGGCGAAGGTTGCGGCTCCGGTGCCGTATCGAGCGTCACAAAGCTCCGGTTTCGGGCATCGCCAAGGTGTTGTCCCCACCAGATCTGACCAATGCTTTCCAACGTCCACGACCGCAGACTCCCTCCTGATGATACTGCGTATAGATTATTTCCTTGCAATAACGGTGTCGCTTCGATACGTGCACCAACGGCCAGCGGAAAGCCCGGGACCAGGCGGCCTCCGTCTCCCAGATCATAGGCATACACATACCCGTCCGTCGAGGCCACGACGACCGACCAGGCTCCGCTTTCGGAAAGCTCGGCCACCAGCGGTTGCATCACGGACTGTGCCGAAAGCGGAATCGGGAAGCCTCGCACGAGCGCCCCGTCCTGAGAAAACGCCCAAAGCCTGCTCCCATACGTGGTCAACACATCGAGGTGGCCGTCGTCATCCAGATCGACGAGCACGGGATAGGGAGACAGATCGGCTTCACCCTCTCCAAAATACTGAGCATACCCGCTAACGTCGATGCGTTCGACGGTTTGATCGGCGCGAAGGAAGAGCAACTCGGCATTGCTGATAACGGGAACGGCCCCGGTCCCTCCCGTAACGTCACGCCCAAAAACAGCCTGGCCCATCTCCGCAGCAGACGGCAGGGTGTACGTCCACAACATCTCGCCATCACCCTTATAAACGCCCTCCCTACCAACAAGCGCGAGTTCGTCCGATCCCACGGCAGCCAACGTTTCAAACGTTTCCCGCGTCTCCTCAACGACGGCTTCCTCTCCTTCCCTGACACGGACGAGATAGGTGACTCCATTCTCCCCCTTCAATCCAAAATAGAGTACCTCTTCAACCCCTTCCCCAAGCGCAACCAGTGGTCCGATTATCGACATCTGGTTGCCCGCAAGGGGAAGTCGCACCATACTCTGAAACCCTGACGGTCCGGCGACCCGCGTAACCCTCAACACATCGAAAGGTGCCGCGATTCGGCAATCCAAGAAGACGGAAATGCCCTCCCCTGATACCGTCACGGCTGGTCTCAGCAGGTAGCGATTATCTTCAAGAGTGAACGCCCCTGACGTGTCGTCTATGGTCCAGAGGGTCGGGGGGTTGCACGCAATCCAACGTTGCCCGTTATGGATCATTACGAGGTCGGTGGGCCGATCAGGCTGAGCCGGTTCGAACGAAATCGAGCCTCCCGGGCTAATGGGGCTACCGAGGTCGGTCTCTGCAAACGGAACGCGGGGGGTGATGCCTTCGGCCCCTTCACGCCGATACACAAAGGTCATCTCCGACCCCGGCGCTGAAAAATCTTCCAGCACCACGAAGCTCGAACCTCCTTCGTTTGAATTGCTGTTCGGGACGGTGCCCGGGCCGAAGCGGTTTTCGTAGAGCTGGATCCGCTGCCCGGTAGCGGTGATCGTGGTGATGGGGTTGTCCAGGAAGTAAAAATCGAACGGCGTACCCTGGTCGGCGGCAGGGCCTAACGGATTATCGGGCGGAAAACCGAGATCCTGAGCCGAGTCCGCTTCTTCGAGATCAATAGCACGACGCTCGGGATCCGTGTTTACGCCTCCGTTTTGCAGCCCCGCTTCCAGGCGGCGCTCGTCGATGTGCCAGATGAGGATGCCCCCGTTGAGTATGTTTCCATCTTCATCGACGCCTCCTGGGAGCGCCCAGTCGTAGGTATCGACGCCCACCACGACGCCGCCGGTAAAGCCTTCGATGTTGAAGCGCGTAAAGTCCTCATCACCGTTCTGCACGCGTTGCTCCACGATCTGCCCACCCTGCCAGATACGCAGTACGAGGCCGTCGCCTTCGGGATCACGATGGCGATTCTCGACGAGGAAATACTCCACAGGGGATACCGGCGCACGCGCTACTGCCGGGCTTTCCTGCAATCCTGCCGCGGGAAGCGTCACGGATATGGGCTCGTTGCCCCGGAGGTCCAGCGGCTCCACCCATCCGAGAAAGTACTTGGTCCAGGCACTCGGCTCAGGAGGAAACAGCCCGTTGTAGGCGAAGATACCCAGCGGATCCATCAGCCCGAACGGACCGATAGCCGGATCGCCCGTCTCGACGTTGAACAGGTCCGGCACGCCGAGAAAGTTGAAGAAACTGGCCGCCAGCAACCCGTTGGTCGAGAGTTCGAGCAAGAACGGCTCGTCAGAGATAAAATTGAAGCCTCGCCTTGTTTCGGTACGAGGAAGAACCAACGTATGCCGGACCGGGATACCCCGAAACGTGCCCGCCTCAACGCCGAGCCGCGCCAGCGCCTGTTCGTCAAAAAAGATCGACGGCAGATCCTGTGGCGTTTTATCGAGGGTGGTGCCCAGCAATTCAATATCTCGACCGACACCCGCATGAAACAGGACGAACGCCGTCCGTTCGGGATCGAAGCCGGATAGGTCGAGCGAGCTGATCTGATCTGCGGTTTGCCAGGCTTCTTCAATCAACGCGCCCAGCTTGACGAGTTCGGCGTCGCTCCCGGCATCGGGGCCGGTGGGGCTATAGGCCGCCATGGGTTGCGAGACGTGTACCACCTCCGGAACGAGATGGGGCGTCACCTGGGTCTGCCCGTCCGAAACCTTTGCCACGTAGTCTTCGAGGAAAGCAAGATGCGCCTGAAAATAGGCCGCGTCGTGGGGTAATGGGTCCACTGTCGGGCGTAACCCGTCGTCGTAGAGTTCTCCCTCAAAGGTCCCGTCACCCGTCGTGAAGCGGGTCGTATCGGGTTGAAACGCTACGCGCAAAGCGACCACATCATAGTGCGGGGCGGCAGGGCGGCGCAGGGATGCGTTCGTGCTCGGAGAAAGTGCACGGCGCAGACGCAGAGCCTGGTCCGCGAAGCGCGCCGGGGCGTGCTGCGCCTGAACGACGGGTGTTCCCCCACCCCACCCCATCCAAAGAAGAAACAGGCCGCCTAAGACACGACCGCAGGCACGATGATTCGGCACGAATCTCACGCCTGTCTGCCTTCTTGTCGAGCGTGTCTTAAGCGGCCTTTGGTCCAAAAGCCCAAACAAATCGACGGAATGTTATTTAGCGAAATCGATCAGAAGCGAGAACCGCATGGTGTTGGCCAGCGGATGGTTCTCTTCGAGAGCATAAATGTAGGAGAAATCGACGCCGACGATGTTCCACCGGATACCAGCTCCAAACGTAAGAAATTGGCGGTCACCGTTGTAGGGATTCTCGTAGAAATAACCGGCACGCAGCGCGAAAAGCCGGTTGTACCAGTATTCGGCCCCGACGCTGATGATCAACTGCTCCAACGCGCTGAGGGTCTCGAACTCGGCATCGTCTTCATTCAGCGCATTGGACCGCACATCGATAGGCGACCAGGCAGAAAAGACGGCTTTATAGAAGGGATCGGACGTGAACTTGGTCGTGCACGTATCGGGGTCGTTGGGATCGATGCACGTCTCCTCGGCTCGCACCCGGATAAGCATTTTGTTGAAGTCGTTGACGAACGTCAGTGTATTAAACTCATCGAGGTCTAGCGTCAGGGCATGCCCAAAGCGGAGGTTTGTCGGAATCGGGTCGCGCTGTTCGCTGTCCGAGTATTGAATCTTGGGTCCCATGTTGGCCAGGTTGAACCCGAAGTTGTAACGGGCCTGCGCCCCGCCGAGACTAAACGGTGACGTTTTGAAGAGCCCGGCAAAGTCGAAGCCTGCCGATACACCGGGATTCGTCTCTTGCGCTCCGACGTTCACACGCGCCAGATTCGAATAGATCAGCCGAAGCCCGGTACCGAGCGAGAAGTGCTCACTCACCTTAAAGCCGTACGACACCCCCACGGCTAGGTCATATGATTTGAAGTCGCCGAGCAAGTTGTTCTGGGCATCTCGATACTCGTGCTCGCCGAGGAACAGATAGGTGACGTGGGCTCCGAGCGTGCCCCAGCCTGGAATATGATGCTTGGCCACGAGGTATTCGTAAAAGAGGCCCGCTTTAAACTCCGGGAGCCAGTTCGAGTGGGTGAGGGCTGCTTCGGTGCCCGTCTGATAGGCCAGGCCTGCCGGATTCCAGAAAATCGCATTGGCGTTATCGGCCAGCGCGACCCCGGCATTTCCCATCCCTGCCGAACGGCTGTCCGGTTCGATCATCAGAAAGACCACGGCGGCACCGCCGATCTGGGCCTGGGCGCGATGCACGACGCCAAGCGACACCGCCAGCACAACGATAAAGACAAGCACTAAGGCGCGAGAAGCGCGTGAAAAGTGGGTTAGGGTCTTAAAGACACGGTTCATGACGTTTCCCTTAAGGTTTGCAGTCCTCATCAAAATAGGCATAAGCTTACCAAACATAAAAGCTTACTTCTATTGAGATTAGGTTGATTTTCAGTTAGCGAATGACAGCGAGTTTCTCTATATGCTCCGACACCTGACGCTCCCCATCCAGGCTCTCTACTTCGACGCGCACCTTATACAGGTACACGCCCGAAGATAGCGAGTCCAGGTCGTCGTCGAGGCCGTCCCAGGGCACCTGCATCGGTCCACCGGGCAACACCTCGTCTTGTTCAATGGTACGTATCGGACGGCCACTGAGGGTGTAAATCCGAATCTGGATGGAGGCGGGCGTTCCAACGGGCTGGTTATGCTCGAAGACAAAACGCGTGGGCCCCGTCGTAGGATTCGGGTAATTGAAGACATTTTCCAGCACCAGGGCTTCCGCATCGCTTACGACGAAATCAAGCGATGCCGACGCCGAGTTGTTGAGCACGTCCCAGGCGCGGACAGACAGCGAATGAGGCCCTGCCGATAGAGCCTCCTCGAAATTAAATGAGACGGTGCCTCGCTGATACGAGTTTTCCTCCG
Organism: Rhodothermales bacterium; assembly: GCA_046756545.1. Lineage (GTDB taxonomy): Bacteria > Bacteroidota > Rhodothermia > Rhodothermales > JBHHWM01 > JBHHWM01. The sequence continues at coordinate 4,783 of JBHHWM010000171.1, read as the reverse complement.
CCTCGTATAGATCGCCGATATCAACGGCGCTCTGTTCGTCGTCGTCCAGCACGAGCAACATCTCGTGCCCGACACCGGCACCGACAGTGTTGATGCCACTCTCGTCGGAGAGCTTCACGATGAGGCGGGGATGTGGCGGCGTTAGCCCACCGCTCACAAACGTTTCATCATTGAGGAAGATGTCGATTTCCGGTCCCCTGGTGTCATCCGGCGGGTTGTCGGCAGTGCCTCCGACGATGACGTTTTCTGTGATGCCCTGCGCATGGAGATCGGCTGAAGCGGCATAGGCGGCAATGCGTCCCGGCTTGTTGCTGTAGGAAATGTCTTTCGGTACAACGAACGTCGCCGTAAATACTCCGTCGACAGCATTCACTTTGCCCCGCCAGATTAGATCTTCGCGGACGGTATAGTAAGGTCGCGGCATAAAGGTACGCACCGGGAGCGTCACACGGCGCTGCGCATCGAACACCGAGAGGTTCACATCCCCGTTAAACGTCGGGTCGAGAACCCCGTCCGGCGTCTGAATTTCGCCGGAGAGCGTAATACGGTCGAGGGCACGAAGCGGAGCTAGCTGCTCGTCCACGTCCACTTCATTCACCAGTTGCACTGCGACTTTGTGAGCGGGAAGCCCCAACCGCATCGTGGGATCGCCTAACAGGCTGAATTTCCGGTTGTTTCCCTCGAAGCCGACCCGCGTATTCTTGGTATGGCGCAAGACGTCGCCGAGGCGGCGCGCCAACCCGTTCTCATCGCGTTTGAACAATTCGTTATTCAAGGACATGTTCAAACCCACGTTGAGGGTCGTGGTGCTAACGCCCGTAGTGTAAACCGTCCGTACCGTCGTCAACATGGCGACAGCGCCCCCGTTGGGATTGAGCAGTAACTCTTCGGCTCCGCTCTGATCATTCGACAAATCCCAGCGCCCGAAAGAACAGGTAGCCGTGATGAAGATGGGCAGCTTGTCGCTGTTCTGGAGTGCTCTGGCGTCTTCTTTCGAAAAAAGATCCTCCTGTGCCAGCCCCTCTTCTCCTCCGTGCCCGCTGTAATTGACCAGCAGCACTCCCTCCCGAATCGCCGATAAAATATCTTGCTTGGCTTCGGGCAACCGCCACCCATTCAGGAAGACACGCGGATACGAGATGGCATAAATCTTCTTCTGGTTCAACTCCGGGGCAACCTGTTCAACGAGTTCGGCCACGACGTCGGTGTTCTGCGTATGCAGGTCTTCGTCATCTTGTGTGCCGGAGAGCCCGGTGGGTCCATCGTCTGCCAGGAACAGGTAGCGCGTGCGCCAGGGCGCGAAAGTTTCGCTACTCTCGTAGTTCTTGATCTTTTCCAGGACTGTGCTGGCCTCGGTGGCGTCCTGCACCGTAAGTCGTCCGATGCCCAGGTCTACGCGTTCGTTGAGATGCTCCTGGCTCCCGGACCAGACGCCGCGATTATAGGGCCATAACCCTTCGTTATCGTCGAGCAGCCCGAAGTAGTCGTCACTGGTATAGGAACTCTCGGGATTGAAGGTTTCCTCGGTCTCGAACGGGAGGATCCAGTTTTCCAGTTCCGGTTCTTCCCCGATGTTACGATAGTTGTAGTGACCGTCTCCAAAGAGCAGGGCATAGCGTAGCATGCGTTCTTCGTCGGGAGCCCGATCGTAGAGAAACTTGAAGTAATCCCGGATGCCCCGTGGATCCGGCAGCCCGCCGGAAAACTCATTATAGATTTGCTGCACATCGACGACTTCGACGGTCATCCCTTCCTGCCTCCGCCTGTCGGCCAGTTCACCGGCATAGGGGCGAAAAATCGCTGGAGTAACGATGACAAATTGAGGAAAGGACTGAAGCCCGTGAAGGTCCTGCGGGGCTATTCGGCACCCGCTCTCGCCGAGGCACACTTCCGTGATCTCGAGCCGACGTGCAGCATCGATAGTAAACGCCACCAACTCACGCGGTTGCTCGGGGTCGCTTACTTCAACCTGGATGCGATACGTTCCAGGGCCAGCCGACACCCCCAACCGGCGGATGGCTCCCGGCTCCGTCACGTCCCAGATCTGCGGTTCTTGCGTGAACCCGCTCACGACCATTTCGAAGCGCCCCGCCTCACCGATGGGAGTGTGGAACCTGAGAAAACCATCTACAACCCGCAAGGCTTTGGGATAAAAAACGCGCATCCAATCGACGGCGGCTTTGGGACTGCCTGAACGGTTTTCCAACTCCGCAATCAGGTTCAGCGAGGTGCCAGAAGACACCGTCTGCTCGAAGGAAACGACGCCCGACCGTGCCACCACGCTGGTAGGCCGGTTCGCTACCCCGCCAAAGCTCGCCGACGCCAGTTGCACCCCGTTCGACTTAAAGAAAACCGACGCTGCTGGGTTCGACTGAATAGCCGTCCGCACCCGGTACTCGACCGTCCCAGCCTCCAGACCAGGCAACGAGGCATTGTCGAGGAGCGTGAGCGTGCCACCGCCCAGCGCGATGAGGTCGCTGACGTAGGTATGGCCGGTGCCCCCTTTCTCGCGCGCCCAGAGGAAGTCATCCATCTCTACCGCGAGACGACCTCTAATCTGCGTGAGCGGCGTCGCATCGGGATAATTTGGGAATGCCTCCTGCTCAAGGTGTTGCCCCTCTACCCCGTCGATCTTGATAAAGTAGACATTCTCGTTGGAGAAGGGATGGACGTAATGCGCCCACTCTCGCACATCGTTTCCTGTGCCATTCTGCTGAAAGGCCGTGTCCCAACCCGTCGGTCCGGCACCGTAAAAGAGCACAAAATCCCCGTTATCGAACGAGCCATCCCCACCTCCCTGCACCAGGACCGGATTCTCTACAAGGTCGGCGAGGCGAGGCTCGCTGTTGAGGGCAGGAACCGGCGCTCCCCCGTTCCCATAGACCTTCACGGTGTTCGGGTCGATGTTATCAGGCGAGAGCGTAAGGCCCGGAAGATTCGACAGAAACTCTCGGTCGATGCGGAAAATGCCTTCTTCGATGATGGAAATTTTGTATACGAACGCATCGACATCGGCCAGCACGCTGCGCTGAACGTTCAGATGCGGATTGTCCCCTCCCTGGATGAGCCTGGTGCTCTCCATCCGACGCCCCGGTGGCGACGCAGGATAGTCCACGGCAACCACCATCCGCCGATAGCGCCGTAGGGTCCCACGGGCTTCATCGTAGATGAGGAGGCGAGTATTCAGGGTAGCCATCGGTCGCTTGCGTTCGATGCCCACCCCCCCGACATCGGCGGGCTGCTGTGCCAGTTCGGAAAGAAGGTCGTCCTGCCCGGTCGCCGCGGCGAGCGGGACTTCGTCGTAATCCGATGCCAGAATCCGAACGCGCGGCGATACTAAAGAAGGAAGCTGGATCGACTCAGACCTGGAAAATACGCCCCGCGATACGGCCAGAACCGCTTTCTCATTCAACACCCTTGCATCGATGGAATCCAGAGCAGCCTGGAGCGAGGTGGGCCACAGTGCCGTAACCTCGTAGACCTCGCCGTCTGTGCGTGCGTCAATCCGGCGAAGATGGATTTCCTGAGCCTGTGCCTGAAACACGCTCCCGAAGACCCATAACGCCGTGAACACCCCTCCTACGATACGTTGCAACATCGCGCTGTTCATCATGAAGATCGATGCAAAGACATACTGCTCTTATACACACCACCGGCCCGCCACATATAAACGCTTCGCCTGGAAACAGGGTGACGGAGGGCTTTCTAACGACGAGGGATAATCCGGCCCTGTTACGAAAGCTGTTCATGTGGAGGAAGGCTACGGGAGCCTCCACTCAGCGATGGAGTCAATCGTCGTTCGTAACAGTATCTGCGATAGGCCGTGTTGATTGGCTGGATTTGCGTATGAAGCTGCCTGAAGAATACGATGTGCCATCAAATTCGACAAGGGCAAAGGATGAGCCCAGAGGCACGCTATTCAAACAGGTCGCTGGTACCCGTGCTATATAGTGAAGTTCCTACTCGTTGTTGATGTTGAGTGGTCGGGGGTCGGCATTCAGAGGTTGGGCTGATCGATCAGGTCGCCCTCTCCCTTTTCGAACTCGCGAGTGATGAGTTCCTTGAGGTTGCTGAGCTTTTCGAGGGACTGGGCAATCCGGAGGCTGGCCTCTTCGATGTCGCTGATGGGTTTGGTCACTTCCTCGTCAAGATCCTTGACGCGCGCCAACTCGATTAAGAGTTGGGCATTGCCGGAAATGATCGCAAGCGGATTGTTGATCTCGTGCTTGATGGCCGCCACTCTCAACCGAAGCATGTCCATGAGATTCAAATGCTCTTGCCGAAGCATGCGTTTCTCCACCTGTTGCGCTACCCGGTGCCGATGAACCGCTTCCTGGAGCCGGGCCGGAAGCGACTCCAGATGCCTATGATCGAGTTCTTTGCGTATGCAATCGCAAGCTCCGGCTTTCATCGAGGCGACGGTCACGTCTTCGCGTCCAAAGCCCGTCATCACCACCACCGGCAGCGCAATGGAAGCCTCTTCCAGATAATTCAACAGCATAAAACTGTTTCCATCGGGCATCTCATGTTTGACCAGAGCTACCTCGAAAGAGCCTTCTTCGAGCAGGGAACACGCCTCGACGAGCGTCTGAGCCCGCCATAGGAGCGCCAGCGGCTTTTCCCGGCGAAGCGCCTGCTCAATCTTCACTGCGTCGGTATCATCATCCTCTACGACCAACAGCCTGAAAGGGGTCGGTGTCGTCATTACGGACGAGGTCGAGTGGAGGGTATTATGATGCATAGGACCTAAGATAGGCATTTAATACCAGGAAGTCCCTCGTGG
>JBHHWM010000170.1:0-10710 GCA_046756545.1 Rhodothermales bacterium | reverse complement strand
TTCCTGCGCCGGGGAGGGCTGAAAACCGAAGCGATGACGCTGCGGGAAGTCATTGAGGTCCTGAATGATTTCCTCTGGCCTCCTGCTTCGGCAGCGGGTACTGAGACATCCTTTGAAGCAGCATGGCAGCCGCCCGCCCCCTGGAGGCACGCATAAGGCCGTGTCTCCGATCAACATCGCTGACGCTTCCCCTGTCCACGGATCCCACGGGTTATCAAAAGATCGCTCGCGTGCTCGGGGCCGCTATCCTCTCGTCGCCATTCTCCACCGCAGTGTAAAAAGCTCCTGCGTCGCTTTTGCACACTCCTCGCCCGAACTCACCAATCTATCCGTTTCGACCGCCGTACCACGCAGCGTCCCCTGTGCGCGCTACACGGTGCAGTAAATACGCCCGCCGTGACTGGGGATCTCACCGTCCATCAAGCATGGTTTCTTGTTCAGGTGATCCTCGTCCGAATGCTCTCTCCCGACCGTCTGGGCGACATGCTACAAGCGGTGGATGTCCTGCTGGAGACAGCCTGATCTATTAAAGATTTTGGGCATATTTTGGGCACGCCTCTTCTCTGCCTCGATAAGCCAAAAACAAAAACGCCCTAAAATCAGCCTTTTTACATCATTTAGGGCGATTATTGGGGAGCCAACGACCGGACTTGAACCGGTGACCTGCTCATTACGAGTGAGCTGCTCTACCAACTGAGCTACGTTGGCCTGGGCTGGCACAGGGCCGCGTAATGTACGCCCCTTTCCACGCACAAGTCAACATGAAGGATCCTTTTCCCCTACCTTCGGGATGAGCCCAACCCTGTTCTCACGTTTTTTTCATTCACTCCCTGCGTCCTGTGGTTTCTCCACTCCCAAACCCGCCGCCGTTCAAACCGTAAGACCGCCCTGCCCCTCGCGAACCAACCACCGTGTCCGTCGTTTGGAGCACTTTCCCCCCTCTCCCTGACCGATTCCCGTGATGCAAACACCCTTCGATGAACTCCAGAACCTGCTGGGGCAGGTGCAGGACCTGAACGCTGCCGCCGCCGTGCTGGAATGGGACCAGGAAACCTACATGCCCGACGGTGCCTCAGAAGCACGTGGGCACCAGGTGGCCACGCTACGAAAGCTGGCACACGAGTTCTTCACCGACGACGAGGTCGGGAGGCTGCTGGACACGCTCGAGCCTGAAACCGCCGACCTCGATCCGCTCTCGACCGAAGCCGCCCTGGTGCGCGTCACGCGGCGCGACTACGAAAAGGCGCTCAAGATCCCCGCCTCGCTCGTAGCCGAGATGGCTCGGGCCGTCGCTCGCGGCAAGCAAGCCTGGCGCCAGGCCCGCGAGACAAACACCTTCGCGACGTTCGCGCCTCACCTGGAACGGCTCATCGACCTGAACATCCAGAAAGCCGAAGCCCTCGGCTACGAAGATCGGATCTACGACGCCCTGCTGGACCAGTACGAGGAAGGCATGAAGACGGCGACCGTGGAGGCCGTCTTCGAAGACCTGCGCACCCGGCTGGTCCCCCTCGTGCAGGCTATCGCCGGCTGTGCGCGCCCCGACGACCGCTTCATCCATCAGTCCTTCGAAACGCAAAAACAGTGGGACTTCGGCCTGGAGGTGATCAACGATTTCGGCTACGACCTCAACCGGGGCCGCCAGGACCTCTCGGCCCACCCGTTTACCACCTCGTTCTCCATCACCGATGTGCGCCTCACTACCCGCCTCGACGAACACTTCTTCCCGATGGCGCTGTTCGGCACGATGCACGAGTGCGGCCACGGCCTCTACGAACAGGGCATCGACCTGAGCCTCGACCGCACGCCCCTGGCCGACGGCACCTCGCTGGGCATGCACGAATCGCAGTCGCGCCTCTGGGAAAACCTGATCGGGCGCAGCCGCGCCTTCTGGCAGCACTATTACCCGCGCTTTCAGGCCCTCTTCCCCACTCCCCTCGCCGGTGTTTCGCTGGATGCCTTCTACCGAGCCATCAACAAAGTCGAGCCGTCGTTGATTCGCGTGGAGGCGGATGAAGTCACCTATAACCTGCACATCATGCTGCGCTTCGAACTGGAACAGGCGATGGTCGAGGGGCGCGTGTCGGTGGACGAACTCCCCGCGTTGTGGAACGACAAGATGGAAGAATACCTGGGCCTGCGTCCGGAAACCGATGCCCAGGGCGTCTTGCAAGACATCCACTGGTCGCTGGGTGCCATCGGCTACTTCTCCACCTACGCGCTGGGCAACCTGATGTCCGTCCAGCTTTTCGACCGGGCCAAACACGATATCCCCGACCTGGAAGACCAGATCGCCACCGGCCGGTTTGCCGACTTACTGGAGTGGCTTCGCGTCCACATCCACCGGTATGGCCGAAAACTTCAGGCCACCGAGTTGCTGGAAAACGTGACCGGGACCGGACTGCACGCAGCCCCCTGGCTGGCCTACATTCGGGAAAAATACGGCGCGATCTATGGAGCGTGGTAGCGGGTTTACACCCATCGAAACTTCACGGAGCACAATGCCCTGTACATCGTAGAAAATACCACTACGACCTTCCCTTCCGTTCACCTACACCCCAATACGGGGAGCCCCGTTGCTGACGAACGAGAAGGCACGTTTCTTGAGGATAGGCGCATCAGGGCTTGGCCCTCGCTACGCCGTATCATGTTGAACCATCACAAAGCGAAGATCCAGATGCAAACCATTGCTTTCGATGTTGAATATCATAGCGACACAGAGAAACTAACCAACGCCCTGAAGGCAAAAGTTGAACGACGCCTGGAAAAACTGGCCCACCGGCACCACGATATCACCGGCGCTTCGCTGGCCGTCCAGACCGTCAGTGGAGCCAATCGTAAACCGGACTACAAAGTGCGTCTTGTCCTTTACCACCGTCCGGACAATATCGCCGCCATACGAAAAAACGAGACGGTGGCCAATGCCTTGATGGAAGCGCTCGATGCCGTCGAACGGCAGGTCCGCGAACATCGGGAACGCCTCCATGCCCGCACACGCCGACGCCAGACCAAAGCGTAACACCCGTTGACATCCGTAGGGGTGTATCATCGTACACTCTTGCGGTCAGGTCTTCGCCTCCTCCTCGCCCTGATCCATTCTGCCGAACTGGCGTTCCCAGAGGTCTCCGGGGGCCCGTACCTTTTCCACGCGGGTGCCGTGCTGCTTCATCATATTCTCGCGCAGGTACGTGGTCATAAATCCTTTCATCCGCTGCTTCTCCACGCCGAGCATTTCGGCCAGCTCGAACAATTCGGAAAAATTGAAGGACTGAGGCAGGGATTCGTAGAATTCCAGGGCGTCGTGGCTGATGGGAGGCGTCAGGTTCAGTTCTTCGAGTTCAGCTACGGCGTCGGTTTCTTGCTGATAGGTATCGATATAGAGGCGGAGCAACGAGACCTCTTCACGGAGCGTAATGTTTTCCTTGGACAGACGCTCGTTTTCTAACCGGAGCGCCGCCAACTCCTTGACGAGTTCCTGCAGCCCATCAATCAGGTCCTGATATTTCCTTGAGAGTTCTTTATCCATTATAGAACACTGCAAACCTCTCGTCCGGATGGCGCCCGCGGCCGCTCGTAGCAGACGAGCCCGACACGGCGGAGGAACTCAGCTTGTTTATACATATCGCTCGTGCCGGGTACACAGAATAACAAAGGGCTTGAGGAAGATTTCCCCAGGATTGAGTGTCGTCCGGATGAGCAATCTCTTAACTAACACGCCCTGGAAAGGCCTTCGTTGCATGAATACTGGTCATATGTACGACCTTACGAAAGTATTACACCATGATCCGACATCCAGTACCTTCCTTGCATTTAGCAGCCGAAAAAAATAGGTTGCCGGGCAGTGGAAAGGGGAGTTATAGAGTCGATCTCGCAGCAGGTTCCGAAGAGAACACTCAAGACGCTTTCTCTATCGATTATTGTTACACCCGTGTAGCCCTGCCGATGCTCGAACGTCTTTTTAAGATAAAGGAAAGCGGCTCCACGCCGGGCACAGAGATTCGTGCCGGGGTGGTTACGTTTTTGACCATGAGCTACATCCTGCTCGTCAATCCGCAGATCCTCTCCCGGGCCGGGATGCCCGCTGACGACGTGACGATGGCCACGGCGCTGGCCGCTGCCCTGGCCTGCCTCGTGATGGGGCTCTATGCCAATTATCCGTTCGCGCTCGCCCCCGGGATGGGACTGAACGCCTATTTCACCTTCGGCGTGGTGCTGGGCATGGGCGTCAGTTACCAGATGGCACTGGCCGCCGTGTTCATCGAAGGACTCCTGTTTCTGCTGCTGACCGTTGCCGGTATTCGCAAAGCCGTCATCAACGCTATTCCGGCAACCCTCAAAACAGCCACCATGAGCGGGATCGGCCTGTTTCTGGCCATCGTGGGGCTAAAGGACGGAGGGATTATTGAGGCCCACCCGGACACGCTGGTAACGCTGGGTGACGTGCAAAGCCCCACCGTGCTGCTGGCGCTTCTCGGCCTGGTGCTGATGAGCGCCCTGCTCGCGCGCAAAATACCCGGAGCCCTGCTGATCGGCATGCTGGTGGTGACGGCCCTCGCCTGGCTTACAGGGATGACGGCCCTCCCCTCCGGCATCGTTTCCCTGCCTGCGTTGCCCCGCGAAACGTTCGTCGCCTTCGACTTCAGCGTCCTGCTCTCCGGCAAACTGCTGACCGTCGTACTGGCTTTTCTCTTCATCGACTTCTTCGACACGGCAGGCACGCTGATCGGGGTCGGACGCCTGGGCGGTTTTCTCAATGAACACGACGAATTACCCCGCGCCGACCGGGCATTCGCCGCCGACGCTCTCGGCACAACGGTCGGTGCCCTCCTGGGCACCAGCACCGTCACGACCTACATGGAGTCGGCTACGGGGATCGAAGAGGGAGGCCGCACCGGCCTGACGGCGGTCGTGGTAGCCGGTCTGTTTGTGCTGGCTTTGTTTTTTACCCCCATGTTTACCTCCATCCCCGCCGCTGCGACGGCCCCGGCCCTCATCGTCGTCGGGGCCCTGATGATGCACGGCATCCGAGACCTGGCCTGGGACCGCTTCGACGAAGCCCTCCCGGCCTTCCTCACCATCACCGCCATGCCGTTTACCTACTCGATTGCCAACGGCATCGCTCTGGGGATCGTCTCCTACACGCTGCTCAAGCTCCTGACCGGCAAAGCACGCGACGTACACGCGGTGATGTACGTGCTGGCGGCGCTGCTCACGCTGTACTACGGATTCCTGAACGGCAGCTGAAAAGCGCCTCCCTTCCCCTGAATCATCCCGGCCTCAGCTTGATCACTTCTTCAAACAGGACGTCTTGACAAGAACCCCATCAGTATTTTAATATTCTACTAATTGATTGAATAGTGACACAGAAAGCCATGGCTATCCCGAATCGACGTTATAAAGACGCCATCTACGAGCAATTTGCTCGCATCGGCAAGGCCCTCTCCAGCCCCAAACGCCTGGAACTGCTCAACCTGCTCTGCCAGAGCCCGAGAACGGTCGAGGTCCTGTCCCGCGAAGCACATCTGACCGTGGCGAACACCTCTCGGCATCTTCATATTCTGCGTGGGGCAAGCCTCGTCGAAGCCGAAAAGGAAGGCCTGTTTGTGACGTATCGCATCGCAGACCCTGCCGTCTGTGATCTCCTACGAGGGGTACGCCTCCTGGCGGAGAAACAACTGGGAGATATTGACCGGGTTACACGGCTCTTCCTGGAGGGACGAGAAGACCTGGAACCGGTCGACCGCGAGGAACTGGTTGAGCGCGTAGTTCAACGCAGCATAACCGTCATCGACGTGCGCCCCGTCGAGGAATACCGCGCCGGTCATATTCCGGGGGCCGTGTCCATCCCGTTGAAAGAACTCGAAGCACGCCTGTCCGAATTGCCGGAGGGGGAAGAAGTTGTGGCCTACTGCCGGGGTCCGTATTGCATTCTGGCTATCGAGGCTGCCGAATTGCTACGCACCAGGGGATACCGGGCGGTGCTTCTCAGAGAAAGCGTGCAGGACTGGCAAGCGCGGGGATTCGAAGTAGACGTGGGAGAGGAGCCGTGAGATGATCGATTGATCCTGGGGCCGGAGCGTCTGCGCAAGACGCCCGTCTCTGAGCCCGGCACGCGCAAGCACGTCCGAAGAAGTCCCCATCGTTCAGGCAGAAGGTATCGCAAGGTACATCCTGCCCAACCCATCGCAGAACACACGGAATTCGAGCATGAAACGCATCACCTACTTTTCGATAGAGCACCCCAGGCTGGTGATCGCACTGACGGTCGTCATCACGGGCCTGTTCCTCTGGCAAATACCCAAAGCGCATATCGACACCGACCCGGAAAACATGCTGGAAGCCGATCAGGTCGACCGGCTCTTCTATGATCAAATCAAGGAGGACTTCGGTATCCGCGACATGATCGTCCTGGGCATCACCGATGACGCCGGGATCTTCCGCCCCGAAACGCTGGGCCGTATCGCGCGCCTCACCGATCAGATCCTGCAGATCGACGGGATTCTGGTCGAGGATGTCATCAGCTTCACCACGACGGACAACGTCACCTCCAACGGGGGCATGTTGAACATCCGCCGGATCATGGAGACGCCTCCCGAGACGGACGCAGAGGCGGACGCCGTTAAGACAAGCGTGTTCGACAATCCCCTCTTCGTCGAAAAAATCATCTCGGTCGAGGGCGACGCGGTAGCCCTGTATCTGCCTATCGAGCAGAAGGATATGAGCTACGGCATCTCCCAGGAAATAGAACGGCTGGCGCAACAGGAACTGGGAGAGGGGCAGCACTACTATATCGCCGGGTTACCGGTGGCCGAGGATACGTTCGGCTTCGAGATGTTTGTTCAGATGGGCATCCTGGCACCGCTGGCCGGGCTGGTCATCTTCCTGCTGATGCTCCTGGTCTTTCGCAAGGTCTCCCTCGTCGTCCCGCCGATGATCGTCGCCATGTTCAGTGTGGCATGGGGCATGGGGGCACTGATCGGACTCGACTTCACGGTTCACATCATGAGTTCGATGATTCCCGTCTTCCTCATGCCCATCGCCGTGCTGGATTCCATCCACCTGCTCAGCGAATTCTACGACCGCTATCCGGCGCTGAAAGACCGCCGGCAAGCCCTCATGGCAACGACCGACGAACTCTTCACCCCGATGCTCTACACCTCCCTCACGTCGGCGGTGGGGTTTGCCTCGCTGATGTTGGCGGACATCCCTCCGGTGCGGGTCTTCGGCGCGTTCGTGGCCTTCGGCATCCTGGCGGCCTGGCTGTTGACGGTGACCTTCATTCCGGCCTCGATCATGCTGATGCGCGAGGAAAAACTGATCGAGAAGATGGCAACGCGGGAAGCGAAGTCCTCCTGGCTGGTCCGGTTTCTGCCGCAGGTGGGGCGTTTTGCGTTTGCCCGAAGCCGGGCCGTGCTGCTGGGAGCCGTCCTGCTCCTGGCCCTGGGAAGCTGGGGACTCAGCAGAATCGTGGTCAATGACAACCCGGTAAAATGGTTCAACCCGAACCACAAAATCCGCGTGGCCGACGAGGTGATGAACGAGCGCTTCGGCGGCACCTACATGGCCTACCTGACGCTCGAAGGACAGGAACCCGATGCGATGAAGCGTCCGGACGTGATGGCCTACATCGCGGCGCTTCAATCCTATCTGGAAGAACGCGACGTGGTGGGCAAAACCTCCTCTGTGGCGGATATCGTGCAACGGGTGGGGCACGTCCTCCAGGGCGACCAGGGAACGCCGAGTATGATTCCTGAGAGCACGGATGAGATCGGCCAGTACCTCTTCCTTTTTCTCATGTCCGGCGACCCCGATGCGCTCGACAACTTCGTGGATTACGACTACCGGCAGGCGAACATCTGGGTGCAAATGAAACAAGGCGACAACCGGGACATGGAACAGGTTGAAGCCGACACCCGGCAGTTCTTCGAGGATAACGGGGTCCCCGAAGGCATCGAGATCCGGTGGTCCGGGCTTACCTACATCAACAAGGTCTGGCAGGACTTGATGGTGAAAGGCATGTTGAAAGCCGTCCTCGGAGGGTTTGCCGCCGTGTTTCTGTTGATGCTCATCTTATTTCGCTCGCCGGGGCTGGCCTTGATCTCGATGATGCCCCTGACCTTTGCCATCGTCCTCTCCTACGGGTTGATCGGGTTTGCCGGTAAAGAATACGACATGCCGGTGGCCGTGGTGTCGGCGCTGGCGCTGGGCCTTTCCATCGACTTTGCGATTCACTTCATTCAACGGTTCCGGCAACAATACCGGGCCTGCGGCGACCTCGAAGCCACCAACCGCTACATCTTTCAAGAACCGGCCCGCGCCATCTCTCGCAATGTGTTCGTCATCATTGTGGGCTTTCTGCCCCTGGTCCTGGCCAGCCTGACGCCGTACGTCACCGTCGGGGCCTTTTTTGCCATGCTGATGGCCTTCAGCGGGCTGACCACCTTGCTGGTCTTGCCCGCTCTGATGCGAGTCGTAGGATTCCGGTTTTTGAAAGTACGAACCTGACCGACCATGAGTCGGACAATCAGCAACCAAGAGGAGGAAGGAATGCAGAACATAAAACCAATCCGGTTTCTCGCCATCGCGCTGGTCGTAGTCGCCTTCGCGAAGGGAACACCGGCGACGGCCCAGGAACTGTCCGGGCAAGAGATCGCCCGTAAAGCGCGGCAGGCGTTCTATTACGCGGGCGACGATATCAAGGCCCGGGTGCTCATGAAGCTCATCAGCGAGAGAGGCAAAGAGCGAACCCGCGAACTGACCATGTTGCGCCTCGACAACGGCGATGCGGAGGAGCAGAAGTATTACATGTATTTCCACCGCCCGGCCGATGTCCGGGCCATGGCCTTTATGGTCTGGAAGTACCCCGGCAAGGACGACGACCGCTGGCTCTACGTGCCGGCCATCAAACTCGTCCAACGCATTGCTGCCGACGACAAGAACTCCAGCTTCGTAGGGTCGGACTTCAGCTACGAGGACGTCTCCGGCCGCACCCTGGAAGACGACACCCATTCCTTGCTGCGCGAAGAGATGCTCGACGGAACCCCTGCGTACGTGCTGGAAAGCGTGCCCAGGGAGGCAAAGAGTGCCTACTATAGCCGCAAGGTCGCCTGGATCGACAAGGATACGTTTCTGCCGCTGAAAGAGGAGTACTACGACGGGCGAGGCACGTTGTACAAGACCTTCACAGCCGAGCAGATCGAGGAGATCCAGGGCATCCCGACCATCATGAAACGCACCATGACCAACGTGCAGAACGGCCACCGCACCGAAGTGACGTTTCCCGAGGTGAAGTACAACGTGGGCCTGAAAGACAACCTTTTTTCCGAGCGCTATCTCCGTAATGCGCCGAGGGAGTGGGTGCAATGACGCGGTATCTCAAAGCCATCTTGCTCGCGGCGGCGCTGATCCCGGCCGGCGGCCTCTTCGCCCAGGATGTTGCCCTCCACGGCTTCGTACAGGTCAACCATGCGCTGCGAATAGCCGACACCGACGGCTCGGTCAACGGGCGCGGGGAGCCCTGGCCCGACTATCTGCTCGGCGACGAACGGATACAACTGGAGCTCACGCGCTTCGGCAGCAACGCCGGGCTGCTGGGAAAGGTCGACTTCTACTACGACAGCATCGCCAAACGCGCCGACATCGAGATCCGCGAAGCCTACGTGGACGTTCAGTGGGGGACTTTCGACATTCGGGCCGGTCGCCAGATCATCACCTGGGGGGTGGGCGATCTCGTTTTCATCAACGATGTTTTTCCCAAAGACTGGGTGGCCTTTCTATCGGGTCGCCCGCTGGAATACCTCAAGTTCGGCTCCGATGCGCTCAGCGTAAACGTCTTCGACGAGGCGATCTCGGCCCAGGCCGTCGTCATTCCCTTTTACCAGCCGGACATTCTGCCTACCGGCGAACGTCTGACGGCGTACAATCCGTTTCCTGCCGCTACGGGCCGTATCGAACGCTTGCCGGAGAATCGTCTGAAAAACACCCAGTGGGCGCTCCGGCTCTATCGCTACCTCGGCAATTATGTCGTGTCGCTCTACGGCTATCGCGGCTTCTATCCCAGCCCGCCGGGCATGGACTTCGATCCGGATACGGGCCTCGTGACGGTGTTCCATCCCCGGCTCAACGTCTACGGAGCCAGCATCCAGGGCGCGTTTCTCAACGGCGTGCTCAGCCTCGAAGGCGGGTATTACGATTCGAGAGACGACACCGACGGCACCAACCCCGCGATTGAAAACGCGCAGGTACGCCTCCTGGCGGGGTATCAGCGAGCCTTCACGGAGAACCTCACGGTCGGCGTGCAATACTACGGCGAGCATATTCAAAAACATGCGCAATACGCGGCCACGTTGCCGCCGGGTTTCCCCCTGCGCAAGGAATGGCGCCACACGCTCAGCGTACGGCTGACGCAGTTGATGCAATATCAAACGGTGCGTCTTTCTTTCTTCACCTTCTATAGCCCGAATGAAGACGATTACTACGTCAATCCGGAGGTGCAGTATGAATTGAGCGACGGCGTACGGCTCGCCGCAGGAAGCCTTTTGCTGGGGGGAGAAAGGGAGTCTACGTTCTTCGGACAGTTCGAGAAAAACGACAATGTGTACGTGGTGTTGAGGTATGCCTTCTAGCGTATCCCTCACGATTCGAATTCGTCCAGCTCGTGCCGTCGGTGGCGTTATAGAACGCTACGAGCGCCAGGGAGTCTTCCTGGGT
>JBHHWM010000169.1:0-10716 GCA_046756545.1 Rhodothermales bacterium | reverse complement strand
TTCAAAGGTGTGATCCCTTTCGGAGCGAAAAAGCGAATATATACATGTACGGCACTTCTAAACGGCACTTCTGATCCGTATTGGTCTGGTGGGACCAACGAAGTCCGGCACCTTGGTGGGGGTGCCGGACTTCATTTTTTGCTCCATGTACATGAAGGGAAGGCTTCGGCTAGAGTTGAGACGAGTATTGGGCAAGCCATAACGCCAAAATGTCGGCTTCCAACTGGCCGTCGGTCAGGGCCTGGATCACGCTCACGGTTTCTGTGTCGTCGGGTGTCAACCGGTAGTCGTTCAGGAACAAGAAGGCGCGGGCGGTCAGCAACCCGGTGCGCTCATTGCCATCGACGAACGGCCGGGCGCGCACGATGTCGGTGCAGTAGACCGCGGCCAGTTGAAAAAGCGTGGTGTCTCGCGCGTTGGCGAAGAGGCGCGGGGGATGGGCCAGGATATTTTCCAGCAGGTCGTGATCGCGGATGCCGGCCGTGCCGCCAAATCGGTGGAGCGACTCGTTGTGCAATGCTTCGACGAGGCGGGACGTGAGCCACTTCGGATGCGTGTGTACGGAAGGAGGCACTACTACAGGACGGATCACGACGCCAATTCCCGAAATACATTACTGAAGGTCTGCATAAACGCGCGAGCGTCTTCGACGGCTGCGGCAACGTGGGGATCGTGCGGCGTGAGCGTTATACCGTCGGATGTGTGAATCACGAAAAGGTCGTCTCCTTCCCGAACGTTCAGTTTTTCGAGCATCGATGATGGAAGAATGAGCCCGAGCGCGTCGCCCATTTTTTGAACTTTCAGGGTGTGTGCCATGGTGGTAGACAGAAGGAAAAGACCTCATGATTCAGGCGCTCGTTGTACAAGAGTCATACCAGGATGATCCGTGCAGGGCGCACGCTTGCCATAGCGTTTATAGATGTCATCGGTTCTCCCGTCATCCCTTTGAATATGCGTCGTCGCGACGTTCAACAGCTTCATTCCGATTTCACGGACGGATAACACCTGTCCACTATAGGATTGCGTCGGCTAAACGATGTAAGGCCCGGATGCTGGACGACCGCCTCACGGGGCAGCGCAGGTGCATTGTATGAAGGGGGCAGGGGCATTCGATGTACCCCACTATGAAATTGTTGCATACTCCTGTAACAATCATCCGGAAGGGTCGTAGCGGTGAACCCCCTTCGAAATGCTAGTTTCCTAGCCGCCACTTTTACTCGTTTCTCTGCCTACCGACCCTCTCGCTACCATGACGTACCATGCCCCTACGAGGCTCCTCCGGGCTCCGGCTTTGTGCCTTGTCGCTTTTCTGTTTGCTTCCACTGCCATGGCGCAGCCGCTGGCCGCTGTTCCGGAAGGCGTCGTCGATGAAGGAACCGCCTTTACGCCCAATATTGAGCCGTCGCTTCATATTCCGCGCCTGACCGGGGAGATCCACATCGACGGCGAGTTGGAGGAGGCGGGCTGGATCAGTGCGGCGCGCGCCGTCAACTTCGCCGAGACGTTTCCCGGCGATCAGACGGAGCCGCCTATCGACGTGACGGTGTACCTGACCTATGACGAGGAAAACCTCTACGTCGCCTACGTCATTAAGGATGACCCGGCGGCTATCCGGGCGAACATGAGCGACCGCGACCAGATCTGGTTCGACGACTATTCGGGCATGCTGCTCGATACCAACGGCGACGGGCAGAAGGTCTATTTCATTGCAGCCAACCCGCTGGGCATCCAGGGTGATACGCGCAGTTCCTTCGGGAACGAAGACGTCAGTTTCAACATGGTGTACCAGTCGGAAGGAAGGGTAACCGACACAGGCTATCAGATAGAAATGGCCATTCCCTTCCGGAGCCTGCGATTTCCGAAGGCAGAGGTGCAAACCTGGCGGGCTACGTTCTGGATCACCCATCCCCGCGACAGCCGAAACACCTACTCCTGGGCCGCCATCAACCGCGACAACCCGTGCTTTACGTGCCAGTTCGGTACCCTGGACGGCATGACCGGCGTGACTTCCGGCAGAAACCTGGAAATCCTGCCCTCGATCACGGGGGCGCAATCCGGGGCGTTGGGGATTTCCGGCGATCCTGATTCAGGATTCGACAACGGGCGGGTCGATGTCGAACCGTCGCTCAATGTTAAGTACGGCATTACGTCGGACCTGACCGCCGACATGACGATCAACCCGGATTTCAGCCAGATCGAGGCCGACGTGGCGCAGGTGGATGTCAACTCGACCTTCGCCCTGTTTTTCCCCGAACGGCGACCGTTCTTTCAGGAAGGCAGCGACCTGTTCCGGACGCCGATTCAGACGGTCTACACCCGGTCGATCAACGATCCCATCGTGGCCAATAAGCTCACCGGGCGCTTCGGAGGGACGAACGTCGCCTACATCGGCGCGCGCGACAACACCTCGCCTCTGATGTTGCCCTTTGAAGAGAGCAGCCGGCTCGTGAGTGCGGGCAAGAGTTTCTCGAACATCGCGCGCGTCCAGCACAACTTTCCGGACAATTCCTACCTCGGCGCGTTGATCACCGACCGCCGGCTCGACGGCGGAGGATCCGGGACCACGCTGGGGATCGACGGGGCCGTTCGCTTCTGGAACAACTATCGAATCGAAGGCCAGGTGGTGGCCAGCCGCACGGCTGAGCCGAAGGACGCCGGCCTCTCGGAAGGCTTCGGCGACCTCCTCTTCGACGGGGGACAACGGACGGCAGCGCTGGACGGAGAATCCTTCTGGGGCCATGCCCTCTATGCCAGCCTGGAGCGGGAAGGGCGCTACTGGAACTTCGACTTCGATTATTGGGAGACCAGCCCCACCTTCCGCGCCGACAACGGCTTCGTGCGGCAGAATGACAACCGCCGGTTTTTCATGTGGCAGGGGGTGACGCTTTATCCCGAAAACATCTCGTTCATCGACCGCATCCAGCCTAACATCGCGGTGGGACGGACCTGGAATTTCGACGGCGTGCAGAAGAGCGACTTCATCTCGCCCGGCCTCACGTTGCGGATGAAGCGGCAGACGAATGTCAACGTCCGCTATACGTTCGAGCGCGAGCGCTTCGGCGAGGTCGATTTTGACGGGCTCCGGTCCTTCAACCTGAATGTGCACAGCAATTTCAGCGAGCCGGTGCAACTGGGCTTTTCGCTCGGGCTGGGCCGCGACATTGCCCGCACCGTCGGTACGCCGGAACTGGGCAATAGCCTCAACGTCAACCTTTTCGGCACGCTGCGGCCCACGCAACGCCTGGTCGTTCAGCCGCTGTTCGTCTATTCCGAACTGACGGATCGAGAAACCGGCGAGGAGTTCTTTAGCGGATATATCGCCCGCGCTCGGGTCAATTACCAGTTTACGCGACGGTTCTTCATGCGGACGGTGGTGCAGTACAACGACTTCGCCGAACGGCTCGAAGTGGATCCGCTGATCACGTACAAGATCAACGCGTTTACGGCCTTTCACTTCGGGTCTACCCACGACTTCGACACCTTCGACGGGCGCATGGAAGGCGCGGCGCGTTTCCTCCGGCAGAGCCGGCGGCAGTTTTTCTTCAAGTTCCAGTATCTCCTCCGCAGGTGACAGCCTGCTCTCCCTCGGGGAGCATCGAAGGACACAAGACCTCGAAGCGGCCCTTTACGCACTGCGTAGAGGGCCGTTTTTTATTCCTCAAGACATGCCGGTACCTCACGGTTTGCAGAGATTTATCTTCTGGATCAAGCGAGTCCGTCTAGTTTATTTCTGACCGCTGTCTACAATTACAAACAGTCGCCCGGGGTTCGTTCGATACGAGAGATGGAACAGATGCAAAGATTGTATTCATTCGTGTTGCTTTCGCCCGACGTGCTTTCATAGATCATTTCTTTGAGAGATAACTCCGGCCTGGGGGTAAGCAGGAAAAATGTTGTGTGTTGAGCTATCAAGGGGGGTTGCGCATGTCGGCTAAAGCATAGAAACGTTGCTGTACATTGAAATCGGTCGGCCATGGTTGAGAAAATCAGAGCCAGAGTTTACAATAAGTAGGAACCGTGTTGACAGGGAACTGCTCCCCTCTTTTCTCCTTCGAAATGCTATGCGCCCGAGCCGGCCCCGGTTGCCGGGCACGGTCTTTGGTTGGCGGCGTGCTAAAGATGGACGGCGGGCTGTGCTGCTGATAGTGTCCAAGTTCGCTGGATGTAGAGGGAGCCCGTTTCGCTATCCGTTCGTTCTTTTGAAGTGTTGTCACGTCTTTCGCAGGGCAGGCGTATCCTTGTTGCGCAGTATGGCCTGAGGAGTCCCGAACGCGGCGTGTAGATAGTACGTTTTCTGAATGGCACAGCCGGACGGAACCCGGATCCACGTGATCCTGAGGTTTCGCCGGTTCTCTCGGAAACATGCTGGTGCTTACCACTACAGGTCAGATAAAATCTCCAGGGTCATACCGATGAAAGGACGGAGTTATTATAAAGCGTGGATTGCCCTCTTTCTTTTGTGTTGTGTTGGGGCAGCCAGTTCATGTGGTGAAGGTAAAGTAGCCGGCCCGGCTACGGTCGTGTTTGAGGACCTGGACGGGGAGACGTATTTCCTGACGGATGAAAAAGGCAGGCGCTTCTACCCGCTGAATCTATCTGAAGAGTATCACTTCAACGGCCTGCGTGTATACGTCGAGGCGGTCATCAAACCCGATACGGTCGTCGCCCCGGCGAACGGCATACCGGTCGAGATTCTGGATATCCGGCCTTTATTGCTTTCTTCCAGGGGGGCGGTCCAATACGTCGATTCGCTGGGCGGATTTTATGGGATTGTCGATGAGAGCGGAAGAGAGTACAGGCCGATCAACCTCGACGCGCTCTTTAAACTGGATCGTCTGCCCGTTCGTTTTGAGGCGAGAATACGCCCGGATTCGAGCACCAGCCCCGGGTGGGGAGTCCCGATAGAACTGGTCGACCTAGCGCCTGCAACCACGGAAGAGGAGCAGGTGAGCGTCGGGCTGGTGCAGGCGACCGGCGAGGGAGACGACGACTCGGCTCCGGCGTTTGTGATCGTAGACCGCGAGGGCCGGCGTCTCGTGCCCACCAATCTGCCCCTTTCGTTTCAGCGAGATCAGCTTCAGGTTCGTTTTGGCTATGCGGCGGCCCCTCCGGATAGTACGGGAGACGCCGAGGTGGGCCGCATCAGGTTGCACTATATCGAACGGGTGGCTTCCGAAACAGAGTTCGCCGGGAGGGGCCTGTTGCGTTTCGTTGACCTGGAAGACGGATTTTTCGGCCTGGTCGATGAAGACGGACGACGATACCAGCCGCGCCAACTGGACGAAGCGTTTCGGCAAGACGGCCTCCTCGTGCGCTTCTGGGCCGTGCCCGATTCCAGTGAAATATCCACCCAGATGTGGGGCACGCCGTTAGACATCATCCATATGGACTTCGAGGATCCCGGCCTGCGGTATCATCATGGCGTGATAACGTACCTGGATTTAGAGGGGGGGTTCTACGGGGTAGTCGGCGAAGGGGGCGTTCATTATCGTCCGCTCGATCTACCGGAGGCGTTTCAGCAAGACGGCCTCCCCGTGCGCTTCCTGTTCGCGCCGCGCACCGGTATGGCGGGGATACAGATGTGGGGCACGCCGGTCGAGTTGTTGGTTATTGAAGCACAAGAATAAAGTAGTAATGCGATGCGTTAGGACCATGGCACTTGTCAAATCAGAAGAACAATGAATATCCCATTCGCCCATGCAACACGGTGCATCCTGCTTCATGTCATGTGCTTTTGCATGATGCTGCTGGTGGTGCCGTTGCTTTATGCGCAGCACGGGGTACGCACCCTCCGGCCCGAACCCGGCACCGGCACGTCCGGCGAAGCGCGTGTGGCGCTTGTCATCGGCAATACACAATACCAGCATGCCCGTTCGCTCCAGAACCCGGCCAATGATGCACGCGGCATGGCCCAGGCCTTGCAACGCCTGGGGTTCACCGTTGTCATCGGCATGGATCTGACGCACGAGCAGATGGACGACGCCGTGAATCAGTTCAGCCGTCAACTCGGCGGCAGTGAAGTCGGCCTGTTTTTCTACGCGGGGCATGGGGCGCAGGTGGACGGGGTCAATTACCTCATCCCCGTGGATGCGCAGATAGAACGGGAGAACCAGGTAAAGTACCGCACCGTCAGCGCCGAAGAAGTCCTGGCTACCATGGAAGATGCGAGCGGTCGGCTGAACGTTGTCATTCTCGATGCCTGCCGGGACAATCCGTTCCGGAGTTGGCGCAGTAGTGCGGGCAGTGGCTGGTCGTCCATGAACGGGCCGGGAGGGTCGATTCTCGTATTCGCGACGGCACCGGGATCGGTAGCGAGTGATAATCAGGTCGGGCAAAACGGGTTGTATACCCAGGAATTACTTAAACGGATCGAGACGCCGGAGTTAGAGGCCACGACCCTCTTCCGCCAGGTGTCGGGGGCTGTCAAGCAAAAGTCGAACGGCCAGCAGGAGCCGTGGCTGGCCCTGTCCTACGAAGGCGATTTTTACTTTGCTTCCCAGGGATCGGGCACGACGCCTCCCATACGCCGCGATTCGTCGGAGGATCTGTATGCCAGGGGCAACCTGGCGTACGATGCCGGGAACTATGATGAGGCGGTGCGCTGGTATCGCCAGGCGGCGGAACAGGGGCATGCCGAAGCGCAGGAGACCCTGGGCAATTTTTATTACAACGGTTGGAATACCGTGCCCCCCGATTACGCCGAATCCGTCCGCTGGTATCGCCGGGCGGCCGAGCAGGGCCACGTCGAAGCGCAGACGAGCCTCGGCATCATGTATGCCAGCGGATGGGGCGTGGCGCAGAACTATACGGAAGCGTTCCGCTGGATTCGTCCGCCGGCGGACCAAGGCGATCTCCGTGCACAGACGTACCTGGGCAACATGTATTACAACGGGTACGGCGTGCGTCAGAATCATGCCGAGGCGGCCCGTTGGTATCGCCGGGCGGCGGAACGAGGTCATGCCCAGGCCCAACGCAACCTCGGGTATTTGTACGAATACGGGGAAGGCGTATCGCTGGACTATACCGAAGCGGCCCGTTGGTACCGCCGGGCCGCCGAGCAAGGCCACGCCGAAGCCCAGAATACCCTGGGTAACTTCTACTACAACGGTGCCGGGGTATCGGAGGACCACGCTGAAGCGGTCTACTGGTATCAAGAAGCGGCCCTGCAAGGCCATAGTGCCGCGCAGAACAGCCTGGCCAACATGTATTACAACGGCTGGGGGGTGTTTCAAGATTATGCCGTCGCTATTCGCTGGTATCGCGAGGCGGCGGATCAAGGCCATAGTGCTGCGCAGAACAGCCTGGCCAACATGTACTACAGCGGCGTGGGCGTGCCGCAAGATTACTACGAGGCCGTGCGCTGGTACCGCCAGTCGGCGGATCAGGGGTATGGCTGGGGCCAGTACAACCTGGGCCACATGTACGAAAACGGCCTGGGTGTTTTACGAGACTATAACGAGGCCATACGGTGGTATCGCCTCGCGGCGGGACAAGGCAACGAGGAAGCGCAGGAAGCGCTTCGGCGTCTCGGTGCTCAGTAACCGCATCACTAAAAAAGACAAACGTGGACCGACGCGTTGTCTCTGTTACGAGAAACCAAGCTAAACGAAACCATGACCCGCACCCTTTTTCATACATGCCTGCTGGTTGCGATGCTGGTGGGCACCCTTCCGTCCCTGGTCTTTGCGCAGGGGCGAGACCTCGCCATCATCCACGGCAATCTTGATCCGGTCGATTTGATCCGCGCCGAAAACCCGGTCCAGGAGTTTGAAGTCAGGCTTGGGACGATGGATGGGCGCACGCACTTCGAAGAGGGCGAGTATGTCAGCTTCTTCGTCTATTCCGAGCGGGCGGGCTACGTCACGCTTGTCAACCTCAATAGCGAGGGAGACATCACTGTGCTGCTGCCCAATAAGTACAGTGAGAACACCGCCATCGGAGCCGGCGAGGGTGTGTCGTTTCCTGCTTCGGCGCAGGATTTTCGCATCGCCGTACGCCCGCCGTTTGGGCGCGAACTCGTCAAGGTCATCGTAACGCCCGAGCCGCTGATCATCGAAGAGGCGGCCGCCCGGTATTTTGCCTCCTCCGGGCCGTTTCTGGCGGTGGAACCCGGTGTGCCGGGGGGCGACGGCGGGGATGACCTGGGCGGCATTCCTGCCGATCAGTGGGCCGCCGCGTCGATGTATCTGAACACGGGGAGCCATGACCGGGAAGATCCGCCCATCGGCGAGCCGCCTATCGACGAACCGCCGGTGCTGGAACCGCCCACGCCGGAAGCCCGCTACGGCAATACCCCGGAGGATGCATGGGACGACCTCTATTACAACCGGGGAGGGCGCATCGAATCCTTATCCCTGACTTCGCGGCAGTTGCGCAATACGACGGACGATTCGGGCGAGATCATCGTGCTCTATCGCGACCGGGTCGGGAGCCGCTCTATTGGAAATACCTTCGACGGCGGTGGGAGCAATCTGTTGAACAATTTGCGCCTGGTGAATCCGCAGACGACGCCGGGCGCGCGCTCGTTCGGGAGCACGAAAGAAGAGCAGCTTCGCCGTTTGAACCAGGACCCTGACGTGCTCGTGGCGATTCCCAATTACGTCGTGAGTATTGCATCGCCTATGAAACCAGCCGGAGAAGAAGACGCCTCTTCGGTCGTGCCTTCTTTCTGGGATCTGCAATGGGGGTTGCACAACGGCTTCTGGAGGCAGCCCGGCGACCGGGTCGACATGCGGTGGAGCGAGGCGCTAACGCAGTATCATAAGCCCACCGACCCCGTGATCATCGGGGTGGTCGATACGGGGATCCATCTGGACAACCCGCACCTGCGGTCCGTCATCTGGCGCAACGCCGACGAGGTGCCCGGCAACGGCATCGACGACGACGGCAACGGCTTTGTGGACGATGTGAACGGCTGGGATTTCGCCTACGACGACAACAATCCTACCGACGTCCACGGCCATGGCACGTTTGTCGCCTCGCAGATCGTGGGAGGAAGCTCCGAAGCCGGATTCTACGGAATGATGCCGGATGCGCAGGTCATCCCGGTGCGCGTGCTGGGCGACGACGGATCCGGATACACGGAGGATATCATCGAAGGCATCGTCTATGCGGCCCGGAACGGGGCCAAGATCATTAACCTCTCGCTGGGAGGAAGTTCGAGCGAGCCCGATCCGTATCGAGAAGATTTTTACAACCGGGTCTTCGCCGCGCTGGAAGATATGGGGGTGCTGGTCGTCATTGCTGCCGGAAACGACGGTGCAAGCTCGGAACAGCAGTATCACTATCCGGCCCGGGTCAACCGGGATAACACCCTCACGATTGCCAGCGTGGGCATGCGGGGCGAACTCTCCGATTTCTCCAACTACGGGAGCCGGGTACACCTGGCCGCGCCGGGCGAGCGCATCGTGGGCCACAAACAGCGCGATGGGCGCGTGGATGTTTCGCAAGGAACCTCCATGGCCACACCGTACGTTGTGGCGGTGGCGGCGATGGTATGGTCGCAGCACCCGAGCTGGACGCCGTTGGACGTGCGGCGTGCCCTGATCGAAACGACCACGCCCATGTCGGGGCTCAGCGGGTTGATACAGACGGGAGGCATCGTCAATGCGGAACGGGCGATAGCCTACGATCGGTAGAGGATGGATTAGCAGATTTCCAGGGTGATGAAGAAGCTTATTGCATGTACGCTTATTAGCCTTGCGCTGGTGCCGGTGAGCCGGGCACAGCGCTCGTTGGAGGTGGTGCCGGTGGTCGACGTGGCCCCGGAGAACAATGCCGGACTCTTCGTGGGGATCAACGAGTTCAGCGAGGACGGGAGCATCTCCGCGCTCAAGTATGCCGTCAACGATGCGGTGGCGCTGGCTCACCTGTTCGTGCTCGAACTCAAGCTGATCCCGCCGAAGCGAGCCTGGGTCGCCCTCTCCGGAGAGCCCAGCAATGCGTCGATCCGGGGCCGGCTGGAGGCTCTGCGCAGCGCCGGCGTCCACATCGAGCAGCGAGCCACCAAGACACGCCTCCTGCGCCTGATCGAGCAGGTGCGTCGACGGGCCCGCGAATTTCTGGTCCTTTCCTTTTCCTCCCACGGGTTTGAAGAGGACGGATTCTCCTTCGTGGTGCCCGAGGACGGGCTGCTCAGCCGCCTCAGCGACACGACGCTGCCCTTGCAGACCATTACCCAGGAGATCCGGGCCTCGGAGGCCGACAAGCGATTGTTGCTGCTGGATGCCTGCCGCAACCGGGTGGCGCGAGGAGGACGGATGACGCCCATGATGTCGAACGCCTTTCAGGAGGCCCTGAAGTCGGCCTCGGGGCAGGCGACGCTGGCCTCCGCCGACATCGGCGAGGTAGCCTGGGAGGACGAAGCGAAAGAGCACGGCATCTTTACCTACTACTTCATCGACGGCGTGCGGGGCGGAGCGTCGGCGGACGGGCAAGGGTTGGTTCGCCTGGGGTCGGTGAGCCGGTACGTAGAAGACCATGTGAGCGACTGGGCGCTCGACGAAGGCAAGAGCCAGAATCCGTGGTTTCAGGGACCGGAACGCGCTCGCGACATCCCGATGGCGGTGAAGTCGGTGAGCCGGCGAGATCCGGTAACCGATGATCCCGATCCGTTTACCGGCAACACTCCGTTTCCCGCCCGAGAGATCGTTTTACAGGAACGCTTTTCGGACAACCGGAACGACTGGGCGGCCAAGCACGAGAGCGACCGCACCT
>JBHHWM010000168.1:0-10727 GCA_046756545.1 Rhodothermales bacterium | reverse complement strand
TTATTACAAGAAGACCTCCCGACAGCGGACGTCCATGCGTCCACCTTGTATCATGAAACAACTTCTCTGGAGCTTCCTTTTGGGGAGCTTGACCCTGGCGGCTACGGCACAGGGCTACCGGACGCTGGTGCCCGAAGCCGGTATCGGTGGTGCGTCGCGGGTGGCACTGGTCATTGGCAACAGTGCTTATAACAATGTCAGCAGCTTGCAGAATCCCATGAACGACGCCAACGATATGGCGGCGACGTTACGACGATTAGGGTTCGTCGTGATTGTGGGCACTGACCTGAGCTATGAGCAGATGGATGAGGCCATTTCCAGCTTCACGCAGCGCTTGTTCGGTGCCGAAGTAGGCTTGTTCTTTTTTGCGGGGCACGGTGTGCAGGTGGACGGCCAGAACTTTTTGGTGCCGGTCGATGCAAACATACGGCAGGCCAGCCAGGTGAAGTATCGGGCCGTGCATGCCGGAGAAGTGTTGGAAAGCATGGAAGAGGCCGGCAGCGCATTGAACATCATGATTCTGGATGCCTGCCGGAATAACCCGTTTCGGGGCTGGCGCAGCGGAGGTGGAGGACTCAGTGCGATGAACGGACCGGGGGGCTCGATCATCGCCTATGCCACAGGACCGGGTTCTATTGCTGACGACAACCAGGCGGGGCGGAACGGACTCTATACTTCGACCTTGTTGAAATACATTGAAGAGCCGGGCATTGAGGTGAGTCGCATGCTACGCCTGGTTACCACCGAGGTGAGGGATCGGTCCGACGGAAAACAAGAGCCGTGGATGGCTGCCTCGTATGGGGGCGACTTTTTCTTCAGGGAGGGCACGGGATCCCTACCTCCCCCCGTGCTTTCGGTTGATGCAGTGATTGAACAGGCCAATGCAGCCTATGACCAGGAGGATTTTGAAGAAGCACTGCGATTGTACTTGCGTGTGGCGGATCGGGCACCGGCATGGGTACAGTATCGAGTAGGACACATGTATCGACAGGGCAAGGGGGTAGCCCAGGACGATGAGAAGGCGGTTCATTGGTATCTAAAGTCAGCCGAACAGGAGCATGCCTGGGCACAGACCCAGGTCGGCTTCATGTACCTTAACGGCTATGGAGTCGCGAAAAATTACGCAGAGGCTGTTCGTTGGTATCGCAGAGCAGTCAGCCAGGGAGATGCTGCGGGGCAGTACAGCCTGGGGTATATGTATGAAAATGGCCTGGGCGTACTTGCTGATATGGAAGATGCCGTGGGTTGGTATCGAAAGGCGGCTCAACAAGGCCATGAAAACGCCCGGAAAGCATTAGAAAGGCTCGGCCGGAAATGACAGAGAGCGCCTGGGATTCTCTTCAAGACGGCGTATGGCGACGGTGGCCCATGGCTTTCAGGTGAAACGTCGAGGTGTCGACACCCTTCCGTTTTCGTTAAGGTCTCCCTTTGGCGGTGAGGGAAGCCTCTTAGAGAAAACCAAGTTCGAGCTTGGCTTCTTCAGACATCATGTCCGGTGTAAACGGCGGGTCGAACGTGAGTTCGATGCTGGCATCGGTAACGCCCTCGGTGGCCTGCACGGCCCATTCGATCTGGCGGGGCAAGATGCCGGCGACGGGGCAGTTGGGAGTGGTCAACGTCATCGTGATGTGAACGCGGTCGTCAGGATCTATCCTGACTTCATAGATCAACCCGAGGTCGTAGATGTTGATCGGGATCTCGGGATCGTAGACCGACCGTAGCGACTCGATGACAGCTGTTTCGAGATCCGGGTTGCTCGCGTTATTGATGATGACTGTGTTCATTCCGTCTTCTGTTCGAATCGGACGCGCCTCGTGGGTCGTGTGGTGCATGTCGAAGGGGGGCTAGGTGTTCGACACGGGAATATCCGAATTTCCGAGGGCCAGCGCATAGAGCTTCATCTGCTTCACCATGGCACTGAGGCCGTTTTTTCGTGTCGAGGACAGGTGCTCTTTCAACCCGATCCGGTCGAGGAAGGCAAGCTCGGCCCGGGCAATTGCTTTCGGCGGTTGATCGGAGAGCACACGCACGAGCAACGAAATCAGCCCTTTGGTAATGATTGCATCGCTGTCGGCTTTGTAGAAAACGTGGTCGTCACATATCTCAGCCCGCAGCCATACCTGTGCCTGGCAGCCGTGGATTCGATACTCCGCGGTCTTGTACGCCTCTTCGATCAGGGGGAGCGCGTGTCCCAGTTCGATGAGGTATTCATACTTTTCCATCCAATCATCGAAGAACGAAAACTCCTCGACGATAGCTTCTTCGCGTGCCGCGATCGTCTCTGTGCTCATGATCCGAAGGATTAACTAAAGAGCTTTTTTACTTTGTGCAACCCGGCTACCAGAGCATCGACGTCCTCCCGCGTGTTGTAGAGGGCGAGTGAAGCGCGGACCGTTCCGGGGATGCCGAACCGCTTCATCAGCGGCTGTGTGCAGTGATGGCCCGTCCGCACGGCAATGCCCAGGCGGTCGAGGATGGTGCCGGCATCGTAGGGGTGGACGTCGCCGATGAGGAACGAGAGCACGCTTGCTTTCTTTTCCGCCGTGCCGATGAGGCGCAGCCCGTCAATTTCCTGGAGCCGTTCCGTCGCGTAGTGAAGCAAGGCCGCCTCGTATCGGGCGACGGCTTCGAGGCCCAGGTGTTGCAGGTAGGCCACTGCAGCCCCCAGCCCGATAGCCCCGGCGATGTGCGGCGTACCGGCCTCAAACTTGTAGGGGAGACGGTCGTAGGTCGTTCCTTCTAATGTGACGGTTTCGATCATGTCGCCGCCGCCCTGGTAGGGAGGCATGGCATCGAGCAGCGATTCCTTGCCGTAGAGGATGCCGATACCCGTCGGGCCGTACATCTTGTGGCTGGAGAAGCAGTAGAAGTCGCATCCGAGGGCCTGCACATCGACCGGCATGTGCTGCACGGCCTGTGCGCCGTCGAGCAGGACGGGGATGTCGTACCGATGGGCCTCGTCGATCATGCGTTGCACCGGGTTGACGGTCCCCATGCTGTTCGAGACGTGCGCGACGGCGACGAGCTTTGCCCGCTCGGTCAGCAGGCGCTGGTAGTCGTCAAAGAGCAGTTCGCCCCGGTTGTTGATAGGGATCACCCGGAGGGTAGCGCCTCTTTCCTCGCAGAGCATCTGCCACGGAACGATATTCGAGTGATGCTCCATGGTGGAGATCACGATTTCGTCTCCCGAGCCTACTTGCGTGCGCCCATAGCTGGCAGCCACGAGGTTGATGGCCTCGGTAGCGCCCCGCGTATAAATGATCTGGTGTGCCTCCGGTGCGTTGATGAAACGGGCGATCTGTTCCCGCGCCGCTTCGTATTCCTCGGTGGCCTGCTGGCTCAGAAAATGCACGCCCCGATGGACGTTGCTGTTTTCCCGGATGTAGTAGGCATCGAGCCGGTCAATGACGGCTTGCGGCTTCTGCGAGGTAGCGGCATTGTCCAGATACACGAGCGGCTGCCCGTCATAAATCTCCTGGTGGAGGGCCGGGAAATCCGCTCGGACATGCTCCACGTCGTAGGATGTCGAGGCTGCCGGGGCCGTCTGTATGTCGAGGTCACGCATCTTTACCACGTGTTTTATGCTCTGCACCTATTGGTGAAAGCGTTCCGAAATCAACGCATCGAGCATCGTGCGGAGCGGTTCGATTGTGACATGGTCCAGTACGTCGCGGGCAAAAGCGATCAGCATCAATGCGCGGGCCTGTTTCATCGACAGGCCGCGCGACCGGAGGTAGAACAGGGCTTCTCGGTCGAGTTGCCCCGTCGTGGCCCCGTGGCTGCATTGCACGTCGTCAGCATAGATTTCCAGTTCCGGCTTGGAGAACATCCGAGCTTCGTCTGTCAACGCGATGCTCTTGTTCGACTGGTAGGCATTGGTCTGCTGCGCGTCGAGGCGGACGAGCACCTTGCCGTTGAAAACGCCCGTCGATTGATCGTCGAGGATGCCTTTGTACAACTCGTTGCTGAAACACTGAGGCCGGGCGTGATCGACGAGCGTGTGGTTGTCGATGTGCATCGAGCCTTTACCGAGGAAGAGGCCGTACAGGTGCGACTCGCAATGCTCGGCGTCGGGCAAGACGTTCACGTTGTTGCGGATCATCTCACCGCCGAGTGTAAATGTGCTGTTCCGGAAAACACTGCTTTCTTGCTGGTATGCCTGCACCGTCGCCACGCGGCTTCCATGCTCGTGCTCGTCCTGAATGTCGTAGAGGTCCACAAAGGCACGCGATCCGACGTACACTTCCGTTACCGAATTGGCGAGCGTTTTCTTCTGGGATACCGTTCGGCTGGTCTGAATGAGCTTGAGGTGGCTATTGGACTCGATCACGAAAAGGTGGCGCGGTTGCAGCAGCAGGTCTTCGCCCGTCGTCACGAGGTTTATGATGTGCACCGGCTTCTCGACCGCCGTGTTTTTGGGCACATACACAAAGGCACCATCTTGCGTGAAGGCCGTGTTGAGGGCTGTGAAGACTTCTTCCCGGTAATCGGCGTATTGAGCAAAGTGCGCGTGGACGAGGTCTGCGTGGGTCGTGCAGGCGTTTGCCAGGCTTGTCACGAGGACGCCTTCCGGGAGGTCGCCTGGAAAAGACAGGGTTTCGCTGAAGCACCCATTGACGAACACGACGACGTGAGCGTCGAGGCCGGGAATCATCAGAGGCTCCACCTCCTGCGGTGAGATGTCGGCCTTTGACGGGTGGAACGGAATCGTATACTCCCGTTTCAGAATCTTCCCAATGTTGGTGTATTTCCAGGCTTCGGCTTTCCGGGATGGAAAGCCAAGTGTGGCAAAGCGGTCGATAGCCTGCCTTCGCACGGTGTGCAGGGGAGTGTCGGACCCGTTCACGAGCAGGTTGTTGTCCTGCTCAAAGGCTGAGACAAAGCGGTCCACCAGGGGCTTTTCTGTATCGATAAGAGGCGTCATGCCTTTTTTAATCAGTTGGCTGCAGTCAGGGAAGCTGATCGTCTCGGCAATGCAGGTATCGCCTCAACCAGCATCGATCTTACGCCGTTATGGCATCGGCTTGCTCGCGGATCCAGTCGTACCCTTTCTCTTCCAATTCCAGCGCCAGATCTTTGTCGCCGGACTTGACGATGCGCCCATCGACCATCACGTGCACAACGTCCGGCACGATGTAGTCGAGCAGGCGCTGGTAGTGCGTAATGACGACAAACGCGCGCTCATCCGACCGCAGTTTGTTGACGCCGTCGGATACCACACGCAGCGCGTCGATGTCCAGGCCGGAATCCGTCTCGTCCAGGATGGCCAGCGTGGGTTCTAGGATCGCCAACTGGTAGATTTCATTGCGCTTTTTCTCGCCGCCGGAAAACCCTTCATTCACTGAGCGTTTTTTGAGGCTCGGATCGAGGTTGACCAGCGCGGCTTTCTCGCGCATGAGTTTCAGCAGGGCAGCCGCGCTCAGCGGTTCCTGGCCGCGATGTTCGCGGACCGAGTTGACGGCCTGTTTGATGAAGTTCATCATGCTCACACCCGGCAACTCGACGGGATACTGGAAGGCCAGAAACACGCCTTCGCGGGCGCGTTCGTCCACTTCCATGTCGAGCAGGTTCTCGCCACGGTAGTACACTTCGCCGTCGTCGATGTCGTAATCCTCGCGGCCTGCCAGGACGCTGGCCAGCGTGCTCTTGCCGGAACCGTTCGGTCCCATGATGGCGTGGACTTCTCCGGCGTTGACCGTCAGGTTCACCCCGTTCAGGATCTGCATGCCCTCGACGGAGGCTTTCAGGTTCTTTATGTCAAGCAGTGGTTTCATTCCTTTCGTGTTATGCCTGTTGGGAGATCATTCAACAGGAGTCGATGAAGCAGGGGAGAGGTGAGGCTATCTCCGCCTCACAGGGTCTCACTTATCCGACCGAACCCTCCAGTTCAATGGCTAGCAATTTCTGCGCTTCGACGGCAAATTCCATCGGGAGCTTGGCCAGGATCTCCTTGCAGAAGCCGTTGATGATCAGCTTGATGGCGTCTTCTTCGCTGATCCCGCGTTGCCGGCAATAAAAGATCTGGTCCTCGCCCACTTTCGACGTTGTGGCCTCGTGCTCGACCTGTGCCGTCGCGTTGTTAATCTCGATGTAGGGGAAGGTATGTGCTCCACACGTGTCGCCCAGCAGCATCGAGTCGCATTGCGAGAAGTTGCGAGCGTTCTCGGCCTTCTTGTTGATTTTCACCAGGCCGCGATAGCTGTTGTTGCTGTATCCGCCCGAGATTCCTTTCGAGATGATGGTGCTCGACGTGTTTTTGCCGAGATGGACCATCTTGGTGCCGGTATCGGCCTGTTGATGCCCTTTGGTGAAGGCCACCGAGTAGAACTCACCGACCGAATTGTCGCCCTTCAAGATGACGCTTGGGTATTTCCATGTGATCGCAGAGCCTGTTTCGAGCTGGGTCCAGGAAATTTTGGCGTTATCGTCCTCGCAGATACCTCGCTTGGTCACGAAGTTGAAGACACCGCCCTTCCCTTCCAGGTCGCCGGGGTACCAGTTCTGAATCGTCGAATACTTGACCTCGGCATCTTTCATGGCAATAATCTCGACGACAGCCGCGTGAAGCTGGTTCTCGTCGCGACGGGGTGCGGTGCAGCCTTCGAGGTAGCTTACGTACGAGCCTTCGTCGGCTACGATCAGCGTGCGTTCGAACTGGCCCGTACCCGCCTGGTTGATGCGGAAGTAGGTGGAGAGCTCCATCGGGCAGCGCACGCCTTTGGGGATATAGCAAAAGGAACCGTCGCTAAAGACGGCCGAGTTGAGCGCTGCGTAGAAGTTGTCCGTGTAGGGGACCACCGAGCCTATGTATTTCTTCACCAACTCGGGGTGGTTCTGAACGGCCTCCCCGAAGGAACAGAAGATGATCCCTCGCTTGGCCAGTTCTTCTTTGAACGTCGTAGCAACCGAGACACTATCCATCACCACGTCCACGGCGACGCCGGCCAGCACCTTTTGTTCTTCGAGTGGAATACCGAGACGCTCGAAGGTGCGCAGCAACTCCGGATCGACTTCGTCCAGGCTCTCGTATTTCGGCTTCTTGTTGGGAGCTGAGTAATAGCTGATGTTCTGGAAGTCGATATCCGGATACTTCAAATGCGCCCAGCGAGGATACTTGTCTTTGTCTTCAGCCAGCGTCTGCCAGTGACGGAAGGCGCGTAGACGCCATTCGAGCAACCATTCGGGCTCGCTCTTCTTTGCCGAGATGAGTCGAACAGTATCTTCGTTGAGCCCTTTCGGAACCGTGTCGGCCTCGATATCGGTGACCCAGCCATACTTGTAATCGCTGTCGGCGACGTCATGCAAATATTGAGTATCCGCGTTCATGGATTCGGTTTTACGATGCACGGGGTTATCTAGCATGGAGGATCGTTCTTCTTTACTTGAATTACTCGAAATCATTCTTATTTAGATCGAGTCTGAATAGAACAAGATATGTAAATGAAAGTTTACAAGAGCATTGGATATTAATGAAAAGTTACATGAGGTGTCCGTTCTAAGGACTCCGAATTGTTGTCACGAAGATCACGGGTTCTCCCGGTTGATACGCGAAACCCCTGTTCGCATGGTGGGTTTTCAGGCAGGACACACGAACCATCGATAGAAAAGCCCGGTTTGAGCCGGATGTGGAAGATATGGATATACGCATTACAGAGCGCGCCCTGGGTAAAATCCGGGAGATTGCGGAAAACGAAGCCGTGAATTTTAAGACGAGCCTGATGCGGGTGGCGGTCGTCCCCGGTGGCTGTTCGGGCTTGACCTACGATCTGGGCTGGGATACTACCGTTCAGGAGGACGACCGCATTACCGAATACGGCGATGTGCGTCTGGTGATGGACAAGCGGAGCTATCTCTACATCAACGGTTCCGAACTGGATTTCACCGACGGTCTCGAAGGTAGAGGTTTTCACTTCATCAACCCGCAAGCGGCGCGTACGTGTGCCTGCGGCGAGTCCTTTGGATTGTAAGTAACAGGTTGTTTACACGCTGTTTGAGAGATCAAACCCGGTGTTCTGCAAAGGAGCACCGGGTTTGTTATTTCCGAAAAGCACCCTGTTCTTCGTCGAAACCGCCTCTTCATACGTGACAGATCGGACATTCGTAGGGGTAAAACGGACATGGCGCATTTGTCCATCGAGATGGCGCATCTCTCACGGCTGACTCCCTTCATGTTTGGGGTAGACCTCGCACCAGGCGGGGCACACTACCCGATCAACAAAGATGGAGGGACGAACCATGACAGCCACTGCGCGCTACCTCATGATGGTCGTAGCACTACTGCTACTGACCGCCGGTTGTGATAGCCTGTCCGGACCGGAAACGGGCGGAGACCTGGGAAGCACCGAGCTTCACGGTGTGGAGGAAGAAGATCCGGGCGGCGGAGCCACCGACCCGAGGGTGTTTTCGATTGAGATTGTCCTTGTGGACGATGCACTCCAGTTCAAGGCGTATGGTGTACTAAGCGATGAAGGAGCGGTCCTCGTGAAAAAACGCGACCAGTCCAACAACGGAGCATGGAGTGAACTCCGAGAATTGTACGGGGCGAACGGCACGTTGACGCTTGAGCTTGAAGCCGCAGATTCTCCGGACGGACCGTCGCATGTGACAGGTACTTTTATCGTAGAGAGCGGCACCGGCGACTACGAAGGCTTTCAGGCACGCGGGACGTTCACGGGTAAGTTCGATGGGGCCAAGATTGTATGGGAAGGGTTCCAGGGACAAACCGGTTCATGAACAGCCAGAGTCCGGAGCCTCATTGTGTTGGACGAATCGGTGGGCTTGCGTCATGCCGCGCAACCCACCGATTCGCCGTTGTAGCCTGGGTGGTATTGTGCAGTGAAATCAATGGATTTTAGACGTCTATTGCATATTAAATTAAGTATTCATTACACTATCCAACGCAGCAGTCTTTTGGGGATATCGGACCAGTATTATTTTTCTCCGGCCGTTCTTTGTTCGATATGCCCTACTGTCGTTGCGAAGTAGCTGCAATCTCAGTGCGGGGATCTGTTATTGATCGCATGTGAAGGTTGGATCCCTGCGCCGGGTACATCCACCTACCATCTTTTATTAGCGACACCTTATTACGGAGGAGGGACCTGGAGCACACACCGTGACGCATTTATCCAGGAATCCGTCCGATATGTCTCGGGTGGCTCCCGCGATGTTTCAGGCAGGTCTACGGGCCGGTAGTGTTTCTCGAGCCAGCCATCCCACCATCTCATCCCGTGTCTCACCAGCAAGAGGAGGTCATCATGCCAAAGAAAAAGCATTCCAAGGGCGATCTTTCCCGCAGGGCGTTCATCAAAACGGCTACGGCTGCCACGGCTGCCGCTTCCGTCGGAATGGTGTCTTGCGAGGCGTCACCGGTCACTTCTCCACCGGCAGGGTCGGCTCCACCTCCTGATCCTACACGAACGTGGTCCATCACGGGGAGAGAGATTCAGATGCTCTGGACAAAGATCCATCCCAAGCTCATCGCGCATGCATGGCTGGTGCCCAACTTCCGGGGTCGGTTCATGCAGGAGATGGACTTTCGCGTTGGGGAAGCCCACAGGATTTCTCAGATTCTGGTTAATCAATGCCCAACTCTCTGGGAATACAAGTCCGATATTGACATCCTGATAACGGATCCTGCGAACCTGGGGATGGCAATGTCGAACCAAGTTAAACGACTCGATGGCCTGAGGGGATGCGTACCAAGCATACCATCTCAAGACACCATCTACGGCGAGACGTTCTTTACGATAACCCGGCATGGCTTTGTCATGCCCTGGCCTGATAGTCCAAGCCCTTCAACGGGCCCCGACAACATCTTCATCGCTTATCTCCAGGGGGGCGGTGTTCTGCCAGATAATGATATCGTGTCGGTGCCATCAACGTATGGCACTGTACGCGACGCGATCATGGCCAACTTGTCGTCAGCAACCACTCCCACTCGTTCACAAGGGGCTATCGAAGTCCGGGGCATATCCGGCGTGGCATTACTCGCGCTGTTTGCCAAATGGCCCAGGATGGTTGCGCTGGCATGGCACAGTTCGGGTGATAGGGCCGAGATTATGAATCGGCCAGAGGCTTATATCATGCCGGAAGTACTCACGCAGTTAGACCCGGATCTCGTACAGATTGGCGTCGATCCTGGTCTTGAGGATTTCGAAATATCCTATGCGGGTATGCCAAGCAATTCTACCGCCCCCCCTCCACCCATCATCATAACGGCTCCCTTACCAGAGGCACCCCAAGATGCCAACAAGATTTATGAACAGTTGATCATGGGATATGCCACGAATCCTTTGTATACCAACACGTTCTGACCTTGGGGCCTGAAGGGTCTCTTACCCTGATCTGAATATGGATCGACCGGACCATACCAGGAAATAGCAAACCACCATCATATGATGGATAGAAAACCAAAAAAGAGGAGGTCATCATGCCAAAGAAAAAGCATTCCAGGGGTGATCTTTCGCGCAGGGCGTTCATCAAAACGGCTACGGCTGCCACGGCTGCCGCTTCCGTCGGCATCCGGCCGGGCTCCACTCATACCGAGCCAGAGGAATCTGCCGCTGCTTCATCCTTTCGAACCCCTTGGGAAATCAATCATAAACAAATCCAGACACTCTGGTTCAACATCTGGCCCAAGATTACCGCCCTCGCCTGGCTCAATCCTGTAAAACAAGTAAGTGACGCAAGTTTTTCATCTACGAGTATCAGCTACCGTCGAGCATTCG
>JBHHWM010000167.1:0-10727 GCA_046756545.1 Rhodothermales bacterium | reverse complement strand
GCCTCGCGGGCGCGCACCCGGTCGCCTACTCGTTTGAGCAAGCGCTGGTTATGCTTGTACACCGAAACATATCCCTGGGCATGCTGCACGGCAATAGCATACCCGCCTTCATGCGTCCAATCCGCAATAATCACGTAGCCGTCGCCGATGGCGCGTACCATGGTGCCTTCTTCGACGGCAATATCGACCCCGTAGTGTCCGGTGCGCGCATCGAAGGCCCGTGTAAGGAAGCCGTTGACGGGCGGCAACGCCGGGAGTTGCAGGCTCGAGAGGTATCGCTCGCTTGCAGAAGTTAGTCGGAAGGGGGTCTCAACGTCAACCGGCATGCGTGCCACCGGAAAGGCGGGTTGTTCGTGGTCGGCCCAGTTCTGCGAATTGGGCTCTGCGGCCACTTCAGCCAACTCGCCCGAAACCGAAGGGGTCTGATCGGTGGGGGTTACGCGTCCGGCAAGGGTTGTATCAATCTGCCCCGTCATGATTTGCCGCAGTTGCGTCATATACTGATGCTGCGCCTCCAGCGAATCTTCCAGAGCGGCCAGGCGTACCGCCGCCAGGCGCGCGTTGGTGCGCAGTTCCGTGGTACCATAGCCGGGGATGAGTTCTCGCAAGGGGGTGAAGATCACCAGGCTCAGGATCAACACGGTCAGCACCAGAAGCGTAGATCCCACGAGCACGAGCAGGGTACGGGGCTGGACCTGGTACGGACGCGGTTGTTCGAGGTGATCGTCGTCTACGACGATGATCGTGCAGGGATTGTCTCTGCGGCGGAAAAGCTCGGCGAGAAAGGGCCACATGGGGAAGGCGAAAAAAACTCCTCAGGGAATGCGTGCGCAAAACGAGGAGGTCGAGGTATGGGTTCCGGCATTCCCCTGATCCACTTAAATTACACAAGAAGTACACTTGACTTTCTGTGAATAATGATGTATAATCACAAGCTATTTTGCGAGTAACCTTTCTCTGTCTTCGTCCGAACATCAACGCATAACTCCACATGCCGCAGCATAAATCAGCCGCCAAGCGGGTTCGCCAGAGTGCCAAGCGACGCGACTACAATCGCTATCACCGCAGTCGGATGCGCACGCTTATCAAGAAGCTGCGCCTTAGCGAAGATCCGACCGAGGCTCAGACCCTCCTCCGAGAAGTCAAGTCGTCTCTTGATCGTCTGGCCTCAAAAAGGATCATTCACAAGAACAAAGCGGCGAACTACAAGAGCGAACTAGAGCAACACGTCAACGCGCTCGGGTAACGGGATGTGCCGGTGCGTGTCTCTGTCGAAGCCTGTCTCTCTTACCCTGGGAGGCAGGCTTTTTTGTTGAATCTTGCAGCGCTGTGTCTACGCTAATTTGCCTCCAGGTTATTCTTATACAAAAGGGTTGTTGAATTCGTAGGATTTTTTCCCGTTTTTTTACGTGTTCGTTGGAAGTGGAATCGTAGATAGGGTGGGTAGATTTATTGCGATTCCTGTGATAATTTCGCATACTCGAAGAGCCGATAGTCTTTCAACGGTTGGTATTCTTTATCGCAAGGAGCTTGTAGCACGGCGCCGCACTCTTCGTTGGTTGTATGAATCGAGGCGCGAGGTGGCTCCTGTATACCTTTTTACCCGGTGATAGATCGGTTCTGCCGCGTTGTAGACTATATACGAGGTTCGCTAACTCATGAGGAAGACAGAAATGACAAGAGGCACTCTACGTTCATCTCTGCTCAGCTGCATCGCGGTGCTTGTGCTGATTGCTCCGGCCAGCGCTCAAGAGGATCGTACCGACGAAGACAGCACCCGCTATTATCAGTATTATCGGGCCGACGAATCCCTCTTTCTCAAAGGGCGGCTCGGGCTCAACTTCTATGGCGGCGACCGCGATATTAACCCGGATAATGAGTTCCAAAAATACATTGAGAACATCGGGTTCAGTCTCGGCCTGGAAGTGGGCTATCATTTTACGGATCGTTTCAGCATCGGGCTGATGCATCTCTCCGGCTTCTACCCGCGCATCAGGGACGACGAAGACGAGAACGGCGTCCCCTACCAGCGTCCGGCCTATGGCGTCATCGACGAAGGGACGACGAGCCGCTGGCGGCATCACTTTTCGCTGGTCGGGCGCTCGTATGTGCTCCCGCAAAAACGCGTCTCTCCCTACGGACAGATGGGGTTCAACATTTCCTTCGGGAAAATCAATGATGAACTGCGCGTAGGGGTCGGTCCCACGGTAGGTATCGGCCTCGACACCGCCGTCTCGGATCGGCTGGGGGTCTTTCTGGAACTCAACGGTATCCTCGATTTCAGCGATGAGGCGCTGGACCTGGCCGACACCAAGTCCAAAAAACGACCGGGCGCATCGAGAGGGATCGATGCTTCCGACTTTGATTCGTTCACCTTCTTCGGGTTCGGCCTGCGGCTCAACATGCGGTCGCCGTTCGTGCCGGTGACGGTCGAATGCACCGGCCCGACGACCCTGATCCCCAACGAAGCCGGGACCTTCACGGCCACCATCAACGAAGATGCCACACGCCCCGTCGAGCTTAGCTGGGACTTCAGCGATGGGGGGACCGCGTCCGGCCTGCTCG
The DNA here is from genome assembly GCA_046756545.1 of Rhodothermales bacterium. Classification (GTDB taxonomy): domain Bacteria; phylum Bacteroidota; class Rhodothermia; order Rhodothermales; family JBHHWM01; genus JBHHWM01. The sequence goes on along the minus strand of JBHHWM010000167.1, from coordinate 8,162 downwards.
CCACGCATGCTTTTACCCGTCCCGGCAATTACACCGTGACGGTCACGGCGACGAACCGTAAGAGCATGGCGACGGCCACGTGCCCCGTCGAAGTGCTCGCACCGCCCACCGTCGCCATCACGGCCACCCCGTCGGTGCTCAGCATGTGCGACCGCCCGTTGCCGCCCGTCCAGTTCCGCTCGACGGTGACAGGCGCACCGCCGATTACCTATCGCTGGGACTTCGGCGACGGCAACACCAGCGCGGATGCCGAGCCGTCGCATACCTACACCCGCCTCGACGCCGAACCGGATACCCTGGTCTATACCGCCACCTTGCGCGTCTCGAACGTCGCCGGGTCGGCAACGGCGTCGGTCGATGTGGCCATTGCGCCGTGCCCGTGCGTGGACCTTGCCGAACTGGGGCAGGCGTGCTTCGAGAGAAACGCGAGCGTGTTGCCTCCCGGACAGTCGTTGCAGAACTTGCGGGATAACCTGGAGATCTTGCTCAACAACCCGAGCATCCTGATCCTCATCGAAGGCTATGCCTCGCCGAACGAGCGCAATGCGCAAGCCCTGGCCGACGACCGCGCCCGCGCCGTCAGAGACTTCTACGTCAGCGGCGGCATCGATCCTGCCCGCATCACGATTGAGGGCATCGTGCAAGAACAGGCCAGCAAATCCGGCCCGGTCTGCACGTTGACGATTCCCTTGCCCTGCGACGATGATGAACGGGCGCGCTTCCTGCAGCAACGACAACAAGAGCGCGAACAAAACTAGTCGACTTGCTACATCGTGGCTGTAACGTAGCGGGTCTGCCCATCGTGGTGGATCCGCTACGTTGTTCTACGAAGCAAGGTCGAAACGGGGGTGCCCGGCGGTAGCGAGCCCCCTGTTGAAGGAGAGGGCGAGTAGGGAGGAGCATGTGGCCCATCGAGGATGCAGAAACGACACAGATCCGCTGTACCATAATGTGACATTTTTGTCCTACACCGTGCCGTTTCAACAAAACGTCTTTTCGGGGACTTATTTCCGTGCTTTGATTGCTCCTCGCTTTGTAATGACGATCAGGATTGCTATTTTGCGATTTGCGTAAAAGGTCTGCCCCAAGAACAACGAATTCTTGACCATATTTGGGAAAACCATTTTTGTGCTTCACAGGTCTTGATTGTTTACTTAGACCGGCAGGCTGTTTTGGCACGTTTTTCCCTCACCTGAGCAAAACGCGTTATCCTGACATGTGGTGGTAGGCCGACGGTACGCTCTTCATGCAAGAGGTACGGCGCGTTGCCCCCAAATATGAACCAACCTCATTAAGCCTTTCAGCACGGAGGACACACCTATGAGCAAGAGATTGCTACTGATATGTTCGCTATTCTGCGCCGCGTTTATCATGACGGTCGGCAACGCGACCGCCCAGGACGTGCGACCTGAAGACACCTTCTTTATCAAGCCGCGTGTTGGTATATCGAGTTACCTGGGTGACAATGAAAAGTCGCCTACGAACTTGAACTTCGACATGTACAGTATTGATGGAAAGCTGCCCTATAACGTCGCTATTGAACTGGGCTATCAGTATTCCGTCCCCTTCAGCATGAGCATTGCCTATCAACTGGGCAACTACCCGATTATCACGCAATTTGGCGAAGAAGAAGGCGCTGAACAGGGTATCGACGACGACCCCACCATCCGGCACACGCTGCAACTGTTCGGCAGGTACACGTTCGCCAACGCCCAAACACGCGTAGCGCCCTACGTGGACTTCGGCCTGGGCTTCTCCTTCGGCGACGTCTCGCAACTGGGCCGTGCGGCGGAAGAAAGCGGCAGTGCCTTCGGCGTGCTCGGCGGCGTCGGCCTCGATTTCACCCTCAACGACCGCACGTCGTTCTTCATCGAATCGGTCTCGACCCTCCACTTCGGCGATGCCGAACTGGACGGCAACGACGAGAACGGTTTCGGCGGCACCGATATCCTGACCGGCCTCGGGCTGGGCCTGAAGATCAACTTCAAGCGCGCGTTCACGCCCGTCGAGGTGTTCTCGGTTGAGTGCCCGAGCCAGTTGATCGTGGGCGAATCGGGCGCGTTCACGGCGTCGGTGAACAACGACGTCGCCTCGCAACCAATCGAGTATCGCTGGGACTTCGGCGACGGCAACACGGCGACCGGCATGGGGGCCTCGCATAGCTACGCTCAGGGCGGTACCTACACCGTCACGTTTACGGTCACCAACAGCGGCAGCACCGACTCCGGCACCTGCACCGTGCGCGTCCTGACCCCGGCCGAGATTGTGACCGTTACGGCGGACAAGACGACCGTGAGCATCTGCGATGCGGACAACACGGTCAACTTCAGCGCCAACGTCCGGGGCGATGCGCCGTTGACCTACAACTGGGACTTCGGGGACGGATCCACCGGCACGGGGGCCACGCCGTCGCATGCCTACTCCACGCCCGGCACCTACACCGTGACGCTGAACCTCTCGAACAGCGCCGGATCGGACACCCGCACGATGACCATTCAGGTGACGGACGAGGGCTGCTTCGATTGCAATATCACGCAGATGAACTCGGTCTTCTTCGACCGCAACTCGAGTGTCCTGACGCCGGAGGCGCGGCAGCTCCTGGAGGAAAACCTCGAAATTCTGCGCAACTGCCCGAACATCAATGCCCGCATCGAAGGCTATGCCTCGCGCGACGAGCGCAACACACAGCGGCTCTCCGAAGACCGCGCCCGCGCCGTCGAGCAGTTCTACATCGATAACGGCATCGCGGCCAGCCGCCTCACCTCGACAGGGTTGGGGGCTCAGGGCCAGACGACGAAGAAGGGTGGAGCCAGCCAGTTCCGCCGCGTCGATACCATCCCTGTGCAATAACCAACCAATCCTTCTTAGAAAGGGTGGGTCTTCCTTCGGGGAGGTCCACCCTTTTTGGTTTGGATTTTCGGCGTAGATGTTGGATTGTGTGTCCGTCGAAGGAATCCGTAATCCTCCCGCGAGCCGCAAGGCGACCGGCAGAACAATCCCGCTTCCGATGCCCGGCTTCGATCAGCACGCGCAAGAGCACCTGGCTCGCAACCTCAAGGCGGAAGCCGCGCGCCTGGGCTTCGACGCGTGCGGTATCTCGAAGGCCGAACGGCTCGACGACGAAGCCCGCCGCCTCGACCAATGGCTACGCGAAGGACGCCACGCTTCGATGGCCTGGATGGAGCGCAACTTCGACAAACGCGTCGATCCGACGCAGCTCGTCGAAGGAGCCCGGTCGGTGATATCGGTGCTCCACAACTACTATCAGCCGGTGGCGCATACGGAGGGCGACACCGTCGGCAAAATCAGTCGGTATGCCTGGGGCGTGGATTACCATGACGTGCTCAAGGAAAAGCTCTATGCCCTCTATCACTGGCTGGACGAACGAGCAGGCGGTATCGCGGGCCGTGCTTTCGTAGACTCGGCCCCGGTGCTCGACAAGGTGTGGGCACAGCGCAGCGGGCTCGGCTGGATCGGCAAGCACACCAACCTCATCCATCGCAGGATGGGCTCGTTTTTCTTCATCGGCGAACTTATCGTCGATGTGCCCCTGCCGCCCGACGGTTCACTTCCCGATTACTGCGGCACCTGCACGCGCTGCATCGACGCCTGCCCCACCGATGCCATCTACCAGCCCTATGCCGTCGATGCCCGGCGTTGCATCTCGTACCTCACCATCGAGCATCGCGGCGACGACATTCCCCCGGACCTCCACCCCGGCATGAAAAACTGGATCTTCGGCTGCGATATCTGCCAGGACGTCTGCCCGTGGAACAAGTTCAAGTTTGCCACCGAGGAACCTCGCTTCATGCCCCGGCCCGGGATCACGGATACAGAACTGAGCGAGTGGGTGGAACTGGACCTGGAGGCCTTCCGACGGCGGTTCCGAAAAAGTTCGGTGAAACGTGCCCGGTTCGAAGGGTTTTTGCGCAATGTGCGTATCGCGCTGCGGAACGCCGGAGGAAAAAACGCTGACCGGGCGGAACGATAGGCGAGCCTCGATGTGGGCCTATTCCGCGAGAGGCAGAAAGACACGAAACGTCGATCCTTTCCCCTTTTCGCTCTCCGCTTCGATGCGTCCGCCCATCAGGTCCAGCAGGCGTTTGACGAGCGTCAGGCCCAGGCCCGTCCCTTCGTAGCGGCGATTGAGCCGGTTGTCTTCTTGCACGAACGGCGAGAAGATGCTGTCCATGTAGTCGCGGTCGATCCCGATGCCGGTATCGACCACCTCGATCTGGGCCTCGTCCTGTACCTGCCTGGTGCGGACGGCAACGCAGCCCTTGTCCGTGAACTTGACGGCGTTCGAGAGCAGGTTGTCCAATATTTGCTCGATGCGCTGCGCATCGCCCAGCACGGTGATATCGTCGGGAGCCACCTCGACGTGCAACGTGATCCCCTTCTCGGCCAGTTGCACGGCCACCTTGCGTGTGGCGCTCTGGATCATGGGATGAAGAGGGACGGTGGCCCGTTCGAGCCGAAGGGCTCCGATTTCCATGTTCGACAGCACGAACAGGTTGTCGGTAAGCCCGAGGAGCCGTTTGGCGTTCTGGCGCACCGCCTCGACGAATTCGTGCACCTGGGACGGCAGCGTGTGGCTCGTGCGTTCTTCCCATTCCGCCAGTTCGAGGGCCAGTAGTTCGACAAAGCCGTTGACCGATCCCAGCGGCGTACGTAGCTCGTGGCTCATGGTGGTCACGAACGTGCTCTTGAGCCGGCTGGCCGATTTGACCTGTTCGCGGGCGCTCAACAGGATGTCCTCGACGTCCTTTTGCTCGGTAACATCCATGAGAATCCCGCTGACCGTGACCCGTCCCGAAGTGTCACGGTGCGGCGTGGCATCCTCGCACAACCATCGCATCGACCCGTTGCGGTGCAATACCCGGTACGTGAGACGGCTCTCGCGCCCGTTGCGGAGTGCCTGGTCGTGCTTTCGCACTTGCGCCCGATCATCCGGATGCACGAGCGTATCGACCCAGGACCACATCGACTCGCCTCGGGCCAGCACTTCGTCCGCTCCGAAGCCGGTTAGTTTCTGGATCTGCGGTGTGATGAAGAGGTAGCGCCGCAGGTCGCTCCGCGCGAAGGAAAAGGTAAACAGGCAGTCGTCGATGGTGGCCACCGTGAGGCGGTAGCGTTGCCCGACCTGGATCCAGGACCAGAGCGTCTCGAAGAGGCGCACGAGCCGCTCCATCAATCGTTGTTCGGTGTGTTGCCAGAACCCGACCGAGGCGTCGGTCAGCAGGGTCATCCGCTCGAAGAGGACGAAGCCGCCGAGGCGTCCGGTGTCGTAGAACGGCACCCAGATGACCTCTTCGGCCTCGGTCAGTTCGAGGAGGCCTTTGGCGTTTTCCGAAACACCGCCGGCGCGCAGATAGAGGCTATGGCCGTTGACGACCGCCGAGCGCAAGGCCGGGTAATCGCCGGATCGGACGAAGAGCGAGAAGGGTTCGTCCTCCTCGCGGCGGACCCAGACGGCCCGCGTGACACAGTTGCCGTCGTCGCCCACATGCGTCAACAGGTGGATGCGGTCGGCCCGCACGGTCTTGCCCAGGATCTCGGCGGCTTCGTGCAAAAAGACGGTTTCGTTGAGGTCGGCCAGCACGGCTTCCCGGAGGGCTATTTCAGCCTTCTCGTAGCGGTCGCGGAGTAGCAACTCTTCCTCGCGCTGGCGTTGCTCCGTCACGTCCTCGACCATCATCACCCCGCCGACGATCTCGCCGCTCGGTTGACGAATCGGTGAGCCGTGCATCACCAGATGCGCCGGAAGATGACTTCCTGCGCGCCGATACGTAGTGACCTCCCCTTGCAGTGCGGTCCCATTCGTCAACATGGCTGAGATCAACGGTTTCAGACGCTCTTCCAGCCCCGGGATGTCATCGATGCTGCGCCCGATCCAGACTTCGTCGACGGCTTCCCCGACGATCTGGCGGAAGGCATGATTCTCGAATGTGACGGTGCCCCGGGCGTCGAGGTGGAGGATGCCCATCGGGCTTTGCTCCAGGAAGGTGCGGTAGAACGCCTCGCTTTGCAGTAAAAAAGCCTCGCTCCGGGTCTGCTCTGTGACATCGAAGACGAGCGCTTCGGCCGCCGCTATCGCCTGCGGGGCGGCAGGCAGCAGGTAGATCTTGGCCAGGCGTAGGTCCTGGCGCGGTGCCAGGAACCGCACCGTCGCTGTGGTAATGCGCTGTTCTTCTACGGCACGCCGCAGGCTCTCGGTGAGCCGCCACCGATCTTCCGGATGAATCACCTCCAGCAAGAACGGTCTATCGATGATTTCGTCGCTCGCATACCCGGTGGCGGACCAGGCTTCGGTATCGGCGTAGAGGACGGTGCCGTCGGCTCGCATGCGCAGGACGAGCGTGGGAGCCTTCTCGATCAGAGACTTAAAAATAGACGTCCGGTCGGATGGTGGCTTTTCCGAGGCAACCCCGATAAGCAGCCATCCCTCCCCCGGCTCCAGCGCGAGGCCGAGGAGCGACAGGTCGTCCTGCTGTACGCGGAGGAGTGCCCGCGTGGTGCTGTCGGAGACCGTTCCCAGGGCCTCAAGCACGTCTTTGGGCACTTGATTGCCTGTTTGCCACCCCCAGTACTGCGTTCCCAGCAAACTAATACTAAGAATGCTTCCTGACGGATCTACTTCAGCAAAGGCCAGATCGAGGTCTTCTGGAGGATGAAGAGGCGTTGGCAGACCATAGGGTGTCATGATCGTCCCAACAGGTTGTGTCATCGGGGCTGGAGCGCTGGTGAGAGGTGGGCCGGATTATGTGGAACACCTCAAATACAACGCCAATCTACTTTTGAGGCGACGGAATAGAGGACTGAACGGTCCGCCTCGCGTGCTCTTTTCAAACCTGCACACCCGCATCTTGCCCCCGGTGCCTGCTTGCTACAGGCGCATTTCTGCCGCCCTTTCTTTGGGCACTACCAGGATAATCCATAGCAGTCCACAGAGGATTTGTATCAGCGCAAACACCAGGAAGCTTAAGCGGAGATCGAAGATGTCGTATTCGAGAAGGAGACTGGCAACCAGGATGGAAACCGTATCGGCCAGCATGACGAGCAGCCATTCGGTGGCAAAGACCCGTCCCCGGTAGCGGTCCTGGGTGCGTTTCTGCAACAGCACCGTGGTCAGCACCCAGTTGGCTCCGCTCGACGTATGCGCCAGGATGACGAGCCCGATCACTACGTAGAGGCCCCACGGCACGAGGCCGACGACCGTATAGCACACGCCGCTGAATGCAATACAGGCTCCCATGACCAGCGGCCACCGGTCCTGGTTTTTGAAGACGGAACGAGCAATGATGGGGCCGATGCCGGTGCCGAGCCCACGCGCGGCAAACAGGATGCCGATGCCGGCGGCCAGTGCCTGAGGCGCTACTTGCTCGCCCAGCAACGTAAGCAAGTAGACGAGCGCCCCACCGGCAACGGCCCAGGTTGCCTTGGACAGCGCGATACGCCCGATGCGCGGCGCGGCGCGGAGGTGACGCCATCCGTCCAGGATTTCGTGTACCGCTGTTTGCACGATGGGGCCGGTTGGGGCGTCGGTGCGTTGCGGGATCGTGGTGCGGAAGATGAAGACGGCCGAGACGAGATACGTGGCGCTGTCGATCAAGAAGACGGCCTGTTCGCCCAGCCATTCGGTGGCGAAGCCGCCCAGCGCCGCCCCCACGGCCAGCATCACCGACCACGAGGCCGACATCAACGCGTTGGCCGTCAGCAGTTCGCGCGGCGAGGTGATGTTCGGGATCGAGGCGCTCTTGGCCGGGATGAACACCGCCCCGACGATCACTTGCAACGCGATGAGCACATAGAGCAGATACACCTCGCTCGCCTCGTCGATCAGTAAGAAGCCCAGCACCACTACGGCCCGTACCAGGTCCGAACCGATCATCAGGCGGCGGCGGTTGAACCGGTCCACGATGATGCCCGCGATGGGCGAGGCGAGCGCCCACGGCAGCATCTTGAAGATGAACACCGCCCCGAGCGCGAACGGCGAGCCGGTCAGCCGCGACACCATCGTGTAGAGGGCGATGGTGTTGAACCAGTCGCCCAGCAGCGAGATGACGTTGCCCATCCAGAGCCGCCGGAAATCCACGTTGCCCCGCATCAGTTCCCCGTAGCCCGCCTGCTCCTCCACCTTGACGTCGTGAACCGCCGGGTCG
>JBHHWM010000166.1:0-10903 GCA_046756545.1 Rhodothermales bacterium | reverse complement strand
ATCTCCTTGATACTCCCCGGTTGTGGACAGATTTCGGAGCGAGACGTTCACCAAAGAGAATTGGTTGCTGCGGGAAAATCTTCTTTCAGGGCCTATTGTGCGGGGTGCCACGGTCGGACGGCCAAGGGGGACGGACCCGCCGCCGAGTATATGACGATCCAGCCCGCTGACCTCACCCAAATTAGCGCTCGGAACGGAGGGACGTTTCCTACGGCCATGGTATACCGCCGAATTGAAGGCTCCGATGAGGGAGCAGATCCAAAGATGCCGCACTGGGGAGAAATATGGCGTGGCGCGAGCCCCGACTCTATTGGAAGTATGGAAGCAGATCAGAAGATTGAAGAACTGGTAGTCTTTCTACAGTCGATTCAGGTAGAATAGCTTGCCCGCATAGCATAACGTTGAGGACGAGAGGAAAGGACGCGCGCGAACCCTTTCCCTGCTTTTCACGTTAGTCCTCCTTTTCGTTTCTCCATTCGCTCTTGCCTCACCATGCGTTTTACCCTCGACCGTTGTGACACGGAGACGAACGCGCGCGCCGGACGCCTGGAAACTGCCCATGGCCCGATAGAAACACCGATCTTCATGCCCGTCGGCACCGTGGGCAGCGTGAAGGCGGTGCAACCCCGCGAATTGCTCGCCGACGTCAAAGCGCACATCATCCTGGGGAATACGTACCACCTCTACCTGCGCCCCGGCATGGACCTGCTGGAGCAGGCCGGCGGGCTGCACCCGTTCATGCAGTGGGACGGCCCCATCCTCACCGATTCGGGCGGCTATCAGGTCTTTTCGCTGGCCGAGCGGCGCAAAATCCGGGAAGAAGGGGTCGAGTTTCAGAGCCACATCGATGGATCCTATCACTTTTTCACCCCCGAGTCCGTCGTCGATATCCAGCGCGCTATCGGCTCCGACATCATGATGGTGCTCGACGAATGCCCGCCCGGCGATGTCTCGGAGGACTATGCGCGCACGTCGAACGACATGACGATGCGCTGGGCGGCCCGGTGTAAGCAACGCTTCGACGAGACGACGGCACGCTACGGCTATGAACAGGTGCTTTTCCCCATCGTGCAGGGCGTCGTCTATCCCGACGTCCGGCGTGAATCCGCCGAGCGCCTGGTGGCGATGGACTTCCCCGGCTACGCCATCGGCGGGCTGTCGGTGGGCGAGCCGCACCCGGAGATGTACGCCATGGTAGAGGTCGTCAACGAGGTGCTGCCCACCGACAAGCCGCGCTACCTGATGGGCGTCGGTACGCCGGAAAACCTGCTCGAAAACATTGCGCGCGGCATCGACATGTTCGACTGCGTGATGCCCACCCGCAACGGGCGCAACGGCATGCTCTTCACCACCGAAGGCATCCTCAACATCAAAAACCTGAAGTGGCAGCACGACTTCTCGCCCATCGATCCCGGCCTCGAGAGCTACGTCTCGCAGACCTTCTCGAAGGCCTACGTGCGGCATCTGTTCAAAGCCAACGAGATCCTGGGCCTGCAAATCGCCTCGCTGCAGAACCTGACGTTCTACCTGTGGCTGATGCGGCAGGCCCGAAGCGCGATTACCGAGAACCGCTTCCTCGCGTGGAAGAACGGCATCCTGCCTCGCATCAGCCGGCGGCTGTGACGGCACGAACCCCCATCGACCACGGGCGTTGAAGAGAACGCATCGAAACACCCGCTGAACGTCACAGGCACCCGGCATGGCTCGGCAGTTCAACGTCCCTGTTTTTTATCGAAGTCCGATTATTTCGAAGGTAAAAGAGGCGCGCCGGATCCAAGATCCTCTCAAACGCGACCTCTCGCCTTCCGTCCTCGACTTCGGCCCGATCCGGTTCAAGATTGCACGGCATTTCGGATTTTGTTACGGCGTCGAGAACGCCATCGAAATCGCCTATCGCGCCATCGAAGAGAACCCCGACCGGCGGCTGTTTCTGCTGTCCGAAATGATTCACAACCCCCATGTAAATGAGGACTTGAAACGACGCGGGATGCGCTTCCTGCGCACGACCTCGGGCGAGCAACTGATCTCGTTCGACGCGCTGACCCCCGACGATATCGTCCTTATTCCGGCCTTCGGCACCACGCTGGAAATCCAGGCCGACCTCGAACGGCGCGGCATCGATACGCGCACCTACAACACCACGTGCCCTTTCGTAGAGAAGGTGTGGCGGCGGAGCCATCAGATCGGGACGAAGCACTACACCATCGTCGTGCACGGCAAGCGGTATCACGAAGAAACCCGCGCCACGTTCTCGCATGCCAAGGAAGCCGCCCCCGTCGTCGTGGTGCGCGACCTGGACGAAGCACGCGACCTGGCCCGCGTCATCGGCGGCGAGGTATCGGTGGCCTATTTCTTCGAACGATTCCAGGACCGCTACTCCGACGGCTTCGACCCGGAACGCGACCTGCGGCACATCGGCGTGGTCAACCAGACGACGATGCTCGCCTCCGAGACGCAAGCCATCGCCGAGTTGCTGCGACGCGCCGTCAGCAAGCGCTACGGCGAGGCCCACGTCTCCGACCACTTCGCCGACACGAGCGATACGCTCTGCTACGCCACCCACGAAAACCAGGAAGCCACCCGCGCCCTCATCGAGGCGTCGGCGAACCTCGCCCTGATCGTAGGCGGCTACAACTCGTCGAACACGAGCCACCTCGTCGAACTGTGCCGGGAGCGGATGCCTTCTTATTTTATCAAGGATGCCGGGGAGATCCTCTCGCTCCGCCGCATTCGCCATTTTGACTACCTTACGGCAACCGTGCTAGAATCGAATGACTGGTTCCCCGAACAGCAGCCCGCCGACATCGTCCTCACTGCCGGGGCCTCCTGCCCGGACGCCCTACTCGACCAGGTCGTCCACATAATAACGACCTGGTTCCCGGAGGCACGCCCGGTGGAGGAGGTATTGGCTCCGTTTGAGACACTCGCCGTTGAATAATCATTTTTATCGTTCACCCTTGATCCATCATCATGGCCTGGTACAAAGACTGGTTTGACCGCGATGAATACGAACTGGTCTACCACGAACGCGATGAGCAAGAAGCCGAGCAGATCATCGATCTGTTGGAACGCATAGTCCACCCGTCGCCCGGTGACACGGTGCTCGACGTAGGCTGCGGACGGGGCCGGCACGCGCGCATCCTGGCCCGACGCGGATACCGGATCACCGGTATCGATCTCTCGGAGCAAGCCCTGGCTCAGGCCCGGCACCTGGCGGCCCAGGAAGGCCTTGCTATCCGCTTCCTTCGGGGCGATATGCGCGAGCCGGTGGGCACCGCGTGCTTCGACGGCGTGGTCAACCTGTTCACTGCGTTCGGCTACTTCGACGAGGAAATCGATCACCGGCACGCCATTGAGGCCATGGCAACGGCCCTTCAGCCCGGAGGATGGTTCTTTCAGGATTTCTTGAATGCGCCGTACGTTCAAAACACGCTCGTGCCCGAAGACATCCGCATCAAAGATGATCATCAGATCAGGCAACGACGTTGGATCAGAAACGGACGCATCAACAAAGAGATTACCCTCCACCCCCTGAACGACGCTAACGGCACCCCCGGCCCGTTTTGCGAATCGGTCCGCCTGCTTACCCTGGAGGATTTTCGAACCTTGTACGACGACGCTGGTCTTACCTTGATCGACACGTTCGGCGACTACCAGGGCCGCCCCTACACCCCCTCCTCGCCCCGCCTGATCATGTACGCCTGCAAGCAGTGATGAGCGACGACGGAGCATGAAAGAGCCCAGATCCATACCGAAGGGAGCCGGAGCGCCACCCGGCGACCGCGTTTCGATGGGGACTGCGAACCGTCGTTCACTGCTTGCCCTCCTGTGCTGCGGTCTGCTCGCCGTCATCCTGGCCGCGTGCGATGTCTTTGCCCCCCGCACGCCGGAGGCTCCTATCAGCGAGGCCGGCACCTTCACCCAGCCGGATGCACCCGACCTAGTCGTCGAAAACTTGCAGGCCGCCATCGCTGAACTGAATACGGCCAACTACCGCCGCTCGCTGGCCGAAGATCTGACGTTCGAACCCACGGCGGTGGCGCAGGCGCGTGCCCCTACGCTCTGGTCGAGTTGGAGCCGCACCGAAGAAATCAGCTACTTCTCGACGCTGGCCGAAGCCGCCCGGCAGGGTTCCGGCCATGCCCTGCGCCTCGAAGACCGGGCCACCGAAGTCAGCGACACCCGGTACACGCTCGATGCCACCTACCTCCTCGTCGTGCACCATCGCCGCCCCGGCGTGCCGGACACCGTCCAGGGACGCCTCGTATGGGACATCGAGCAGGGGCTCGACGGCCTCTGGCGCCTCCAGCGATGGACCGACCAGGAACTGGGCAGCAGTCCCTCCTGGAGCGACCTCAAGGCCGAGTTCGGGAAGTAGCGCTTTTTCGTAGATTGATGCCGACCGGACCCATGCCGCCCTGCGTAACACGACCTTCGACGATGGAGCACCGAGGATCGAAAGCACGCTTATCCCGCCTGCGTATGCCAAAGCCGCTTCCCGCTTCGATCCTCTTCTTTTTATGCACGCTCTGCATGGTCCTGCCGGCGTGCAACCCGTTTGCACCGTCGCTGGGCGAAGGCGACCCGTTCGGCGACCTGCTCGGCGATCAGACCACCGTGGAAGGATTCTTCACCAACTTCCGAAACGCCTACGAACTGCGCGACCTGTCCCTCTACGAACCCCTCATCGACTCGGCCTTCGTCTTTCAGTATGTGGATTTCGAGGCTGGGATCGAGCGGGAGTGGAACTTTGCCATCGAGTTGGAATCGACGCGGCGGCTCTTTCAAAACGCGGGCCTGATCCAGCTACAGTGGAACCAGATCATCTCGCGTGATGTGCTTGATGCCAATCGTCAGGCCCGCGTGGTGCGCTCATTCAACCTGACCATCTCGCTCGAAGGCGGCGAGGTCTTCCGGGGCGACGGCAACGTCAACTTCCTCCTTGTCCGCCCCGACACCGCCAGCGTGTGGAAACTGCGCCGCTGGCGTGACGAGAGTGAATTTTGACGATTTGTTCTTCGTCTGTCATGGGTACCTGGTTGTAGAAACCCGCCCCGCACCGTACTATCCTTACTCCTTCTTCCAGCCAGCACTGATAACCACCTTTCATAGAATGAACCATGGATAACGCCCTCGCATATGCCCAGACTCATTTCGACGACTTTGTAAACGAGTTGGAGGACCTGCTTCGTATTCCGTCCATCAGCACCGATCCAACCTACCAGGACGATGTGCAACGCGCAGCCCGGTGGCTGGCCGATCACTTTCAAGAGCTTGGTACGGGGCACGTAGAAATCGTAGAGACGGGCGGGCATCCTATTGTTTTCGCCGAGCACCACGTAGACGACGCCCTTCCGACGGTGCTCGTCTACGGCCATTACGATGTCCAACCGCCCGATCCACTGGAGTTGTGGAATTCGCCGCCGTTCGAGCCGGTACGCAAGGAAGGCATCCTCTATGGACGGGGCACCTGCGACGATAAGGGGCAGTTGTTCATGCACCTGAAAGCCTTAGAATCGTATCTCAAGACGGAAGGACAGCCTCCCGTCAATTTGAAGTTCCTCTTTGAAGGGGAGGAAGAAAGCGGCTCCAAGCACTTACCGCCGTTCATTGCCGACTACAAGGACCGGCTCGCTGCGAACGTCGTGCTCATCTCCGATACCACGATCTTTGCATCGGGCGTGCCCTCGATCACCTACGGCCTGCGGGGGCTGGCCTACGTAGAAGTCACCCTCACCGGTCCCAACCGCGACCTGCACTCCGGCATCTACGGCGGTGCTATCGAAAACCCCATCAACGTATTGTCGCGCCTCATCGCCGGGTTGCACGACGAGGATTACCGCATCACGATCTCCGGCTTCTACGACGACGTACGCGACCTGACCGAGGACGAACGCGCGACCTACCGCCAACTCCCCTTCGACAAGGAAGAATGGATCCAATCGGTTGGGGTGAGGGCCGCCTATGCCGAGAAAGGCTACTCGGCGCTCGAAGCCATCTCGGCACGCCCCACGCTCGACGTGAACGGCATCTGGGGAGGATATCAGGGCCAGGGAGCCAAAACCGTGCTCCCCTCGCAGGCCAGCGCCAAGATTTCTATGCGTCTGGTACCGAATCAGCGGTCCGAAGACATTACCGAGAAGATCAAACGGTATTTCGAAGCCCATACACCCCCCACGATGCAGCTTACCTTCGAGGACCTCCACGGGGGCAAGCCGGTGATCGTGAACACCGACAGTCCGGCCATGCAAGCCGCCGCCGAAGCGATGGAGCGGGTCTACGGGAAGACGCCGTTCTTCACCCGCGACGGCGGTTCTATTCCCATCGTCGCCGACTTCAAGGAGATCCTGGGCCTCGACAGCGTGCTTATGGGCTTCGGCCTCGACTCCGACGCCATTCACTCTCCCAACGAGCACTTCGGCCTGGATCGGTTTCAGGAAGGCATCCAGTCCATCATTTATTTCCTGGACGCCTACCCTCGCTACCTGACGCCTGGATGATCCGGTTTGGATCCTGGCCTGTTTCTAAACGTAGGAGGGGATGTTTTTGGATCACGGATTAAGAGGCAGCCTGTGTCTTGACAATCTGCTTTCCACCCTCTAACATCCGAAATCATCCTGCCCGGGTGGCGGAATTGGTAGACGCGCCGGACTCAAAATCCGGTTCCCCTTAAAGGAGTGTGGGTTCGAGTCCCACCCCGGGTACCCCCAGAAACGGCCCAGAATGCTTGATCATGAGCGTTTTGGGCTGTTTCGCTACACAAAAGCAACAGTAAAATGACCATGAAGAAAAGTCCGAGGAGACAAGAAGCGGGGGATCTCCGGCCGGGTGTCGGCCGAGCCGCTGGAAGGTGTCGGAGGAGGTGAGGTACCCTGGCGGCGCGAGCCTGGGTGGGTTGCGGGAGGCGCTGACGGCGTTCGGGCAGGACGCAAAGCAAGAAAGGTGCACCTTCACTTCACAACGTGCGACTCGTATTTTGCGAAACGCCGAATGCAACCAGGTAGGTTAGTGAAGCTTGCGCCACTTGGCGGCACGTCCTTTTCCGGTGGATTCGATGATCCCTTCGTTTCGGAGTTTACGTAGGACGAAGCGGATCATGTCGCGGCTGACGGTAGGGAGTTCGGCGGTGATGTCTGAAATGGCAAAGGGGACTAGCCGCCGATCGACTGCCTTTCGTATCATTTCGGTCTTCGTGCCCCTCTCCAACTGCCCCGCACGCTCCTCAAACTCGCGATAGGCTCTCAGGAGCATACCCCAAAAATAACGAAGCCAGGGATGGACATCGTGCGTCCCTTGATGCCAACCCTGAGAACTGGCTTCCAGTGTTTCATAGTATGTCTCTTTGGATTCCTCGATGACGCGTTCCAGGCTGATGTAGCGCCCCACCCAATAATCGAAATGATAGAGCAAGAGAAGCGTTAGCAGACGTCCTACACGGCCGTTGCCGTCGCGAAAAGGATGGATACAGAGAAAGTCCAGGATGGCCAGGGGGACAGCAACCAGGGGTTCGAGCGCTTCTTGATAGGCCGCACGTTGATAGGCCGTCACAAGGTTCTCCATGGCCTGAGGGGTCTCTATCATACGTACGGTTTGAAACCGGATGCGATGGATCGTACCATCGGGATTGCGCTCGACGATGTTGTTGTCGGTGGTTTTCCACTGGCCGCCCTCGCCGGGATGGTAGCGGTACACTAGGCGGTGCAACTGGAGGATCACGCCCTGGGAGAATGACATGTGCTCTGCGGATTCATGGACCAACTCCAGAGCGTCTCGGTAGCCTGCGATTTCCTGTTCAGAGCGTGTCTTGGGCTGAATGTGATGTTCGACGAGGTCCTTGATGCGTTTGCGAGGGGCTTTGATTTGCTCAATGCGGTTGGAGGATTCGTTGGACTCAATGATGGCATTCTGGCGCAGAGCTTCAAGCATTTCTGGAGCCTGTTGGGCGTAGAGTTCCTGCTTACCCATAAAGGCCCCGATCTGAGCAAGCGTGGAGAGGTCCTCGGGTTGAAAGGAGAGTTGAGCGAGATAGCGAGCGTGTAGCGACTTCATCCAGTGGTATGAATATCGAGATAGTTTAATGGGGTAATAATATTATACGTCTTACCCTATTTACAAATCAATTACCCTATTTCAGAAGATGTTCCGGGCAGGAATGGCCTGGCCGTGCAGACGGGTGGAAAACGGTGGTGCGCGGCACCACCATGGACACAAGAAGCTGCATCGCTTTCGGCCCGTTACGGCGCGCAAAGTGCGTCTGGTCATAGAGCAGGCACGGACCAATCCTACCATTAAGCAATTCGGCCTCTACCGCGCCCGGTTCTCGATTAACTGACACGCGGGACTTTGTCCTACCGTCGGGATCGTCTATGTGCGTTTTTCGTTTGTGGGTTTATACAGAACCTCCTACCTTCGGCGTGGAACATCGATGTTGACTCCACACCTCAGACGTAGCGAGGACCTCTTCCCGGTCTTGGTTCATACACCCGTGCAGCCTCGATTAGTGCGACACATGGCTAGTCTCGACCGCGCCGTCTACGCGACGCAACCACGCCCCCTTGAGCATCAGATCTCGGATCATCTGAAAACGGCGAATCCGGCTCCTGTCGAAGGAGATCTCTATGCCCTCATCGTGCCCGACACCAACCTGCTCAGCGGCGGTCGCGTCGCGGCGGAGGTCTACAAGCTGCTCAAGGAACGGCGCTACGACACGGTGTTGCTGATTGCGCCCAGCCATACCGGGCCGTTTCAACGCATGAATATTTGCAGCGTCGATGCGTATCACACGCCGCTCGGCACGCTCGCCGTCAACGATCGCATGCGGCACGAACTCTGCGACGAAGACGACGACATCTTCCTCGATGACAGCGGGCACTTCCATACCGAAGGCATCGACGTTCAACTGCCCTATTTGCTGACCCTCCTCGACGGGTTCGACATCGTGCCGGTCGTCATGGGCGAAGAATCACCGGAATTTTGCCGGGAGCTAGGACACGCCATCGGCGAAATTACCTATAACCGGAAGGTCCTGGTCGTGGCCTCCGCCGATATCCTGGACGCCTCGGAAGATGCCCTAACGGCGTTCAAGCAGGCCTTCGAGGCGCTCGACGTTTCACGGCTGATGACGCTGTTGAACAGCGAACGCGTGCGCATGCGCGGCAAAGGCCCGCTGCTGGTGGCCGTGATCGCAGCCCTGCACGGACGAGCCGACAGGGCACGGGTGTTGTGCCTGGAACCCGCCGGCGACGATCAACCCGGCTATGTCGGAGCCGCGCTCTGGCGAGAGTAGCTCTCTATTTTGGATTTTGGACTTTGGATGGTGCCTGATTTTTGTGCCCCTCCAAAATCCGTAATCTGAAATCCAAAATCTTTCAGAGGTGGTCATGGACGACTCCAAGCCTGCGACAGCCATCATTGGAACCGGCGCGTTAGGCACCGCGCTGGCCCGACGCCTGGCCGAATGCGGCTATCCCGTCGAGGCCGTTCTCAGTCGTACCGTTTCCCGCGCACGCGCACTGGCTGACAACGTAGAAGCATCCGTCGCCTCTGATTCACTCCATGATGTACCCGGCGATGTACGCCTCGTCTTCTGCTGCGTCCCGGACGACGCCGTCGGGGTCGTAGCGCAGGCGTTGGGGCGGACGCGGCGGGATTGGTCGGGCTGTACGGTGGCCCATACGTCGGGTGCGTTGACGGCGGCCGCCCTCTACGGCCTGGGCGAGCAAGGAGCCGCCCTGCTCAGCTTTCACCCGCTGCAAACGTTCGCGCCAGCAAGCCCGCCCGACGCCTTCGACGGCATCTACATCGGTCTGGAAGGAGACAGCGCAGCCGTCGCGCTCGGCAGTAACATAGCCATAGACCTGGGAGCACGTCCCCTCACCCTTACGCCCTATGCCAAGGTGCGGTATCACCTGGCGGCGTCGATGGCCTCTAATTATCTCGTGACGCTCATGGGACTCGTGGGCGAAGTGCTCTCCAGTATCGACCTCGACCGGCAGCAAGGCGCGGCCTTGATGCGGCCCCTGGTCGAAGGAACGTGGCGTAACCTGGCCCGGCACCTGCCCGAAGACGTGCTCTCCGGCCCCATCGCCCGGGGCGACCGTCAAACCATCGCCGGCCACCTGGAAGCCTTGAACGAGCACCTCCCCCACCTGATTCCCGTCTACGCCGCGCTCGGAGCCGAAACCGTGCGGGTGGCCGTCCGCGGCGGCAAGCTGGCGCCTGATGAGGCCCAGCAGATCCTCAATGCCCTGCACACCGCCCTGGAACCGTACACGGATTACCCCTACTGATGGCCGATCCTTTCGTGCGCTATAGCGGAAATCCTTTACATGGAGGGTGCTGAGGCGAGGCTGAAGGCCGGAACCTTCGCATCGCTTTCTTGTTGGCGCGCGGTACGACGACCTACGGAGCATCCATGGTTCTTTATGGACAAGACGGCCCCTTTATCCTCGCCGGATTCGTACCGGCAACCCAAACGGGGAAATAGAACGGATTACAAACGATTATTCGAGCGCGAGCCGGCGCTTTTACCCGGCGCTTTTGCCCCCGACGAACGGAGGCCGGCATCGCCACCGACCATTACCGAGCGGATGCGCGGGCTTGCCGGTCGGGCCGAGGTCGACAGCGTCGCGTTTCAGGGGGTCGTCGCGGTGGCCCTCCAGAGCCTGGCCCGTGTACGTCATTGCGAGCAACAGGCCGCCGAAGCCGCCCTCTCCCTGGCACAGCGCATGAAGCTCCAGAACATGGTCGAGGGCCTCGACGCAACCATCCAGACGCTGCGGGACATGCTTGGCAGGCCGGGCGCTACCATGCTCGACCAGACCACCCCTGCACCGACAGACGATGCTCCGGAATCCTCGTGGTGGTTTGCGCTCTGCGAAGCGATGCACGCGCTCGAAAACGG
>JBHHWM010000165.1:0-10939 GCA_046756545.1 Rhodothermales bacterium | reverse complement strand
GCCGGGTGCGGAAGGCAGGCATTAGATCACGGGATTTCAGATTTTATGTCCACCAACACGCACACGCGTTCACGCATTGTTGCCCCAAACCGAAAAGTACGTCTATGCCCACTGCCCATCACACCCGTGTCTCCGAATTCATGAGAAAAGCCGGTCAGGCCACCCCTTCGACGCCTACTGTGCCGGATGAAGAGACGCGGATTCTGCGCGCCAAGCTCATCCTCGAAGAAGCCCTCGAAACAGTGCGTGCCCTCGGCGTGGGCGTGCGACTCGCCGAAGGGCACGGGCCGGAAGGGGTCGTCTCTGCTGAAGAAAGCGACCTGGCGTTCTACATCGACGGCGAAGCGGACATCGAATGGGTCGTCGATGGGTGCGCCGACATCTCGGTAGTGACCATCGGGACGCTCATCGCCTTCGGCATCGACGACGAACCCATCCTGGAAGAAGTGGACCGCGCCAACCTGCGGAAGTTCGGCCCCGGCGGCTACATGCGCGAGGACGGAAAGTGGATGAAGCCCCCCGATTGGACCCCGCCGGACATCATGGGCGTCCTCGCACGCCAGTCGGAACAGTTCGAAGATCGCTAGGGTGTACCGGGCGGGGCGAGGAACAGCATCGAACGGGTGCGGTCGGCCCCGGCAGCTTCGAGGCGATACAGGTACGAACCGCTGGAAACCAGCACGCCCCTCCGATCACGCCCGTCCCACGTCAGCATGTGGGCACCCCGCTCTTTCACGCCGTCGAACAGGCGGACGACTTCGCGGCCCAGCACATCGTACACCGTAAGGCGTACCGGCCCCGGCGCGTCCAGGCGAAACGTGACGGTGGTCTCCCGGCTGAACGGATTGGGGTAGTTCGGTAGTAGATCGAAGGGGAGCCGTGGAGGCGGCGCTTCGGCGGCGGTGTTGTCGATGGGTGCGTTGGTAAACAAAAAGAGCAGATCGACGAGTTCGTCGATGCCGGTCATGTCGAGGGTGCCGTCGTTGTTGCGGTCGTGCAAGACCGAGCACGAAGCGGCCTGGCCGGCAGGCAACGAACTCGGGTTGACGAACGTGCCGTCGCCCGCGTTTTCAAAAATCGTCCAATCGGCACTCCGGAAGTTGCTGGTGACCATGTCGAGGTCGCCGTCGCCGTCGAGGTCGCCCAGGTCGATGGCCAGGGGGAATTGCCCCGAGTCGTAGGTGACGGGCGAGGACAGGGTGCCCTGTCCGTCGTTGAAGACGACGGCGGCGTGGTCGTCGTTGGAATTGGCCGACACCACGTCGACGTGGCCGTCGCCGTTAACATCGCCGGTGGCGAGCATCCACGACTGGCCGCCGATGCTGCCCTTGGTATGGAAGGTGAGGCCGCCCTCGCCGTCGCCCAGGTAAAGCAGGATCTCCCGGCTGCTGAAGGTGCCGACGAAGAGATCCATGATGCCGTCTTCGTTGGCATCGGCGGCGGCGGCAGCGGCGGCTCCGTCGCCCTCGATGGTGATTCGCTGGGTCCGGGTAAAGGTGCCGTCGCCGTTGTTGCGGAGGAGGGCGATCTGGTTGGAGCCCCGGTTGGCGGTGGCGATGTCGGGATACCCGTCGCCGTCGAGGTCGAGTACGGCGAGGCCCTGTACCTCGTCGGCAGCGTCGTAGTTGGTCGGTCCGTTCAGCGTGCCGTCGCCGTTGCCTATGAACACGCTGACTTTATCTCCGCCTCTGTTACCGACGGCAAAATCGAGTTTCCCGTCCAGGTTGAAGTCGGCCCCCTCATTGGTGCTCGGTTCGGAACCTCCGGGAATGGGATAGATGGAGGGAGGACCGAAGCTGCCCGCTCCGTCATTCATGAAGAAGCGCACGTCGTTCGCACGCTCGTTGGGCACCGCGAAGTCGGTATATCCATCCCCGTCAAAATCCCCGGCATAGGCTCCATAGGTTTGAACATGTCCTTCGGCGGGGCGGCGCACTGCCAGGCGGTCGGTTTCAACCAGATCGAGCGAAGCGCGGCGCGGCATGGTCCAGAACTGAGCGGCGAAGCCGGATCGCATAGGGTGCCCCGTCGCCGACATGAGCCGGCGCGAGAGAGCCACCGTCACGGTCTCGCCCGCTGAAAAGGCACGCTCCGGGGTGAAGCGTATCTGCGTGTTGTCGGCTTCGAAAGCCAGGGTACCCTTCGCCACGCCGGACCACCGGCCGAAGACCATCACCGAGGCCGAATCGACCGTGGCGGGGTCCACCGTGGTGTTGAACGTCAGGATCACGGGGGTGTCGGGAGCCGCCGTGAGGGATTGGGCCGCCGGGAAGACCGAGACCACCTCCAGGGTGTCGGGGTCCTGGGCGCGGGCGGAATGGACGAGGAGGAGTAGAGGCAACAACCACAGGTAGGTACGCATGCCGTAAGAACCGTCAATTCAGGGGCAGGGCAAGGATGACGGAAGATAGGGCACGGTACCGTTCGGGGAAAGAGAAAAGGCAGGGGCGTCCCCCGACGCCCCTGGATCTATCCCATGTTTTCCACGAGGGCCTGCCCGAACTCGCTGCATTTCAGCTTCGTCGCGCCCTCCATCAGCCGGTGGAAATCATACGTGACACGCTTCTGACCGATGGTTTTTTCGATGGCGTGCACGATCAGGTCGGCCACTTCTTCCCAGCCCATATACCGGAACATCATCTCGCCGGAGAGGATGACCGAACTCGGGTTAACCTTGTCGAGCCCGGCATACTTGGGCGCGGTGCCGTGGGTGGCTTCGAAGATGGCCAGGCCGTTATCGTAGTTGATGTTGGCACCCGGTGCGATGCCGATGCCGCCAACCTGGGCCGCCAGCGCGTCCGAGATGTAGTCGCCGTTGAGGTTCATCGTGGCGATCACGTCGTACTCGGCGGGGCGGGTGAGGATCTGCTGGAGGAACGCATCGGCGATGACATCCTTGATGATGATCTCGTGTCCGTCGTCGAGCGTGAGGATCTGCCAGGGGCCGCCGTCGAGATCTTTCGCCCCGTACACCTCGCGGGCCACGTCGTAGCCCCAGTCGCGGAATGCGCCCTCGGTGAACTTCATAATGTTGCCCTTGTGGACGAGCGTCACACTCTTCGACCGGCGGGCAATGGCATGGTCGATGGCGGCGCGGACGATGCGGTTGGTGCCTTCTTTCGATACCGGCTTGATCCCGATTCCGCTGGTCTCCGGGAAGCGGATGGTCGTCGCGCCGAGTTCCTCCTGGAGGAATTTGACGAGCCGGGCGTTCTCCGGCGTGCCGTTGCTATACTCGATGCCCGCGTAGATGTCTTCCGAGTTTTCGCGGAAGATGATCATGTTGACCTTCTCCGGTTCCTTGACGGGGGAAGGGACGCCGTCGAAGTACTGGATGGGGCGGACGCAGGCGTAGAGGTCGAGTTTCTGGCGCAGCGCGACGTTGAGCGACCGGATGCCGCCGCCGACGGGGGTCGTCAGGGGGCCTTTGATGGCGATGCGGTAGTCGCGAACGACATCGAGCGTGTCCTGGGGCAGCCACTCGCCGAACCGGTTATTGGCCTTTTCGCCGGCAAATACCTCGAACCAGACGATCTTGCGGTGCCCGCCGTAGGCCTTCGCGACGGCTCCGTCGAAGACGAACTGGGCGGCGCGCCAGATGTCCGGCCCGGTGCCGTCGCCCTCGATGAAAGGAATAACAGGGTGATCCGGCACGCGTAGCCGGCCGTCGGTCATGGTGATCATCTCGCCTTCAGAAGGCGGGGTCAAATGGGTATAAGCCATGGGGTATGTCAGTAGTTATAAGTCGGAATGCTCTACACAAAACGACGCAAAATCCAAAAACCAAAGCGGAAAAGCTAAACTTCATCACAGTTTCCCAAAAAGCGAACGGAAGCGCAGTTCCCACACTTTGAAGGCGGCTTCGCGCACGATGGCTTTGCTCATCTTCGATTGGCCCTCGGTGCGTTCGGTGAAGACAATCGGCACTTCGAGAAGCCGGAAGCCTTTGCGCCAGGCCCGGTATTTCATCTCCACCTGAAACGAATAGCCGTTCGACTTGACGCGGTTCAGGTCGATGCTTTCGAGCACCCGCCGGTGATAGCACTTGAAGCCGGCCGTCACGTCGCGCACCGGCAGCCGGGTGATGGCGCGGGTGTAGATCCCGGCCCCGTAGGAGAGGATGAGTCGGGAGAGGGGCCAGTTCATCACGCGTACGCCCTCGACGTAGCGCGAGCCGATGACCAAGTCGGCGTCCCCCCGTTCGACGGGCTCGATCAGGCGGGGCAGGTCCTCCGGGTTGTGCGAGAGATCGGCATCCATCTCGCAGATGCAGGTATAGGCCCGGTCGAGCGCGAAGCGGAAGCCGAGGCGATACGCCGTGCCGAGGCCTTGTTTGCCGTCTCGTTCGAGGAGGTGGATGCGGTCGGGGAAGCAGGGCTGTGCGCGGCGTACCAGGTCGGCGGTGCCGTCGGGCGAGCCGTCGTCGATAATGAGCACATCGAGGGGGGACGGAAGGGCCATCACCAGATCCAGGACGGCCCGGATATTCTCGGCCTCGTTGTAGGTGGGGATGATAATGAGCGAACGCCCTGCCGTTGCCTCCCGAGGGGCAGGCACAGGATCCGACGAAGCAGGCAGTGGGACAGGCATAAACGAGGAGAGGATGGATAGAACCCCTGGATACACATTCCGCACCCCCGGAAAGTGCCCTGCCGGCAAGTGCGAGACACAAGAACTACAAAAAGGAAATCAGGTTCGCCGAAGGGAGAAGGTGGCGTGTGAAGAGCGTATGTGTCTCTTATCCAGAGGGATGCCGTCGAAGCGAGGCCTAGCGGCGGCCGTCATAATGTTCGCGCAGGAAGGAGAGCGTGGCTTCAACGAGTTTTTCCGGCGGATCGGGATGGATCGTCCCCGCCTCAGAGACGAGTTCGACGGTCTGGAGATACTGCTGAAAGTAGGGGCCGCAGGTCGGGCACTTCGAGATGTGGGTCTCAAAGCGAGCGCGGGTGCGGGGCGGAATGGTTTCCTCCAGATAGTCGACGATGAAGCGATTCACGTCTTCGCAGTTCAGCGGACGCCGAAACCAGTGGCGAAATGTTCGAAGAGCCAACATCAACGGTTTGTACCAAAATGCTTTTCTAAAAGAGCCCGAAGGGCCTGGCGCGCCCGGTGGAGCCGGACGCGAAGGGCCCCTTCGCTGATTTCAAGGATGCGTGCGGCCTCGGCGGTCGAAAGCTGCTCGATGTCGCGCAGGATGACCACCAGGCGGTAGTCGGGGGGGAGCCGATCAATGGCTTTGCGGACCAGATGCCGGCGCTCCGAACGCTCGGCGAGCTTATGCGGATTCCAGGACTCGTACTTCTGCACGTACATGCCCTTGGAAAAGCTCGGCTGGAGGCGTTCGATGTCGGCCTCTTCGAGCATGTCGTAGCGCCGCGTCTTGCGTAGCGAAGCGCGGGCCAGGTTGATCCCGATGGCATAGAGCCAGGTGGTCAACTTGGCTTCGCGCCGGAAGCTATGCAACCGCTGGTAGGCCTGCAAGAACGTTTCTTGCATGACGCTACGCGCCTCGTCTTCATCCTTCAGGATGCGAACGATGACCCGAAACAATCGGGGACTCTCTTCATGGACCAACTGCTCGAACGCATCCTGGTCGCCCTGAAGCAAGGCCTCGATATCAATCGGCTTTTTATGCCTGGCTGGGTTGCTGATGGACGATGACCTCTCAGCCATTTGGTGTGTAGTCTGTTCCATATGTTACGACGCCCTTGATAAAGATTCCAAGAATCGGGCGTATTGAAAAGAAGAGGGCTCTGGAATCAACATGGTACAGAAAAACATCACGAGAGGTATCACGAAAAGATAACATGCGGGGCGGGAAACCAGAAAGAGTCGAAGACCGAGATCTCCCACTCTCGTCGAACTTATTGCGCCCCGGTGTGTTGGAGCGGGGCTCAGGTCTTTTCTTCGTATCTTATGGGCCTACATGACCGGGACATGCCGGTCGCAGGTGCGTGTAGATGCGTAGGAGGCCGGCACGCGGTTGTGCCGCGAACAACCTCGATGTCGGGGGTTGATTTAATCATGGGAGGAATACAAAGCACGGAAGCGATATGGCAGGTGAAACAGAGAAGGAGGCGAAAAAGACGCCGGAACCGGCAGCAAACGGTAAAGGGACCGGGCGTGACGGTCGGGTGATAGAGGAGCATGAAGGAATCACGCTGAACCTCTCGTTCCGCGCCTACGAGGCCGATCAGTTCACCCACGAGGATCTGGGATTGAGCGCCGAGCGCGTCCTCGAAATGTACCGCAATATGCTGTTGCAGCGGCGCTTCGAGGAGCGAGCCGCGCAGATGTATGGGAAGCAGAAGATTGCGGGTTTTCTGCACCTGTACATCGGGCAGGAGGCGATATCGGCCGGCACGGCCTCGGCGATTAACATCGGCGGAGACTCCATCATCACGGCCTATCGGGACCACGGGATCGCCCTGGCCCTGGGCATGAGCGCCAACGAGTGCATGGCCGAACTCTTCGGCAAAATCGACGGGTGCTCGAAGGGCAAGGGGGGGTCGATGCACTACTTCAGCCGCGAGAAACGGATGTTCGGCGGGCACGGCATCGTCGGGGGGCACATCCCGGTAGCCGCCGGCATTGCCTTTGCCCATAAGTATAACGGCGACGGCGGCGTCTGCATCTGCTTCTTCGGCGACGGTGCCATCTGGCAGGGAGCGTTTCACGAAGCATCCAACCTGGCGGGGCTCTACGACGTCCCGCTGGTGCTCGTCTGCGAGAACAACCAGTATGCGATGGGCACGGCGGTCGAACGCGCCGCCGCCGACCCGGACCTGTACAAGCAGGCCGTTTCGTACGGAATGCCGGGCGCGCTCGTCAACGGCATGGATGTGTTCAGCGTGGGCAAGGCCATGCAGGAACACGTCGCGATGGCGCGCGCGGGGCAGCCCTCGCTGGTGGAGATCCGCACGTATCGCTATCGCGGCCACTCGATGAGCGACCCGGGCAAGTATCGCACGAAGGAGGAACTCGAACGCAAGAAAAACGAAGATCCCATCCTGCGCCTGAAGGCCTACCTCCTCGGCAACAATCTTGCGGATATCGACGCCCTGGAGGCCATCGACGAGGCCGTCAAGGAAGAGGTGCTCGCTTCGGTCGAGTTTGCGGAGAACAGTCCCTTCCCCCCGTTGGAAGCCATCTATGAGGACGTGTACGTGCAGGAGGACTATCCCTTCCTGGCCTGAACGATCCGCCCGAATCACCGGTTGTTCCACCCCCACATTCTACATTCGATTCAGCACATCATGGCAGAGATGCAACTTCGGGAGGCCATCCGCTCGGCGATGGTCGAAGAAATGGAGCGTGACGAGTCCATCTTTTTGATGGGCGAAGAGGTCGCCAAGTATAACGGAGCCTACAAGGTGAGCGAAGGCATGCTCGATCAGTTCGGCTCGAAGCGGGTGATCGACACGCCCATCAGCGAGAACGGCTTTGCCGGACTGGGCATCGGAGCGGCGATGAACGGACTCCGCCCCATCATCGAGTTCATGACCTGGAACTTTGCGTTCGTCGCCATCGACCAGATCATCAACAACGTGGCGAAGATTCGCTACATGTCCGGGGGGCAGTTCCATTTTCCCATCGTCTTTCGCGGACCCAACGGTGCGGCGGGCCAGCTTGCAGCGACGCACAATACCTCCGTCGAAGCCATCTACTCCTATTTTCCCGGTCTGAAAGTCATCTCTATCTCCAACCCGGACGACGCCAAGGGCCTGCTCAAGTCGGCTATCCGGGACGACGACCCGGTCCTGTTCCTCGAAAGTGAAGTGATGTACGGCATGCGGGGGGAGGTCTCGGACGAGGAGGACTACACCATCCCCATCGGCACGGCGCGGATCGCCAGGGAGGGCGACGACGTGACGATCATCGGCCACAACAAGAGCTACTGGCGCGCTATCGAAGCCGCCGACCGACTGGCCGCCGACGGCTACAACGCCGAAGTCATCGATCCCCGCACCATTCGGCCCTTCGACTGGGACACGGTGGTCGCCTCGGTCAAAAAGACCAACCGGTGCGTCATCGTAGACGAGAGCAATCCGTTCGGCAGCATCGCGTCCGAGATCGCCTTCCAGATCCAGGCGCGTGCCTTCGATTACCTCGATGCCCCCGTGGCCCGTGTCACGGCGAAGGATGTGCCCGCGCCCTACGCCAAAAACCTCATCGAGTATTACATGCCGAGCGCCGAGGCGACCTACGAGGCGTGCAGGAAGGTGATGTACCTCGATTAAGGGGTCGTCGGTATCTTATCACTTGCAAAACGCTGAACGCTGAAAGCTAAAGAAACTATGGCTATTGCGGTTGAAATGCCCAAGATGAGCGACACGATGGAAGAAGGGGTGCTCGTGGCATGGATGGTCGAAGAGGGGGACACGGTCTCGGCCGGCGACGTGATCGCACAGGTGGAGACGGACAAAGCCACGATGGACCTGGAAGTGTACGACGACGGGGTGTTGCTCAAGAAAGTGGTCGGTGACGGTGATGCCGTGCCCATCGGTGCGCTCATTGCCGTGCTGGGGAAGCAAGGTGAGGATGTGTCGAGCATTCTTGCCCGGTATGCACAGCGGGGGGATGGGACCTCGGCGGCTGCGGTGCCGGAGACGAAGAAAGACACGGCCATGGGGCCGGCGAGTGCCGCCGGGGACGGAGCATCCGTCGGTGCTGATGCGGTGGGGCGGCTCAAGGTGTCGCCGCTGGCTCGTCGCCTCGCCCGCGAGCACGGCATCGATCTGAGGGCCTTGCAGGGGTCCGGTCCCGAAGGACGCATCGTCAAGCGAGACGTTGAGGGGATGCTGACGGGGCAGGAGGAAGCCGTTCCGGCACGAATCGAAGTTCCGGTTGAGGCTCCCATCGTGTCCAAAGCCCCGGCGAGGATCGAATCGCTGGGCACGGGCGAAGAAGAGGGGTATGAGTCGGTCCGCATCTCGCAAATGCGCAAGACCATTGCGCGCCGCCTGGCACAGAGCAAGTTCGGTGCACCGCACTTCTACCTCACCGTCGATATCGACATGGAGCGGGCCGTGGCCGGACGCAAACACCTCAACGCGGTAGCCGAGAGCCAGGGTATCTCGAAGATCTCCTTCAACGATCTGATCACGAAGGCCTGCGCCCTGGCCCTGCGACGGCATCCGCAGGTGAATGCTTCGTATTTGGAAGACGAAGGCGAGATCCGGCGCTATCACTACGTGCATGTCGGCGTGGCCGTCGCCATCGATGAAGGGCTGGTGACCCCCGTCATCCGGCATGCCGACCGGAAAGGTCTGGTTCAGATCGCCGAGGAGACCCGCGCCCTGGCGGCACGTGCCCGCGACCGCCGCCTCCAACCCGACGAGATGGCGGGCTCGACCTTCACCACCAGCAACCTCGGCATGTTCGGCATCGAAGAGTTCACCGCCATCATCAATCCGCCCAATGCGTGCATCCTCGCCATCGGGGCTATCCGCGACGTGCCGGTGGTGAAAGACGGCCAGGTCGTCCCCGGCAAGCGGATGAAAGTGACCCTCTCGTGCGATCACCGCGTGGTAGATGGGGCCACGGGATCCCGGTTTCTGGAGACCGTTCAGCAATACCTCGAAGAACCGCTCGCCATGATGCTGTAGCAGCCCCGGCGGTGCCGGAAAGAGAGCACGCTCCTGTGCCGACATCATTATATAAGGTAAGCCGGGTCTGTTGCCCATGACTATTGCCCACCTGTCCGACGTTCATTTCGGTCGGATTGCCTATCCCGAGATTGTCGATGTGTTGGTCGGAGAGGTGAATGCGCGGGGTGTCGATCTGGTCGTGATCAGCGGCGACCTGACGCAGCGAGCGCGCCGGAAGCAATTCAGAGCCGCCGTTGCGATGCTCCAATCCTTTGAGGCCCCGACGCTGGTGGTGCCCGGCAACCACGACGTCTACGCGTGGTGGCATCGGCCTTTTCTCCGCGTGTTCCACCCGGTACGGCGCTACAGGCAGTATGTCACCGACAACCTCAGGCCTACCTTCGAGCAGGACGGCGTGGCGGTGCTCGGGATCAATTCGGCGCACGGGCTGACCATCAAAGGGGGACGGATCAGAGCACCCGAACGGGCATGCATCGAGACCTTTTTTCCCGGCACCGGCGACGGGGTGTTCAATGTCCTGGTTGTGCACCATCACCTCACCTGGATCGAGGCGGTCGGCAAGCATGATGTGGCCCGGCAGGGACGCGAAACGTTCGATGCGGCCCTGCGGGCAGGCGTCGATCTGGTGTTGTGCGGGCACCTGCACGTCTCCCACGTCGAGCCGTTCCAGGCTCCTTCAGGGCGGCGTATCGTTATTGCCGCTGCGGGGACGGCCACCAGCAACCGGAGCCGCGAATCCCAGAGCCGGGCCAATTATTATAATGTCATCGAGGTTGGCCCGGCGAGCTTCTCCATCGAGGAGCGGCGCTACGCCCCCGAAGCACAGCGGTTCAAGCCGGAGCGCCGGACCCGATTCGAGCGGTAGCAGGCCGCCGTCTCTCCGGCATCCGGCGCGAGGGCTTGCCGGGCGCGTGGCGATCTGCCAGGGATCGGGCCGGTGCTCGTCGAAAGCGGTTTCCGGGGGTCATTTCGGCGGTATTGGATTAAGAAAAAGCGAATCTTGTCCGATGATGGAGGAGCAAGAGGAAATGTCAAAGTTGTTTTCCATGAATTGCTTGACAATGGATTATTGGGCATGTAGTTTCCGACTCTAATGGCGGGAGGTATCCCGCTGCGTTACCGGAGGCCCTTGTTGTTCCGTGTGCGCGTTGACGTTGTGAAGGCCCCTGGAGTGCGCGAGGAATCGTTTTTTTTAGGATTCCCGTTACTCATGCGGGGGCTTTGCTGTGTAGTAGAATTGATCAGCATGAACTGGCCTCGCCAAAATCCATTTTGCGGCGAGGTTTACCCTTTTCACACCCATCGTTCACTAAACCCGAGAACGAGCC
>JBHHWM010000164.1:0-11003 GCA_046756545.1 Rhodothermales bacterium | reverse complement strand
GACGAGAAAGAAGATGTTTCTCGCCCCCTCGCTCGAAACCCTCGGTCTCGGTGAGAGGAACCCCTTATTTGAGGATTACTTCTCGCCAAGCTTTGTTACAGAAGTGGGGATCTTTGATCCCGTCCGGCTGAATCTCGTTCGCAGAGTGATCCGATACCTACCGAGGTATTCTTACTACCATCACATCCTCGAGGGGGTCCTGGTATTCGCCCTATCCCTGCATGTGCTATACGACCTCTTCTGTAGGGACTTCCCAAAGTTTGCAGAACAGTTCTCAACGCCGGCCCTCACCTATGATCTCAGAGAAGGTAATTGTCTAGATTTTGCAACACGTCACACCGCTCCCTGAGCACCGCTTCTCGCGTTGCGCGACGGAGACAGGGTGAAGTTACTTAAAGGCTTACGCGCAGATGTGGTTAAGACGGAAAGGGGGATTGGGTTTATATGTGGATTGAGACTCCGCCGTCGACGAGGACAGTCTGACCTTGAACCATGTCGCTGAGAGGGCTGGCTAAAAAGAGCACCGCGTCAGCCACATCACGCAGCTCCAACAACCGATCGTCCACCAGGTTCTCCTCCCGCCAACGCGCAAAAAGCTGCTCGCGGTTCGGGATATGACGGACGGAATCCGTCTCGACGAGACCTGCCTGAACGACGTTCAGATTGACCCCTCGCCTACCGACCTCTAAAGCGAAGTGGCGGATGAGGCTTTCCAGTGCCGCCTTGGTTCCGCCGATGAGGCCGTACATTGGCAATGCCAAGTATGAGCCATGGCTCGAGATGGCGATGACCTTTGCCCGGCCATCACTCCTTTCCAGCAGCGGCAGTGAGGCCTGCACCAGAAACATCAGGGCGCGCACATTCGTGTTCATGGCCGCTTCGAACTGGCGGGCCGTTGTCCCCAGAAGTGGACGAAAACCACCCGTGGCTGCGTTGCTGATGAGTATATCCAGCGTGCCGAATGTATCTTTCACGAAATCGACCATCGAGACAATATCGTCCTGCTCACTGACGTCTGCTTTCACGACGGCTGTGCGCCGGCCAAGCGCCAAGACGTCCTTCGCAACCTCCTCGGCAGCGGACCTTGAAGTCACGTAGTTGATGATGACATCTGCACCAGCCTCCGCGAGACGGAGGGCACAAGCCCTCCCAATGCCCCGGGAGCTGCCTGTCACGAGAGCCACACGACCTGTGAGATCGATCATCCACTTGCCTCCGAGTTCACACCGCTACCGTCACGATGGCGGACACCTCTGTGCCTGCCTCGGCGACGTGCACCGTACTTAACCCCCCCAGCTCGGCGCCTTTCAGGCGGAGACTATATCCCCCGAGCGCATCTGTGCGAACTTCGACATGACTGGGCACGAACTGTTCGCCAACGTTCACAGCCTTATAGAAAGCCTCTTTGACCGCCCAAATCGTCGACAACAGATGGGATCTCTTTTGGTCTCCCTGCTTTCGTAACCACCTGCGCTCCCAAGCCGTCAACCACATGTCTTGAAAACCGTTGCTCATCGCCTGAACAGGCGTGATATCCGCACCCACGCACACCCCGGGTGCCCCGGACAGTGCTACGAGCACAGACTGATCGGAGTGTGCGATGGAGAGGAACCAATGTTGCAGTCGCCCGTCCAGCACGACTCGAGGTCGAATCGCGCGGCCCAGGCCATCGCGCGAATGGATCTGAATTGCGGCAGGATGGATGGTCCCCTCTCCGACTGGCGGTCTGATTGCGTCCAGAATAAGCTGCTTGGCGACAATACGACCGAAAAGCCACGCTTCACGCCGACGAGCATCGCGTAGTCCCGCATAGACATCCCGCTCACAGGCGCTCAACCAGCCTTCACCGGTGGGCCCGTCCCACGAGTGACGCAGGATGCTCCGTCCTATGTGGCGGTATACGAATGGCGCACCCATCATCATGCGACCTTTCGCACTCTGGCACACAGAGCTTTGAATCGCGGAATGAGCACAAGGGGGCTACTTGTTAGAGAGGATTACGCAGCGATGGCCTTCCGCGACAAGGATCACCGTCCCATCATTTCCGAACAGTGCGAAGTCAAAGTAGGTACTATCGTCTTGTCGACCCCGCAAATTCAGGCGCACTGTGCAATGCTCGCCGGCACGTGGCAGGCGGTCGATACGCAATCGCTTAAATGCCAACGGGAGCTGATTGACCTTGAGTTCGGTATTCGCGAAGACACCGCAGGCGACGAGACAGGCATCCAAGACTGCTGCCGGAATAATCCATCCGTTTCCTCGCTTCTCGCCCAGTTCACTGAGCGGCGGTGCGATGATCCGCCCCCACCCACCATCCGACTGCATCCACACCTGTCGAAGACACCGAAACCTCGGACCATGGAGAACCAGTCCTTTCTCCCGCGCGCGCCGATCGTCGAGATATTGCATTTCATTCCAATCTTGCGGCCGCTCATCATGCATCGAGTGCATTATCGGCACAGGAATCTTGTCGAAATCCACAGTGCCAGCTATATAAATGCGGTGAGGGTCAATCAGTCTTCCGTGACGATCATAAAATTCGCCGCTGAGCTCGCATTCGGCACCTGTCTCGGTCCGTACTACACGAACGCGCGCATCCTGGGGTCGATCGCTATAAAAACGCAAGCCGTTAACGATTTCGATATCGTGTAGACCGGAGATGACTTGACCGCAGCCGAGAATCGATGCTGCCTCGGCGAGCGTCTCGATACCTATCACCGCCGGTAGCAAGGGTATTCCCTGAATCTGGTGCTCGAGCAAGAATGGGTCCACCGCTGGATAAAAGCGCACCTCAGCCAGCAGGCCGTGTCCCTCATCGAGCTCACGGATACCTTCGATGAGAGGTGAGTTCGCGACCGCTTTTCTTCGTCGGAGGTATGCCCTCCGTCGCGATGCCGTGGGCATGATACCGTCGAGGTCCAGCTTGCCGGGTCGGTCGATGACGAGCACCTCACCCTCGGGTGCTCCGGCGCACAATTCATCAACCAGATGTTCAACCCCCTCAGGTGGTGGCATGAAACGCTGTCCGCTAATCTCCAACGCCAGCTTGCTTTCCGGCCGCATGGCCATCCCGGCCCCATCCCAGGCGGGCCAGTGGATACCAACAGAGGCGCACTTCGGTCGTTCAGTCCGGAACCGCTGGATCATCTTGCACAGCATGTCAGAGGCCAACGAATAATCAGTCTGGCC
This sequence comes from Rhodothermales bacterium, assembly GCA_046756545.1. Classification (GTDB taxonomy): domain Bacteria; phylum Bacteroidota; class Rhodothermia; order Rhodothermales; family JBHHWM01; genus JBHHWM01. The sequence continues at coordinate 7,814 of JBHHWM010000164.1, read as the reverse complement.
AAGCCCGCCGAAACGACCACTGACGGAACCGAAACCCACGAAATATTCAAGGGGGTCTTCGCGGGTCAGTGCCATGATTGCGGCCGCACCATCAACCTTCGCCGCGATGGTCGCTCTCACGCCTTCGAGCTGTTTGCGGTCGAACCGGGCGGCAACTTCAACGCCAGCGCCGTGGATGACGCCACATATGGGACCGGCGGACTGGCGGATGCGATCCAGTACCGTCGCTAGGGCTTCCCGATCCGACACGTCGCAGGAATGGTACGCCACGCGCACCCCTTCCTCGGCAAACGCACGCAACGTCTTGTCGATTTCGATCGCCTTTTCAACCTCGCGCCACGCGGCCGAAGGATCGCGTCCGGTCCCGCGGGCCTCTTGCGCGATCCTCATTTTCAGGGCCTTCCGGTCGGCCTCGGACAGATCCCGCCAGCATCCGTCGATTTGCGGCACGGGGCTGGTCCCGATCAGCTGCACATTCAGGTCAAACCGACGGCCGAGTTTGCGTGCGACGAAGGCCGTTATCCCGCGGGCTCCCCCCGTCACCACCCAGGTTCCCCCGCGCCGAATCTCTCTCGGTTCCACAGGCGCCATCGGTCGCGGCACGGCCTGCACCACCCGCCGTTGCCTGCGGACATAGCCAACTTCGACCTGCGGTGTCGCGGCGGTGAGCTCGGCGCAAATCGCGTCCACCACCCACTGTGCCGGCTCCTCTGGCGGCGTATCGATCACCTTGACCACCATCCCGTCAAACTCGCGGCGAATACTCTTCAGTAAACCTGTCAAACCACCACCTTCGACCGCCGTGACACGACCAGAAAAGCCAAAGTCACCGCCCATTGCCGTCGCGGCGACGAGTGTCGCCTTTTCGATCAGGCCCGACCGGGAAATGAGCCTCGCCCATTGCTGGCATACCAGATACGGCAGCAACACACCGTAGTCGCGGCGTTGCCTCCACGCGTCTTCCTCAAGCCTAAACGTTCTCTCCTCGTCCCGGGCGGTCAAAAGGAACAAGTGCGGAATCTGGTGAGCTTCCCAGAGCCGATTGAAAGCCGCAAGCGATTCCTCATGATCATCGCCAGCCTGGAGGTTCAGGACGGTGACCCCCAGCTTATCCAGACGCCCGCGCAACGCACGAGCCGTCGGGTTCTCGCCTAGAATCAACACCGGACCATGGAAGCGCGGCATCCGCCCGTTTTCGTCGTTCAGGGGTGCATCGACCATTCGCAGGACGAAACGGCTCATGATGCACCCATCCTTATCTGGCGGGACCTCCACGTCCTCCTCTTCCAAGGCTATTTCAGGACCTTGGCCAGAGGGGACGACCTCGACTCGCTGGTCAACCGGATGTGTGGGCCATGCGTCCAACCGTAAGAGTTCCTTGACCCTGAGTTGATAGTAATGATCCACCTTTTCTTTTACGAGTGGTCCGGGCGTAATCCACACTTCCCCTAACGCTGGGCGCACGACGATGCTGATCTGATTATCGGCGCGTTGAATCGTGTTCATCGTCAGGTGAGCGGTTTCGCGCTGGCGGCCCAAGTCGTAGCGATCCCGGAGCGCAGATTGCGCCTCTTCCAGCGTAAAACCTGCTTGCCCATCGCCATCCAGCAGGGCCCGCAAGCGCGTGAGTCGGTAATTGGAGTGTTCCGGCACATCCGAAAACGGTGAGTGCAGGAAACAGTGATTCGTCGCCATGACCACGTCCCGGTTCAGCTGGACCGCCAATGACGACCCGTCGTACTCGAGATAGCACACCTGGTCCGTCTGGTGGTGACTGATGCATAGACTCCAGGCACTTGTTCTCTTGAAGCTTCGGACAATCTCGACGGCGGATTCGATATCCACCGCACGTTCGAGAACGGTCTTGACGATGATCGAGTGAATCGTGCCGATGGTCGTGGCACTGCGCCACTGACGATCGAGCAGCATCGAGCTAGTGACGACCAAGCCGCGGGCGTTGATGCCGTTCAACCCGCCCACCTGCCCAGGGACGCTGAACAGGATAAGTGGTATGCCGCCGGCCGGATGGCACACCTGCACGATGCGCGTCAGGCAATCTGGAAGATGGAGCGACAACGGCCAGTCCTCATTCGCCCCATGAATCATGCCGGATGGACCATTGCGATGGGCCGTGATGGCAAACTGTGCACAACCCCCAATGTACTCGGGATACAGACCGAGGTTCAGGCCAGCGACATATTCCACAGGCATCCCCAGAACATCGGCCATCCCCCGGAGCTCTTCTAACGCGGCAGGGCTAAAGTACTCGGCCCAAGGCTTTGGCATAATCTCGTGCAACGCCTGTACGGTCTCCGGTACATTGTCTAGATCGAGTCCCACCAGTGTGCAGTACTTTTCGAGGATGCTCCTAATCTGATCTTGTTGGCTTCGAGCGTGCTCCACACCCATATCGTACGGTGTGCCAGCGCACCCGACAATGCAAAGGCCATTAAGTGAGGGCGTGGCCTCAGGGACCTCGCCCTTGACCTTGTCATCAACCGGCGTAGCGACGACTCGGTCCACCTCTTCCGTTGGAGGTTTCGTGGGTCCTTCCAATGAATCCGCACTGATCCCCGCTTGCTTGAGGAATTCAAGTACATGTCGCAAGGTCGTAAAGTCGTTTAACGAGAAGTCTTGGGTGAATTCCATCCGGATATTGTATTTCTCTCGCAACTCGCCGAAGAGTTGCGCCTTCTTGATGCTGTCGATTCCGAGGTCCGCTTCAAGGTCCGCTTCGAGGTCCACGACCTCCGGCGGGTAGCCGGTCTGCTCGCAGACAAAATGAATCAGAAACACACTCAACTCATCGCTGGTATCCAGGCCAGACTCCGACGGGCGTTGAAGAGTCATGGAAGGAGAGGAAGCCTTCAATCCACGCAGCTTCTCCTTCCGCCGAAGGGTGGCATCGAAATGGATAATTCGATCCCCACGGGCCCTCTGGGCAGTCCCGATGGCGAGCTGACTTTGGCGCTGTTCGTCGATCTTTGTGACACCGACGGATGCGCCTGCGCACTCCAACGCCGCTTGCACGCGTAAAAGCTGTTCGATGCCGGGCCGCGAGGGATTATCGGAAGCGATGATGACCGCATCGCGATTCGCCAAAATCCGGCGATGCAGGCGCGTCAGGACCTGCCGTGGGCCGACCTCGACAAAGACGGTAACGCCATCCCGAGCAAGCCTTTCAATCAAGTCCACATATCGAAGCGGCTGCGTCAACTGCCTGACGAGATTGTTGCGGATGTCGAGCGGATCGGCGACGTAGCAATTCGTCACACTGCTCAGCAAAGGAGTCCTCGGCGGCAGAATTCGCTCCACCTCAAAGATCTGGTGCAGCAGCGATTCCGGTACATGCGCCATCAGCGGCGTATGGTATGGACGAGGCACCGGCAACAGCCGGTTTTCGAACCCTGCAGAAGTCAGTCGAGAATCGATTTCGGCCACCGCCTCTTTGTCACCAGCGACTACCGTTTGGTCAGGAGCATTGTAGTTTGCGACATGTACGGCCCCGTTGATTTCGTCCGCGAACCGTTCGACCAGCTCTGCCGGCGCGGTTGTCGAAAGCATTGCGCCGTCGGCCCCTTCAGTCGCCTCGATGAGGTCGCAGCGAGCCCGGGTCGCCCGGATGGCCTGTTCCAACGTCCACGCACCTGCGGCGATTAGGGCCGGGAATTCACCGTAGCTATGAGCACTGATAACATCCGGTCGAATTCCCATGGCATCTAATGCGGTGTACACAATCGTGTCAGCCAGCAGCATCGACACCTGTGTCCGCCAGACGTCGATGCCAAGCCCAGTATCTGGGCCCCAGGCGATCTCGGTAAAGGTGGGATAACCGAGACGGGTCATGGTCTCGTCGATCTGGTTCAGCATTGCCGCAGCGGCGGGAACTTCCCGAGTCAGATTGCGCAGCATGCCGGTATACTGGGAGCCTTGTCCCGGGAACAGCAACGCCACGCGCGGTGGCTCCTCGGCTCTCTCGCGGTAGAAGATGCCCTGCTCCTCGAGCACGGGACGTGCACCGGGGTGGGCCATCCGCTCAGACGCTAGGCGGAGCTTCTTTGCGAGGGCGCCTGGACTGTTGGCGACGATCGCCAGTCGGGCTCGGTCCCAAGTGGTATAACGGGAGATCTCCGCACCAGCGTATAACGATTCGGCATCGTCCCGACTACGGGCCACCCGTTCGGCGAGCTCGGCCATCGTCGCCGCGCCTATGCGAAGGATGCGCCAATCCTCCCCACCTATCGCAGTGAATGCAGGGAATGCGCTCCCGCGTTCGAGGATGACGTGATAGGCCAGGCCGCGGAAAGCGAGCGTGCTGACACCAGCCAAGCAGCGACCCTCTTTGCCGTCTGCTCCAACTGGCGCCGTTTCCAACGCCGGGCGCAGGACTGTCGAGTGGCCCACGACCGATTGGCCAGGGTTAACCAGACCAAAACTTGCTGGCAGCTCTCGGTTTTGTAGCGACAGGGTCATTTTCAGCAGCGAGGCCATGCCGGAGGCCGCTTGAGTGTGACCGATCTGTCCAATGACAGATCCGACTAGTAAGGGGTGCTGACGTGGCTCGGATCCATACGTAGCCATGAGGGCACCGGTTTCTTCGGCATCGATAGCTGCCACTCCCGTGCCCGCCGTCTCGATCGCCCCGATCTTTTCGGCTTTGATCCCAGACCGTAACAAAGCACGCTCAATCGCCCCCCGCATTGCGTCGCCCGATGATTCAGTGTGGGTTGCCCCTCCGATACCTCGGATGACAGCGCGAATCGGATCGCCATCGCGCTGTGCATCGCTGAGACGCTTCAAAAGCAACATCCCGACGCCCTCTCCCAGCACGAGGCCGTTTGCATCGGCGTCGAATGCTGCCCGTGGTGTGTCGGGAGTCAACAAACCACGCAGGGCCATTTCCTCATGGGTAGAGACGTCCATGGACCGTTGTGCCCCCGCACACAGCACCATGTCGCAGGTACCAGACAAGAGGAAATCAACCGAAGTGCTCAAGGCCGCAAATGACGAAGCCTCCCCAGCGTCCAGTGCGAATGCACCCCCCATCAGGTCAAACGTCTTCGCGACTCGGGATGCGAGAGTACTGCTGCTATAGCTACCCGTTTTGTCACGAATCATCGGTTTGTGTTCAATGAAGGCTTCCCTGAATGTCTCCAACATCTCTTGGGTTTGTGCTTCGGACACTTCATGCCGGCGCAGCACCTGCCTCAACTGCCGCTCGAACTCCGGTAGGTGAAGAGCCAGGTTCAGATGGACATTAAAATCGCCGCCGAAGATCGTTCCAACGATCACGCTGACGCGACGGTGGTCAAACGGCCTGCGGTCGTAGCCGGCATCAATCAACGCCTGATCCGCCGCATCCAAGAGCATAAATTGCAGCGGGTCGCCGGTCTCTAATTGCTTAGGGGGGATTTTGTGCTTTTTCCAGTCGTAGACGAAATCGGTGATAAAGCCGCCCAACTCCGTTGGGCTGTGCCAGGGACCATTCGAGCCCGCCTTGTAAAAAATGTCCGCATCCCACCGGTCCGTTGGCACTTTACTCTTCGGATCACGCCCTGAGACCAGCAGATCCCAATACGCGGCGAGAGTGTGTGCATCGGGAAAGATGCCACCCAAACCAATAATAGCCACCGCATCTTTGTCGCTGTCGGATTTAACGCCGTCTCCCTGGTGTAAGCTTGGCCTTTCGGGCATGAAAACCGGTGTTCCCGTTTCGCTGGGAGGCTGATCCAGGACGACGTGGACGTTCAAGCCCCCTATCCCAAATGAGTTTACAGCGGCGCGGCGGGGGTGACCATCCGTCTGAGCGGGCCACTCCATTTCCGAAGTCGGCACGAAAAAAGGCACCGTATTCCAATCGATTTCGGGATTCGGGGTCTCGTAGTTTGCAGCCGGCGGCACGATGCCGTGCTGCATGGCAAGCAGTGTCTTGATGAGACTGGCGACACCTGCAGTCTCAACCGTGTGGCCAATGTTGGCCTTGACGCTCGAAATCGGGATCTTGGTCCCTCGGGGAAAACACTCTCCCAGGGCGGTAGCCAGGGCGTGCGCCTCGATAGCATCGCCTAGCCGGGTGGAGGCACTATGAGCCTCAATATATTGCAATCGGGCCGCATCCAAGCCATCGGCATAGGCGCGGCGAATGGCCTCGATCTGTCCTTCCTTGCGTGGTGCCCAAAGACTCCTGCCGCGTCCATCACAGGAGACGCCGATACCTCGGATGATACCGTGGATTGCGTCGCCATCGGCGAGCGCTCGGGGTAACGCTTTGACGAGCACTGCGGCGTAGCCGTCGGCGTAGATAAAGCCGTCTGCCCGTGCGTCGAACGGGTAGGACCCGGTGGCGCTGAGTGCTTGCGCCTGCGAAAACAACACAAGTTTTTGCCAGGTACTGTAAGAACCTCCCCCGACGATGGCCATGTCAATGTGCCCATGATGGAGTGCCTGCGCTGCCGATGCTAACGCAAAAAGGGAAGACGCGCAGGCTGCATCTATGGCCATGTAGGGGCCGGTCAACCCAAAGGCCTCAGAGATGAGCCCGGCGACGGCGTTAGGAACCACGTCGGGTTTCCCGCCATCCCCCCGATGTGGTTTCTCACGGCGGACACGGTCGACGACGTCTCGGATGACCGCGTCGCGGAGATCGCTGGACAGCTGCGCGAATGCGTCAATACGATGAAGGAACTGAGCGACTTCCTCAATATGCGTGGCGTAGTTCATCTCCCCACGGAGGAGATTTCCGTGGGCCTGGCCGATGAACACACCTGTGTTTCGCAGCGGTAGGGCGAGTGGATCCAATCCGGCGTGATGACAAGCAGCAGCGGCAATCTCGAGCATCGAAAGATGCGAGATGTCGGAGGAGGCAATCAAATCTTCGGAGACAGGACACAACCCACGGTCGAAGGGCCGATCCGGGACCACACCACCACGCTTCGTGTAGGTCTTGCCCAGAACGCCCCTGTCAGGATGGTAATAGAGCTCCAAGTCAAGCCGATGCGGGGGGAACTCGGCCAGGGCGCTGACGCCATCGCGTAGTAGCCGCCAATACTGTTCGAGGTTGTCTGCCCCTGGAAGCCGGCAGCCCATCCCTATGATGGCCAGGGGCATTTCCCGAAAACCGTACTGCGCCATCGTGATGTATCGTCCCCAGGCAGCTTAAGAAATCTGTAGGTTAGCGCTTTGTTCCCAAGGCCCCCAACGGAGCCGGCGTAGTTTACCAAAGGGTGTACGGAGCGAGCAACAATTATCTTATGCCGGCATCTCGGCCCACGAGAGCCCCGCTGCGCTCATATTGACGATGCCGTTTCTGAAAGGAATGTGGCTCTTCTTCCGAGATGTTTGTCCAGGGAACGGCAGCTGGCCGGAGGCAGCGCAGCGTTCTCCGCACCCTTTCATCGCGCATTGGGTATTGCGCGAGTAAGGCCCCGGTAACAGCGTGAGCTCTCGGTCTGCTACCACCGCTTCGGCGTAAATTTTGCCACACCACCGTTCGCCCCGCTGTCAAACTAGGAAGCTCCTGCCCAATTCCCGCCTTCGTGCTTATTCTTGACTATTATACTTGACAATAGCATCCCCTCCGAATTAAAACGATGTTTGTCTGTAATGCCCAGTAGCCCTTCACCCAGGGAGGATTCTCCTATGCGTATGATCGGTCGGCTTCTCGCCACACTGTTTATCGCCTTGGCTGCCCTGAGTGGTACCGCGCACGCCGCGTCACTGGAAGACGTGAGGGCCCGCATCCACAAAGAAGGCTCCGGAGCCTGGATGCGTCAGCAATTCCCCAAGGATATCGAGCCGATTGCATTGATCCCAGG
>JBHHWM010000163.1:0-11018 GCA_046756545.1 Rhodothermales bacterium | reverse complement strand
CCCAGGCTCGCCGCCGACGGATGAATATAGCCGTGATGCATCCATCGCCCCAGACGCAGGCGCAGACCAAACTCCCGTCGCCAGGCCCGCTCGTAGCATTCCCGAAAATCGGAAGCCTCCAGTGCTCCGCCGAGAAACTCAGCGACCAACGGCACCGCCAACTCCGCCGAACGGAGGGCCATCGCCATGCCGTCGCCGCACATGGGAGCGATCATCCCTGCCGTATCGCCGATCATACATACGTCGTCTGCAAAAGCCCCTTTCATGCCAAAAGCCACCTGGCTGACTGCCAGGAATCGTTCGGACACGCGTTCCATCGTCTCGAAACGCTCGGCCAGCGCCGGGTTCTGCTTGAGCGACTGCTCGATCATCGTCTCCGGGTCGCCGTTCGCCTGCTTCAGCGTGTGGTCGCGCGCGATCCAGCACACGTTCACGCGTCCCTCCTCCACGTGCGAGAGGCCGCAGTAACCGCCCGGAAAGGCGTGCAGTTCGATGGTACGCGGCAGATCCACGCCCACATAATGCGCCTTGAAAGCCACAAACGGACTCCTGGTACGCAAAAACGACCGGCCCAGCTTCCGGTCGAGCAGGCTGCGCTTGCCGTAGGCTCCCAGCACCACCCGCGCCTCCAGCGAGGCATGAGCCGCCTTGACCACAAAGCCCCGATCCAGGCTGCCTTCGACCGAACGCACCGCGATGCCGTCGTGTACGTCGGCCCCTGCTGCGCGGGCGCGTTCGAACAGAAGCCGATCCAGCGCATAGCGGCTGAGACCGAGGGCCGTACCGGGCAGCACGCTCTCGAAGATCGCGCCATCCCTCGTGGTCACACGAACCTGATCGATGGGGCGGGCCCCGGCCTGTAACACGGCCTCCCCGACTCCCAATCGTTCGAACATCGACAACACTTCGACGGACAGAAACTCGCCGCACAGCTTATGCGCCGGATATTGTCGTTTTTCCAGAAGCAACACGTCCAGGCCCCGTTCGGCCAACTGGATGGCGGCGCTGCATCCGGCCAGGCCCCCTCCGATGATCAACGCGTCATACGTCATGAGACCACCCGTGCGGGTCGATTGTGGAAAGCGTCCAACGAAACGCCCAATGCCACCGCACACGAACGGCACGAAGCCCGGCGTCGGTGGCTATGGAATGTAACTCATTTAGTTTGAAACCACGCAAAACGGAGATCGGCCCATCGTTCCGAAACATGGGCGAGACCGGCAGCAGACGGGCCAGGGCGAGGATACTGTAATAGGCCAGCGGGTGCCGGTGCAGGTCGTTGATGACCAATCCGTGCCGCGCCACGCGGTTCATTTCGCGGACCAACGCCACGGCTTGCTCACGATCCAGGTGATGCAAAAAGAGCGACGCCACGCATACATCAAAGGCCCCGTCGCTATACGGCAGGGCCAGCGCATCGCCCACCTCAACGCGGACGTGAGGACGAAGATGCTCAGGAAGACGCCGGTCGAGCGTCTGCCGGGCATAGGCCACCGTGGCGGGGTTCGCGTCGAGGGCCACCACCTCCACCGCACGCGCATGGCGATCCGCCCAACGGACGAGATAGTCCGGAAAGTCGGCAGCGCCGGTAGCCAGGTCGAGCACCCGAAGCGGTCGCTCCGTCGTTTCACGCAGCAAGGGCAACATCGCAGCCATAGAGGCCGCATACCCTCCCAGCCAGCGATTGACGGATCGAAGGTTTTTCAGGGCCTCCTCCAGGCGTTCATCGACGATGGAGAAGTCATCCATCATCTCTTCGGCGTGGAGGCGTTCGGTAAAGGAGGGCACGGGCGAATCGAGTGGATGAACCGGCATCGTTGCAACGCGCGCAACGAAGTCCCTGTTTCGCCTCTGCAAGCGTTGGGGAGCGCGTTCGAGAGAGGCCGAGCCTCCGGTCAATCGATGAAAATGTCGCCGTAGGAAACCATCTCGCCACGGCCGTCCAGGATGAAGACCCGCACCAGGCCACGCACGTCGAGCAGCGTCGGGTTGAACGACAGCACGTAGGCCCCCGGATCGCTCGCCTCGCGCACCGCATCGAGACGACGCGGAATCTGGTTCTCGTCGAAGCTGACGACTTCCAGGCCGCCCGGCACCGCGTTGAACTCGCGTACCCGGACGGGAATGGCAATAAATGCTCCGCTGACGGGATTGGGGAAAGCCGGATCAATCAGCACGCGCCCGGTGTAGATCGGTGCCGTACGCCAGTCGTCCTTGTCGTCGGAGAGGATGCGGCCGTCGGCGTCGGTACGTGTGAACCCCGAGGGTGGCGAGAAGGCGTCATCCAGGAAATCTTTCTGCTGCTCCTGTGTATCACACCCCGCCCCGATCAGGAGGATCAGCGCGACAAAGGCTACATGTTCGCATATCCGTTTCATGAACGCAGGTACACCGCCCGTATGATGAACGCCGCCGGAAATTTATTCGAGTGGGGCTGTTTAAAAGCCGGGCTCGCAATGGATTGTTCCAGCGAGATACCTACCTTCTCATGACCTTCTTTCATCCAACCCTTTCGGTAGACTCGTGCCGCTGATTACAGCCCATCAGTTACGTGTTGCGCTCGATGGTACGCTCATCCTGCGCGACCTGTCCTTTGAGGTGGAGGCAGGCACGTGGGTCGGGCTCCTCGGCCCCAACGGCAGCGGCAAAACGACGCTGCTCCGCACCGTCAGCGGGCTGTTGCCCTACGAAGGAGCCTTGACCTTCTCCGACCGCCCGATCCGCACATGGAAGGCCCGTGAGCTGGCACGCCAGGTCGCTTTCGTCCGCCAGTCCACGCCCCTGTCGTTCGATTTCACCGTGGAAGAATTGGTCCTGTTAGGCCGTTCGCCCCACCTGAGTTGGCTGGAACGACACACCAGGGAGGAACGAGACCAGGTTCGGCACGCCCTGGCGCGGGTAGACCTCGACGGATTTGGCAGACGCTCGGTGCTCTCGCTCAGCGGCGGCGAACGGCAACGGGTGTTCCTCGCCCAGGCCCTCGTCCAGCAATCCAACGTGCTGCTGCTGGATGAACCCACCACCCACCTCGACGTCCACAACCAGTTCGAATTTTTGAACCTGGTGCACGAACTGGTCCAGGCAGGTCGTACGGTGGTTGCTGTCTTTCACGACATCGAGCTGGCGGCCCGGTACGCCGATCACCTGATCGTGCTGAATCGGGGTCGCCTCGCCGCTTCCGGCCCTCCGCCTACCGTCCTGACGGAAGGCTTGCTCGCCTCGGTCTTCCGCATGCAAACCCAACTTGATACGGCCCCGGACGGAACCATACGTATCTACTACCAGATTCCCGTTTACTGATGCCGGAAGCAAGAAACGTCCCCTTGCCTGCGACGTATGCCTGCGGACTTCGGCACGATTCTTCCCAAGACAGAAACCGTTCGCTTCCTTTTACACACCCGCCTCATGAAGATTTACACCCGGACCGGCGATTCGGGCACAACGGCGCTCTACGGGGGCGACCGGGTACCCAAGCATCACCCACGCATCGATGCCTACGGCACGGTAGACGAGACCAATGCGCTCCTGGGTCTTGTCCGATCCCTGATTAAGAATCAACCCGGACAGACGCGCCTTGAATTGATCCTGGCACGCCTTCAGGGAGAACTCTTCGTCCTGGGTGCCGATCTGGCCACCCCGTCCGAGAGCCGTGCCGTGGTCCCTCGTTTGGATGAAACCTACATCACCCAATTAGAACAAGACATCGACTCCTTTGAGCAAGATTTGCCGGCCTTGCAACACTTTATCCTTCCCGGCGGCACCCATGCAGCGAGCACGTTGCACGTAGCGCGTACCGTCTGCCGTCGGGCCGAACGTCTCGCGGTTGAGGTGCGTGAGCAGGAAGCCCTCAACGCACACATCATTACCTACCTGAACCGCCTCTCCGACTTGCTCTTTACCCTTGCGCGCTGGACGAATTTCCACGCCGACGTTGAGGAGACCGTCTGGCATCCGCAGCGTTGAGGAGCTTCCGAGAAGGCCCTGTATCTTTGATCTATGCTTCGTACATTCAAGTACCCCGACCGTACCTTCGGTAATACGTTCACTGACCGCATCTAGCCGCATGCGTTTCAACCGTAAGACGGTCCTTGTCTCAGGCATCCTGCTCGGTATGGTCGCGGTGTGGGGGCTGTTCTTGTTCCCTTCGCCGGAGGCGGAATTTCCTCCTCCTGAACCGTCTGTGGTGGTAGATGCATTCGGCATCGACGAGGCGGCCTACCAGATCCAGGAACACGCCATTCAGCGCAATCAGACGTTTTCCGACATCCTGTCGGCCTACAGCGTCTCGCCTCTGACCATTCACCAGTTGGCCGAGAAAGCCCGTCCCGTCTTCGACCTGCGCCGCCTGCGCGCAGGCAAGACGCTTCGCATCTACCGCGACGACTCGCTCCAGACGGCCCGCCTCGCCATCTACCAACCCGACCCCGTGCAGTATGTGGTCTTCGACCTGCGCGACTCGCTCCGGGTATACAAAGGCGAGCATCCGGTTACGGTTACACAAAAGGTCGTCACCGGTACCATCATGTCGTCCCCTTACCAGACTCTCGAAGAACAAGGGACCGATCCGTCGCTCGCCATCAAGCTTTCAGAAGTCTTTGCCTGGCAGATTGACTTTTACCGCATCCAGCGGGGCGACTGGTTCAAGGTGATCTATGAAGAACAAGCAGTGGACGGCCAGGCTATCGGGCTGGGCAAGATCGTTTCAGCCCGGTTCCAACACGCCGGAACGGATTTCTATGCCATCCAATTCGGGGAACAGGAACGTGGAAGCTATTACGATGAGGAAGGCAACAGCCTCCGCCGCGCCTTCCTGAAGGCTCCGCTCGAATACTCGCGCATCAGTTCCCGCTATTCCGGACGGCGATTCCACCCCGTGCTGAAACGCTACCGCGCCCACCTGGGGACGGACTACGCCGCCCCCACCGGCACCCCCATCCGGGCCACCGCCGACGGAGTCGTAGCAGAAGCATCCTATACGAAAGGAAACGGTCGCTACGTCAAAATCCGGCATAATGAGCGGTTCACAACGGGCTACCTCCACATGTCCAGGTTTGCTCAAGGCATCAAGCCCGGTAAATACGTGCAGCAGGGCGAGGTAATCGGATATGTCGGCAGTACGGGCCTGGCTACCGGGTCCCACCTGTGCTATCGCTTCTGGATGAACGGCAGGCAGGTCGATCCTCTCCGGTTAGAGCTTCCGGCTGCGGAGCCTATCGCGGAAGAGCAACGCGCTGCCTTCTTCGAGGTGAGAGACCAGATTCTGCCCCTGCTTCAGGACGAACGGTCCGTACACGTCGTTTCTACGTCTGATTCGGCAGAGAATAACGAAGCGAAACAGGCGCGCTCCCATCCTTTGGCCCCCTAGCGCCGGGATCAGTGCCTCGTGTCCACGGACCGCCCACCGATCCGGAGTCGTCAGGCTGAGCGTGCCGTTTCCATTTCCTTTCTCGGTACATGGCGCATCCCCATATACTGGAGCACGGCGAAAAAACCGACCAGCACGGCGATCACCAGGACGATCCAGCGCCCCGTCGGTGTAAAGGGCACCGAGACGCCCCACAAGACGAAGGCGCTTCCTGCAACCCAGAGCGCATCCATCACGATGAAATAGAAAACCCGGCCACGCGGGAGGGTTGCACCAAGAGCCGTCCGCCCCAGATCCAGCGCATACAGCAGCAGAACCACGCCGATAATGATCAGGTGGATAGACGCGACGCCCCCTGTTATCTCAGCCAACGGGCTTGAGGCCAGCACCAGGCCCCCGCCACACAGAAACGTGAATAGCGCATTGGCCAGGAGGCTGCGCCGAAGCAACGTATCGTTCGCTCTTGAAACCATGGATCTCGTCTCCTTGTCAGGTGAATGAGCCATACGGTTATGCCGCGTTGATGTGTAGACAAGATGACGAATGTTGATTGATAAAGTTACGTTATTTACTATATTTTTTTGAAGTTCATGATCATTTTAATTAATCATGCGTGTAAGGGTATTATTAGCCTCAAACGCCTACACCTTCTTCTGAAGCCCTATGAGCAAACGAAGCTATGGCCAGTATTGCGGCGTCGCGCATGCCCTCGACCTCATCGGCGAACGATGGAGCTTACTTCTGATTCGGGAATTATTGACCGGTCCGAAGCGCTATAAGGATTTGCTCAAACGACTGCCCGGCATCGGCACCAATTTGCTGGCCAAACGCCTGAAATTTCTTGATGAAAACGGCCTCGTCGAACGCCGCACTCTTCCTCCTCCAGCCTCTACCGAAGCCTATACCCTGACTGCGCTGGGACAGGGCCTCGAACCGGTGCTCATCGCGCTGGCCCAGTGGGGCTACCAGACCATCCCTCCCCCGAGCGATGAAACGATACACTTCGCGAGTTGGTCGGTGCTGGCTATGAAAGCCGTGTTTCGCGTGGACCGTGCACAAGGCGTGGACGACGAGTACGAATACCGCATCGACGACGAAGTTTTTTACGCACGTGTGAAAAACGGTCGTCTGACTACGGGCCAGGGATCCGCACCGCATCCCGACTTCGTGCTTGAGACCGACGCCGAAACGTTCCTCGCCCTGGTATCCGGCACATTGGAGGCCGAGGATGTCCTCCGCCAGGGTCTGATGGATATTTCAGGAAATATGAAAGCGTTCGCCCGAAGCACCGAAATCTTCGACCTCTCGCCCATTCACTCATCCGAAAGCAGGATGAAGGTGCTGGACCTCACGGGCCGGCCGGGGGGACGCGCTCACAGACTTCGATGATAGCTGCGCCTGGGTTCGGGTTGAAAAAGGTACTACGCTGAATCAGCAGATCGCGATGAGTTGACCCACCGCTCAATGCGAGCAATTAATCTAGGATACCGGTCTGATAAATCCAGAATCAGTTGCCGCAGTTGCTCGGGGCTGAGATCATCAAGCAGCGACTCTATCGCAGCGCGCTCTTTGACGCGTTCCGGCTGGTAGAGCATCGCCAGAAGAACGGCGACAATGTGCTTACACCACCCACCCCATTCATAGGGGCAATCGCAACGGGCCTCTCTGATAGCCGCACCTTTCAGGCGTATCCGCACCTTGTAAGGCCGGTAATGCCCCCCTTCAACCCGAGCCAGCACCTGGTCGCCACGACGCACCATACGCCGAACGGCGCCGGAGTGCACGTATTGCAGGCCCCGCTCAAAAGACTGCGGCGTAGCATGCACGTGTATGTCCGCTTCCGTATAGCCAGGTTCATCCATAGAAGGAAAGTTCGTTGAGCCGGAATCTATTTGACCTCCTCTTCCTCCGACGGTCCCATACGCGGCTCAGGCCGGTTGCCCCGCCTTGGCTCTCTGACTTCGAGCGTACCGCTAACCGTCTCACCATTCAAGGTAATCTCGACGGTGTAGGTACCCGGAATCAGGTAAAAAACGTCGTTATCTGCCGCTTCCATTAAGGTCGCTTCTTCGGCTTCCTGCTTTTCGTTGAAGGCCCCGGCGTGGTCGGCTTCGGCGGAGAGGTTGTAGGGCGCATAGTTGAGACCGCGCTCGGCCTCATCGGTGAACGCCTTCAGGAGCGTGCCGTCTTCTGCTTTGATCCGGATGGCGGCCTCACCGGAGGCGGCGGCAACGTACGGAATCGAGACGTCGGGCACGGTCGGCTCGCGCCAACTCACGCTGCTGTTGCCCCAGAAGGAACGATGCGTCACGGGGTCAATGGCGAAGACGTACAGCGGCCTGGCCAGCATCTCGGGCGTGAGTTGCTGGATATGCGCCACATCCGCCCGATAGATCGACCGGCCGTGCGTGCCGACGATGAGATGCTTTGCGCGCACCTGCACTTTAAGATCATGCACAGGCGCATTGGGAATCCCGTTTCCCATGTCCATAAACGACTGCCCGCCGTCTATCGAAACGTAGAGCGCATGGTCGGTGCCTACGTACAATACCTCCTCATTCTCCGGATCCTCGACGATGACGTTGACCGGTTCCGCCGGCAGATCTTCCCCGAAGCGCTGCCAGGTCTGCCCGTAGTCGTCCGAGCGGTAGACGTAAGCCGCAAAGTCATCCCAGCGGTAGCCGTTGAGCGTCACATAGACCCGCTCTTTGGCATGCTGTGACGCCTCGACCCTGCTGACCCACCGATCCTGCGGCAGCGCGTCCGAGATGCGGGTCCAGGTGTTGCCGCCGTCGCGGGTGACGTGGACCAGTCCGTCGTCCGACCCCACGTAGATCAGCCCGAAGGCAAGGGGCGATTCGTCAATGGTGGCGAGCGTGCCGTAGGGGACATCGCCCGGCTGCCCTCCCCTGGTCAGATCGCCGGAGATGGTTTCCCAGTCGTCGCCCCGGTTGAAAGAACGGTGGAGCTTGTTCGAGCCGAAGTAGAGGATGTCCTGGTTGTGGCGAGAGAGGTGGATGGGCGACTGCCAGTTGAAACGCAGGGGGCGTTCGCCCAGTTCGTGGTTCGGCTTGATAGCCCCCCGGTCTCCGGTCGTCGTGTTGATGCGAAAGTAGTTGCCGAACTGAAAGCCCGTGTAGATGATGTCGTTGGTGCGCGTATCGACCTGCACCTGCATGCCGTCGCCGCCCAGAAGCCGGTCGTAGGAATAGTCGCCGCTGCCGTACCAGCTATAATTATGCGCATAGGTATGCGGCCCGTACCAGACGCCGTTGTCCTGGAGGCCGCCGTAGACGCGGTAGGACCGCGCGTCGTCTACCTCCACGGCATAGAATTGCCCGACGGACGGGGTGTTGGCCTTGAACCAGGTCGCGCCGTCGTCGTAGCTGATGTTGAGGCCGCCGTCGTTGCCGTTGACCAGGTGGCCGGGGCGATTCGCACTGACCCACAGGGCGTGATGATCGACGTGGACATTTTCTTCGTTGATGGTTACGAACGTCTTCCCTCCATCGTCCGACCTCAGGATGGGCACCCCCATGATGTAGATTTTATCGGGATCCAGCGGAGAGACGCGGATCTGGCCGAAGTAATAGCCATAGGAGAAATACACGCCGTCGATGTAGTCGTTGTGGGTCTTTTGCCAGGTGGCTCCGCCGTCGTCCGAGCGATAGACTTCGGCGCCGATCACAGGGGTGTCGAACAACTCGCGGTTGGCATCTTCGACGAACCAGACGAGGGCGACCGGCTCGATCTCGTCGTTGCGCACCATCTCGATGATCGATGGGCCGGTGTGTTCCGAGGGAAACCTGTTCTCTCGGAGGTACGATTCAACGTCTTCCTCGTCCAACTCCAGGAAGGCTGCTTTCGACATATCTCGCAACATGTCACGCGTGAGGGCGGGCTGTTCCTCCTCCTCATCCTCGGGTCGCCGGTACTGGTTGTCAAGCAGCGCGTAGAGCAGGTTCGAGTTGCCTGGTTGGAGGGCCAGCCCGATGCGCCCGACCCCTTCGCCCGACGCCGGGAAACCGCTCCCCTCCCCCGTTATCAACTTCCACGTTTCGCCGCCGTCGGTGCTCTTGTAGATGCCCGAACCGCTGCCGCCCTCCACGAAGTTCCAGGCGCGGCGTTCACGGTGCCACGTGGCGGCATAGAGCACGTCCGGGGCATTCGGATCGGCCACCAGGTCGATGGCCCCCGAATTATCATCGACAAAGAGCGTCTTGCGCCAGGTCGCCCCTCCGTCGGTGGTTTTGTAGACCCCTCGATCTTCACCCGGCGAGTAGAGCGCCCCCAGGGCCGCGACCCACACCGTATTGGGATCATTCGGGTGCAAGACGATGCGCCCCGTGCGTTGTGTTGCGGCCAACCCCAGGTGCTGCCACGTGGTGCCGCCGTCGGTGCTCTTATAGAGACCGGTGCCCGCGTACGATGACCGGCTGGAGTTGTTTTCGCCCGTTCCGACCCAGATGGTCTCGCCGTGCGCCCAGTCCACGGCAATATCGCCCAGCGTCATCGAGGCCTGGTCGTCAAAGATCGGCTCGAAGGAGAGGCCGTTGTTGGTGGTCTTCCACAGGCCGCCCGAGGCATAGGCGATATACATGTGCGTCGGATCGTCCGGGTTGACATCTACATCGACGACGCGGCCGCTCATAATCGTGGGGCCGATGTTGTGCAACGGCACATTGGCAACGAGCGAGCGCGCCTGAAGCTGTTTACGCTGCTCGAACCCGTCCAGGCGGGTCTGGGTGGACGTGGCCGCTACCGGCGACGGCATCGTGGACGTTGACGGCTGCGCCCATGCCGCAGGCGCGATTACAAACAACAGTGCGAGAAAGAGAACGAGGGTCTTCATCGGTACCAAAACAGGATGTATGTGGAAAGATAGAGTAGAGGCCGAGAAGCATGTCGGGGCCGTGCCTAAAGTAACACATAGCCTTTTCTTCTGCAGCACGGGTTTCGATCCTTCTACTCAATCCTACAGGCTTCTTTTGTGCTCATGCATAGTCATCGAATGACTTATGGAATGATTCCAATGATTTTGCCCTTCTCATAGGAATATTGTAATGTTTTCCATGCACCACACTCTGTTAAGGCGAGCAGCCCTGGCAGGATAGCAGAAACATCGCCGGACCGTGTACCCTTTGTACTGACGTGCCCCCATCAGCAACCCAAACCCCTCGTTGACATTCAGGCTCAACAAAGAATCACGGACTTGGGTTAACACAGAAATCCATCG
The DNA here is from genome assembly GCA_046756545.1 of Rhodothermales bacterium. Classification (GTDB taxonomy): domain Bacteria; phylum Bacteroidota; class Rhodothermia; order Rhodothermales; family JBHHWM01; genus JBHHWM01. Next base: position 417 of record JBHHWM010000163.1, on the reverse strand, counting down.
CATGGAAGTGCGTCATGACTGTATCGTCTAGAACTGTAGCTCAAGCGCTTGCCTTCTTCAGCTTGGCGTTCTCCTGCCTGTTGACCGTGCCCACCCCGGCCCACGCTCAAGAAGGCAATAAGCCCTGGGACTCCAAAACCGTCAATGGGCTCAAAAGTACGTTCAACGAGCACATGCTCGGCGCAATGACGGCGGCCTGCAAGTGTGACGAGAAGGCGTTTCTTGCCCGGATAGAGGATCTGCGACTCTGGTCTGCGAAGCTGTCTGAGCACAGGCGACTTTTGAGAGACCACCGTACGAAAACTATACGTTCAATCCTCGATTTTTGGAACTCTCGTCAGAAATTCCAACCAGGACTAGGACCAATACCATTCAAATAAGGGCTACAACGCGACAGAACGATATCGTTGGCTGAGG
>JBHHWM010000162.1:0-11043 GCA_046756545.1 Rhodothermales bacterium | reverse complement strand
CTGTGCGCGGGGTAGACATCAACACCACCTCCAGCGACGGTGTCATCGTGCGCAACGCGGGAGGGCATGGTCTCCGCATTCAGGACGCTACGTCGAATGGTATTCAGATCGACCAGGCGGGTGGAAACGGTCTACAGGTCGACCAGGCCGGTGTCGACGGCATCCAGATTCAATCGGCCGGACGCGACGGCATTCGGGTGGGCTCAGTAGGCGCTTTGGCTGGAAACTTCGGAGGCGATGTGGAGGTGATCGGCACACTCTCGAAAAGCGGCGGCAGCTTCAAAATAGACCACCCCCTCGACCCGGCCAACCAGTATCTCTCCCATAGCTTCGTCGAAAGCCCCGACATGATGAACGTCTACAACGGTAACGCCGTGCTCGACGCTGCGGGCGAAGCCGTCATCGACCTGCCCAACTATTTTGATGTGCTCAATCGCGACTTCCGCTACCAGCTTACGGCTATCGGCACGCCGGGACCAAACCTCTACATCGCAGAAAGAATCAGCGGTAATAGGTTCAGGATCGCGGGCGGAGAGCCTGGGATGGAAGTCTCGTGGCAGGTGACGGGCATCCGGCAGGACGCCTGGGCGGAGCAAAACCGGATCGTTGTCGAAGAAGCAAAGCCAGCCGAAGAACGCGGCTACTACCTGCATCCGGAGGCGTTCGGACGCTCCCGTCAAGAGGGGATCTTCTTCCGCGACAATACCCCGCAGAAGCAGTAACAGCCGGAAGGAGGTCATTGAAGGTCCTCCGGGGAGAACCGCCCACTGATGTTCAATGGAGGGAACGATGAAAAACTGGGGCCTGTTCGTCACCGCGAATGGTACGTTTCTGAGATCAAGCGGCCCTATCGTATCACGATCATCTTCAAACTGTGCGAGACGGCTCCGGCTGTCATGCGGACCAGATAGAGGCCGCTACTCGCCCTCACCCCCTTCCCTGACGTCCCGTCCCATATCAGGTGATGGGAACCGGCCAGGCGCTCTTCGTCGAGGAGCGTTGCTACCTCCTGTCCCAGCACATTGTACACCTTGATGGTCACACGGCTTCGTAGGGGCAGATCGTAGCCGATGCGCGTCGAAGTGCCGAAAGGATTGGGGTAGTTCGGGTGGAGCCGGACCTGAGGGGGCAGTTCGGGCGAAGCATCGCTGCGCACGCCCGTCGGTGTGAGGGTACCTTCGACGAGGGTAAGGAACTGGTTGGCAGGCGTCGGATCGGTCTTGGCTTCGACCAGCCCCGACGGCCACTGGATGACGATGCGATCTACCTCATCGGCCTGGCCGAGGCCGAACTCGACGGGCAGGCTGTTTTGCGCGGTGTTCGCGCCACCCTCCACCTCGCGAATCTGCGCGAGGCCGCCCGTCTCGACCGTCACACGCGCTCCGATGCCGGAGCGGTTGCTGTCGGTGCCGACGAGTTTAATGGATATAAAGTGGTTCCCCGTGCCGTTGCCCCGGTTCTCGAAGAGCAATTGCGGCGGTCTTCCGTTGGCTACGAAAAGGTCGAGGGTGCCATCGCCGTTGACGTCGGCCCAGGAAGCGGCCTGCCCGGGCTCGTCGCTGATACCGGCGAAGAACCAGGAATCGATGACGACCGAGGCGAGGGCGGCTACATCCGAGAAGGTGCCGTCGCCGTCGTTTCGGAAGAGGCGATAGGGATCCTCCGGCACAGCAGGCCGCGTGACGAACAGATCGAGGTCGCCGTCGAGATCCATGTCGGCCCAGGCCACGCCTCGGGCCAGGTCCACGCCGACGCCCGCCGACGCGGTGACGTCGGTGAACGTCCCGTCGCCGTCGTTTCGGTAGAGCGAGGCCGGCATGAAGTCGCTCCGTGTCACGTAGAGATCGAACCCCCCGTCGTTGTTGAAGTCGCCCCAGGCCGTGCCGCCTCCGAAGCCGACCCCTGGGCTGACGCCCGTGCTCTCCGTCACGTTCACAAACATCCCGCTATCGTTTCGGAACAGGCCATCGGCTGCGAACAAGTCGGCATCGCCATCATGATCATAATCGGCCCAGGCCGTGCCGCTCGCGGTGGCGCTGCCGACGCCCGTGGCATCCGTGACATTGCTAAAAGTCTTGTCTTTGTTGTTTCGAAAGAGGAAGCCGTCGCTCGTGTAAAGGTCGAGGTGCCCGTCGTTGTTGAAATCGACCCAGTTCGCAGAGAAAGCGCCTTCACTCTGGACCACCAGGCCCGCTGCCGCCGTGACGTCCGAGAAGGTGCCGTCGCCCGCATTTTCCAACAATACCCGGTCTCCCGATTGCGCCAGAATAAAGGCATCCGGATCCCCGTCGTTGTCATAGTCTCCCCAAACCGGCGATAGTCCGACATCAAAAGTAACGGCAGTCCTGACCCCGGAGGCTTCACCAACCTCTGTAAAGGTGCCGTCGCCGTTGTTTCGGAAGAGCGCCGTGAAAAATCCGACATGCAAGAGGTCTTCATCGCCGTCGAGGTCATAGTCGGCCCAGGCCGCGCCAAAGGCGTCCGGACAACACGTGAAGTTGAAGAGTTGTTCGAAGCCCGCGGCCTTGCCGAACTCGCGAAAGGCCGTCACCTGCGGGTCGAAGAACGTGCCGTCCTGGAGCTCCATGGGTATCCGTTGCCCGTTGGTATCGACGACGAAGACGTCGGCCGGGCGTAGCCGGATCGTGCCGGGCGGCGCACCGGACGCGAGCGCGTAGTCGACTTCGAGGACGGTGCCTTCGCCGGGGGCGAGCGTGTTGGCCGGATCGGTACTCAGGGCCAGGAGGGTCTCCGATCCGTCGCCGGGCCCGTGGAAGGCCGCCACGTCGAAGACGCCCTCGGCACGATCTGTGACGCGGATGGCGGTGATCTCAAGCAGGTCCGGTTCGTCGAGGAGTGTCAGTTGCAAGCCAGCTATCGGCCCGGTGTTCGTCAGGCTGATAGCGACGGTGCCGCCGGTATTGTCAGCCCCGCGTAGGCCGTCTTCGATGACGAGCACGTCGGTCTGTGCCAGGGCGGCCTGCGTCACGGAGAGCAGAAGAATAAGAGAAAGCAGAGCGGTTGTGATACGTCGCATAAGGAGCCTCCTCATTAGCGAAAAAGGCTAAAAAGAACACGTTAATAAATACTGAACCATAGCTTGATGGCTTCCTCGACCGGTTTGTTGCGTGGACCTTCGGTAAGCTTGTCGTTGAAAACACCGGGTCTGTCGAGTTCGTCGAACCAGGCCCACACGCTGCTGATTAAGCCGTTGACCCAGGCCTCGTCTTCGAGGGCCTGGAAGAAGCCTTCGTAATAGAGGACTTGTTCGCGGTTGTCCACGTCGCTCGGAGCCGGCGGGATCGGATCGCCCGAGACCTGGCCGTCGGCACTACTGGCATTGAAGATGAAATAGACCGGAATCTGGCCACCCCCGAAGCGGGCTTCGCGGTCGTCGAAAATCGCCTCAGAATGACTGCGAATCTCTTCCAGCGTAGGGTTTTTTATGTCGGCTAAGGCGTCCGGATAGGAATTGGCGAAAACCATCAGATGTACCACGTCGAGCGCATCGGCAAAGGTCAGGCCGTCCAGATTGAAACCGAGGAGGCTCATGGAGATCTGACCGGAATACCGGTCACGCACGGCGGCGATGACGTCGCGCCATCGTGCTTCATACTGGGGATAGACATCCGGGCGAAACGTATCATCGGCCCAGAAATACGGGTCGAACACATCGACACCGTATCGTTCTGCCCACTCGGCGTGCAACAACAGATAATTCTCCAATTCCGCGAACCACTGATCCCACCACGCCGCCGAAGTGCTCATCAACACATCCAGTGAATCGCGTTCGCCCGGTCTCAAGGGAAAAATGCCGTCCCCCCACTGTTCTCGGTGAATGACTTTCAATCCTTTCGCCTTGGCTGCCGCCACGATGGCCGCGTAATCGCTTTCGACGGTAAGACTCAGACCGTTCGGGCCGGGTCGGATTTCAGGAAGCGGATTGATGCGTGCATAAAAGAACGCCGGCGCAATACCGATCCATTCAGCGCCGATGCGTACGGCACCGTCCATGGCGCGGCCCAGAACCGCTGCCATCGAATCCGGATCGTCCGGCATGAGATCAAACGACGGCCCACCGAGTTCACCAAATACGTCCACGAACTCGATGCCTTTCACGTCGAGTTGCCGCACACCATCTTTGCCGACAAGCACGTCCACCGTGTCCCGCTCGACCAAACCCGGTGCGTCGGCCACTTCGAGCTCGAACCGGTACTTGCCCGGCCACTCCGGCGTAAACACCGGCGTGGCGCTCATCGAATCACTCAACATCACCTCGTTTTCCGTGACGTACTCGGTGCTGAAACGATCCATGTGGAGCTGCCGCCAGCGGTAGCGCAACGCGTCGTCGTCGAGGTCGAACGAGCGTGTGGCGTCGAGTTGGATGGCAGTTCCGGCCAGTCCGCTCTCGGGCGAGGCACCGGCGTCGGCCACGGGAGGACGGTTGCCGCCGGCGATGGTGTTGGCCAGCAGCACCAGGTCTTGCACCGTCACGAGGCCGTCGCCGTTGAGGTCGGCGGCGTCCAACTCGTTTTGCGAAGGGGCCGGCGGTTGGCCGAGGGCGATTTCGACGCCGCGTGTGATGTCGGCGTCATTGACGGTGCCGTCGCCGTTGATATCGCCGGGGAGGGGTTGTGCCGAGAGGGGCAGCGCCGTGAGGTAGAGCAGGGGCATTATGAGCCAGATTCGATGCATCGCCGTTACCTCGTGTCAATAGATCCCGAACCAGAGCTTGATGACCTCTTCGGCTGGTTTGCTGCGTGGTGAATCACCCGTTATCAAATCAAAAAAGATACCCGGGTAGTCCATTTCGTCAAACCAGGCCCAGCGTTCGCTGAACATACCCTGAATCCAGGGTTCATCTTCAAGGGCTTGAAAGAAGGCCTCGAAATAGCGTACCTGTTCTTGAAAATCACGTTCACTTGGGGGCAAGGGTGGTTCCGGAAATATCTGCCCATCATCGCTTGTCGCGATGAGGATGTAGTGCACAGGCACGATACCAGAGGCTACGTTCTCGATAACGTTGAATTCCTCTTCAATGACACCCTTCAATTCATCAAGGGTTGGATCCTTAACATCTGAAACCCGACCCTCAATCACTCCCCCAAGAGCCACGTCTACGACCAGGACATCGAGAGCTTCAAGAAAATTCAGATTGCCAACATCTACAAAGAGCGTGACGGCAATCTTTCCGCTATAGCGGCCTCGTACCTGAGTAATAATATCTCTCCACCTCTCACCATACTGAGGGAAAGCGACGGGGCGAAAGGTTTCCTCTACGCCAAGCATCAGGGAGAACATTTCTACGCCATATTTCTCCGCTAATTCAGCCCGTGATAAAAGATACGTTTCCCATTCCGTGAACCAGCGATCCCACCATTGCGGTTGGGTTCTCATTATTTCCAGAGAATCTAATTCGCCTGGACGCAAGCTGAACCCCGGTGCCACTGACTCCTCGTGGAATACTTTTAGGCCTTTCGCATGGGCCGCACCAACGATGGCCGCGTAGTCCGCTTCACTAGTCAAGGAAAGATCATTGTTAAAGGGGCGAATAACAGGTAAGGGATTAATTCGCTCATAGAAAGCAGCAGCTACGATGCCCGACCATCCGGCCCCAATCCTAACGGCACCATCCATGGCACGGCTCTGAACCGCTGCCAGGGAGTCAGGGTCTTCCGGCGTCACATCAAACCGCGGCCCTCCGAGTTCACCAAAGACATCGCCGAAAATGATCCCCTTCACGTCAAGCTGCCGCGCGTTGTCTTTGCCGACAAGCACATCCATCGTGTCCCGCTCGACCAGCCCCGCTGCGTCGGCCACTTCGAGCTCGAACCGGTACTTGCCCGGCCACTCCGGCGTGAACGTCGGCGTGGCACTCATCGAATCGCTCAAGACGGCCTGGTTCTCCGTGACGTACTCAGTGCTGAAACGGTCCATGTGGAGTTGCCGCCAGCGGTAGCGCAACGCATCGCCGTCGAGGTCGAACGAGCGTGTGGCGTCGAGTTGGATCGCGGTTCCGGCCAGACCGCTTTCAGGCGAGGCACCGGCGTCGGCCACGGGAGGACGGTTGCCGCCGGCGATGGTGTTGGCCAGCAGCACCAGGTCTTGCACCGTCACGAGGCCGTCGCCGTTGAGGTCGGCGGCGTCCAACTCGTTTTGCGAAGGGGCCGGCGGTTGGCCGAGGGCGATTTCGACGCCGCGTGCGATGTCGGCGTCATTGACGGTGCCGTCGCCGTTGATGTCGCCCGGAATGGGCTGTTGCGCAAGGAGCGGGTGAGACAGGAGAAGAGGCAGTAAAAACAGCCAGGACGTGCGCATTGGTGCCTCTCTGTTTCGGACTACAGGTTGAGACCCTCCTCCACAGGTGGTCGAACCTCATACTTCGTCCTGCCTATAGCATCAGAGACAGGGCGACGAAGCTCAGGGGCCACACACCAACGGTTTCAACATAACAAACGCGTCACCACCTTCGCAACGGCTAAAACACAACCGCCTGATTATCCCGCGCTCTCCGCCGCCACGATGTGGTAGCCGACCACCACCGGACTTTTCGCTTCTCTTACCTTGCCCTGCACCGCCCGTACATACTCCACGTAATCCTGGGACTTCTCCAACGGCGACTGGACTATGACCTCCACTCTGGCCCTTTTGCCGACCGTTGCTTCCTCAATGGATTGCGTAAGGTCGGATAAGGCCGTGGGGACATCGTCGACAATGAGGGGCGCACCGGCCCTCACCAAAACCGTCACCTCCACCTCGCAGTCAGGAATGTTCACGAAGACAACCCTCTTTTAGCTCCACTCGGTTTATTGCGGCCCCATCGTTCGCAGCCGGTACCCCTTTGGAGGCTCGAAGGCATCGGGGTCCAGATCGCGCTCCGTAACCGACTCCAGCACCGTCTCACTTTCGAGGTCTCCCCCCTCAAAGCTCCGGGTGACCACGGGAAATCCATCAATCTTCGTAAAGCTCTCAAAGGGATCGCCCTCTGCACCGAAGAAGCCCCCCTCGGAGCCGACCATCTCCCCGAAGGACTCCAGGAGATCCGCATAGAAGTCGGCCATCTCCTTGAACACATCGATGACGTCTTGCCCCCCTTTGATGTTTTTCGCATCGGTTACCCAGAGTTCGCGGATCTTCTGTCCGTCGCGGAACACGTCGTACCGCACGCATGGATAGCCCTGCTTTGTAGCCCGCTCGCCCGTATTCTTAAACTCGCTCGGTGCACGCGTAGCCGGTTCGCCGGGCATCCCCGGCACCGAAACGCCCTGCTTACGCGCCCTTTCCAGCGCTTCGCGTTGTTCTTTGGTCAGGTTCTTGGTGATCTCGTCCATCTGCCTTTTGGCCTGCTGCAGTTGACGACCTATCTCCTCGATGGCCGCCTCGTCAATGACCATATAGGCCTCGTTGCGATGATCGACCACAACCATTTCTCTTCGATTCCCCCGGAAAATCACCTCGTCATTCGGGGCTCCGGGTTCTGCGTCCTCGCCCGGCAGGATCTCCATCTTAAGCATGGAACCCTCGACGGACATCTGGCTCGATTGCGCACGCGACCCCGAACCGGAATGATACGTCGTCTCCACCTGGAAGACGACCCCAAACCGGGGCGTCGTGTGGCCGAGTAGAACCAGGAACAGAACAACACAAAGTTTCTTCATAGCACACCCCCTGTGAATGAGAAATAAACGGTTCGCCGTGCACTTCTCTCAAGCGGAACAGACAACGGCAGCGAACCAGAGTAGGCGATAGCCCACGCCGTTACGTTCAACAAACGCTGTTACTCCTTCTTCTCATTATAGTTAATCACGATCTGGCTTTCAGCCTTTTCCTGGGTCACCGTCACGTTGAGAGTACGCCCCTTTTCTGCAAGCTCTCCCATAATGGTTGCATACATGCCTTCCGGCGTTGTGGCGGTGGTTTGCCCCTTGATCTCATAGTCATCCTCTTCCAGCTTCTCCTTGTAATAGTCCAGGATCTTCTGGGGTTCGTCCTCGGTTGTGGAGCTTACAATGCCCGTGAGGCCCTCGTTCGTCTCCGCGCTGAAGGTGCCCTGGGCTCCTGTAGCGTTGGGATAGAGGGGCACCCAGTCGGGCACATTTTCGAGGCTGGCACTGGCCCCGAAGTGCGCTTCTCCTTCCGGGCCGGTCATGGTTACACCGCCGCCCTCCGCCGCCTCGGAAGCGTCCATCGTAAACTCCCCTTCATCGGTCGTCACGCTGAACTGTCCTTCGGCAATATCCTCGAAGTTCAAGGTCGCCTCTTCACCGGTCTTTGTATTGCGAAAGGTGATGGTTCCCGCCTCGTCGTCCGTCTCGACCAGTTCGAGTTCCGGATTCAGGCTGATGACCAGTTCGGCGGCTGCCTTGGAGGGGTTTTCTTCGAACTCGGCGGCAAACTCCTGGCCCTTCCTGATACCAAAGGTAATCAGCACGGTAAACACGATGGCAACGATCAGAAACAGCCCGCCGCATCCTATACCGATCCAGGCTATCGGCGAGAGCCCCTTCTTTTCAGGGGCCGCATCTTGTTGTTCGTTCGTCATGAGGGATACCTGTTTGTTTTGATGGCTACAGAAACGACCAGTCTATTTGAAACCGCGTTACAGACGAACCCTCTAAGACGTAAGAGGTGCGTGTGGACACGACCCATTGTACTTAAAAAAATAGCCGTTCGTCCTTGGAGTTCTTGAAAGGGATTCAGGTTCACTTGCCGCCTTGCCTGAAGATTCCCCAACACCTCTTCGTAAATAAAACCAAAAAGGAGTACTATTTTTTCGTTTTCTGTCGATAAAGTGAGGATTCCTCTTGCGAAAGGCACATATGTTTTTATCTTTGTAATCCCTTTGTAACAAATCACCTATCACCCCACCACACCATGAAGAATCGCGTTGACCAGGTGATCAAGGCGATGACGTTGGGAGCAGGCATCGTCAGCATCATTTTATTCGTCGTGTTCGAGCTTCTCTAAGCTACTTTGCTCCTCGCTGTGTTGCCGGGTCGGCTTGGGCAAATCCTGCAACACAGCGAAACAAGCACAGTCGTCCTCGGCGGCTGTGCTTTTTTGATGCTCCGGCGGTCTTTTCTTTTAGGGATTTGCTTTCAGATTTTAGGATCACAAACACAAGCAATAACCTTTCACGCCTACCCGGTATGTCCGAGTTAATCATTGTAGGAGATCGAGTGCTCATCGATCCGGAAGAGGGAGAGCAAACCACGGAAGCCGGTCTGGTTCTGCCGGCGTCGGTAGCCGAGCGCGAGAAAGTGGGAAGCGGACGCGTCGTTCGGGTGGGACCGGGCTATGTGATGCCGAACCCCGAATACAGCGAAGGCGAACCGTGGACACAGCCCAAAGAGGTTGTGCGATACCTTCCCCTTCAGGCGCAAACCGGCGACCTCGCCTTTTTCCTCCGCAAAGAAGCGGTTGAGATCACGTATGAGAATAAGAGCTATTTCATCGTACACCACGCCGCCATCCTGGCCCTCGTCCGCCCGGACCCCGAGGACATTTTGAATAAGATCGAGGATATGCTCGACGAGGAATAAGACCCTCTTGCGTACTCGCATACGTGGTGAGATCCCCGGCGTCACCTCCCCTTTCCCCGTTGTCCGATGGCGGACACCTGTTGTTCAGTACCGTACAGAATAGCAGGCCGGAAACAAGGTTTTACCCGTTCTCAGGAGGTGGCACTCTAATTGCGCTTCGTCGGAGAGGTAACGGCCCGACATCATTATGAGTGGTGCTCCTTGTTATGCTTGAGAACTATTTAAAGATCGGCCTGCGTACCCTGCGTCGATATAAAGGGTACACGTTCATCAACGTAGTGGGCCTGGCGGTCGGAATGGCCGTGTGTGTCCTGATTCTGCTCTATGTGCAGGATGAGTTGAGCTATGACCGCTACCATGACCACGCGGACCGCCTCTATCGAGTTACCCATGAAAAGCTAGACCAAAACGGCAATTCCAGCGTACACGGGGTTTTGACCGACCCGGCCGTCGCCCCTCTGCTGAAGGCTGAGTTTCCCGAAGTGATTCGTGCGGCCCGGCTGACCCCGGTCGGGCCGCTCTTGAGCTATGAGGACCGGCACATCGAATCCGGTCATTGCTACTGGGCCGATCCCGATCTCTTCGACATCTTCAGCATGCCGCTCGTGGCCGGTCGTCCGGAAACGGCGCTCGTGGAACCGTTCTCGCTCGTGCTCAGCACCTCGAAGGCCCGCACGCTCTTCGGCGACGAGGACCCGTTGGGCAAGACGGTCGTCGTGAATAACAACGAGGCCTTCACGGTGACCGGGGTGTTCGAGGACCTGCCGAACAACACGCACCTCCCCATCGACGTACTGGGCTCGATGCTGACGCTGGAACGATGGTTCGGGAAAACCCTGGATCATTGGAACAGCCCCAACTACGCCACCTACCTGCGCCTGGCCGAAGGAGCCTCCCCCCGGCAACTCGCCCAAAAGCTGCCCCGCTTGCTGGAAGACTACCAGGGGCCGGAGGCGTCTCGGCTGAACCGGCTGCACCTTCAGCCGTTGACCGACATTCATCTCCGCTCGCATCTCGTAATGGAGCTTGCACCGAACGGCGACATCCGCTACGTCTACCTGTTCTCTGCGGTCGCCTTGTTTATTCTGCTGATCGCCTGCATCAACTTTATGAACCTGGCGACGGCCCGGTCGGCGCGGCGCGCAAAAGAGGTGGGCATGCGGAAAGCCGTCGGAGCTCGGCGCACCGAGTTGATCCGGCAGTTCCTCGGCGAATCGGTCCTGCTCGCCTTCCTCGGGCTGGTGCTGGCGGTGGTCCTCGTTGAACTGACCCTGCCGTTTTTTAACAACTTCACGGGTAAAGACCTGGGGTTCCGCACCGAGGAATTCTTGCTCTACCTGACAATATTTGCGAGCATCGGCTTGTTGGTCGGCGTCCTTTCCGGAAGTTATCCGGCCTTCTACCTCTCGGCGTTTCGTCCGGCGGCGGTCCTGAAAGGAGAGCTTCGGCAGGGGAGCCGTCGCTCCCTGGTACGCTCCACGCTCGTCGTCGCACAGTTTGC
>JBHHWM010000161.1:0-11145 GCA_046756545.1 Rhodothermales bacterium | reverse complement strand
CGAAATCGGCCGGGCGATCAGTAGAGACTATGCAGGGAAGACCCCAATTCTCATCGGAGTTCTCAATGGGTCATTTATGTTCATTGCCGACCTGATGCGTGCTATCGACATCGACTGCGAGGTCGATTTCTGGAAGCTGTCGTCGTACGGTGCGGCGAAGGTATCATCCGGACAGGTCCGCGAACTAAAAAAAGTAGACGCCGACCTGGAAGGACGACATGTGATCATCGTCGAAGATATTGTCGATACCGGACTATCGATGCGGTACATTCTCGACCACATGCAGCATCTCAACCCGGCATCGGTGACGGTGGCTACATTGCTTCACAAATACGAAGCCACAGATAACAACGTAACGCTCGACTACGTCGGCTTCCGCATCCCCAATCTATTCGTCATCGGGTACGGGCTTGACTATGGACAGATAGCTCGTAACCTACCGGAAATTTTTATTCTCGACGAGCAGGAGGACGACACCGGGTCTGATTGAGTCTCGGGCAGGTATTTTTGGTCACTTCTTTTCTTTCGTTTACATGAGATAGGACAGGTCTGTCCTGTGAAAGAGACATGACGGGGCACGTCGTCGGGAAGAAGGGATCTTGCGTCTTAGGTGTGGATGGGCTGTCTGTGTGTAATAATAGGTGTGTAAATGGGTGCTGACGGCTCGTTTTCGCATCTCAAGAAAAAAACCCGTAACCCATCCTCCTTACCCTACGTATGGCGAATCAGATCGGAACGGCATTTGTCTTAACACCATCTTGAAGAAAGGACGAGCTGTATGAATACCGCGAACCGGCAACTGCCTAGAGCAAAGGTGACGATCATGCATTACCACATGGAAGATTACCGGATTCGGAGCATGGCTGCCCTGGGATTGAGCCTCACAACCGGCCTCATCGTGATGCTCTCGCTGCTAATCTCTGCCTTGTAAGCAGTCCCTTTCGTGCAAGTGAGTGGCTCCATACTATGTTTACAACTCCATAATCGCTGCTGATCGACAGCCTCGATAGCAGTGCCAGGCGCTTGCTTGAGCCTCAATTCTTATCCAACTTCTTTTTCTAAACATCATTCCAGGAAATGCGCCTTCGTTTCATTGATGAGGATTTCTTTGGGGCAACACACATAGGGTTTGGTGACGAACTTGGTCAGGGCGTCAATCGTTGCCGCATCAGCTATTTCCGAAAGTTCTCGAACATTACTGTCGTCATCGAGAATTGAGATAGAGTTTTCTAGACGTTTGTAAGCGGAATGTTGGGAGGCATCCAGGGTCAGGTAAAAGGCGGCATCATCATCGGCGGAGGATGCATCAGAGAGGTTCCTCGCCAGCAGCCAGGTAGCGATTTGGTCATGCCAGGCTTTTTTCTGATCGGCGGTAGGAGGAGCGGCGAGGAAGGTAGTCCGGAAGAAATCGCGTTCGATGAATCGGCGGGACAGATCGGCGAGTATGCGGTCTTCGCTTGCCATCCAACTCTTGAGGCTAAACAATACATCGGTGTCGTCGAGCATGCAGAAATGGCGCAGTACCTCGGGAGATTCGAGGTGACGGCCGTCAAGGTCGTTTTGCAGAAAAAAACGGAGGGCCGGCGCAATACCTATAACGGCATCTTCTGTCCCTTCTCTCAGATGTTTTCGAGCCCGTCGAATAGCGGCTCGAAGGACCTGATCGCCGGCCAGTACCGTTCGATGCAAGTACACCTGCCAGTACATCAGCCGCCGGGCAATGAGAAAATTTTCCACGGCGTACATGCCTTTCGCTTCGATGACAATACGCGCATCAGAGCCTCCTTCTAACGGGTGAACGCGCATTGTTTTCAGGATGCGCTGGACGCCCACGCGTCCTTCGACGACGCCGGTGAAGAAAGAATCGCGACTCAGGTAGTCGAGCCGGTCCATGTCGAGTTGGCTTGAGACGAGTTGGTTGAAGAACGGGCGTTCGTAAGTCCCGTCGAAGATATCAATAGCGAGGTCAAGAGCTCCGTCGAAACGCTCGTTGAGGCTCAGCAATATGGCCCGGCTCATCGCCTCGTGCTCGAAGTTTGAAATCAACTCGTATTCGAGGGTGTGGGAAAAAGGGCCGTGTCCGACGTCGTGCAGCAGCGCAGCGGCCAGGGCGGCCTGGTGCTCTTCCGGAGAGATGGGCGTCCCTTTTTCGGATAGACTCGCGAGTGTATCCTGCATCAGAGCCATCGCACCCAGCGCATGCGTAAAGCGGGTGTGCTCGCCGCCGGGATAGACCATGTAACCCACGCCGAGTTGACAGATACGCCGCAGTCGTTGGACTTCGGGAGTCTGGATGAGGGGGAGCAGTAGCTCCCTTGGGACCGAGATGAACCCGTGAACTGGATCGGAAAAGAGCTTACATTGACTATCCAAGGGGGCGAACAAGGTTGACGTTAAGAGGAACTCACGAGAACAGAGCCTGGCAAGGCGCCGTACACTGACGCCGAAGCGTTGCCGTAGTCAAGATTCATGGGAATGGTTGAATCGTTGGAAAACAGATCGATTTCGCTCTCGTGTTGCATTGAGGCCCCGACGGCTTATCTACCCAAAGCGCAGTATGCCTTGCGGATGCTACTGCTTCCCCTGGGAATCGATCCCACCTGGGTAGCCCGCGAGGATCTTACTGGCCGGAGCCTGTATTACGGACCGAGACCGGGGGATCTGGGCGAGGATATCCTGCGATTTCGTCTACACCCAGGCACCCTCTCCTATTTTGAACGGCGCACAGCATATCAGGAGGAATGGGTTCGATGGAGGCGATGGGATGGCGAACAATGGCCGATCCTCTTCGGCAACGACAGAGAAGACGACCTGATAGCTTCGGCTTTTTTCTGGCTTTCGGGATGGCAGGAGCACACCCTCCCCGAGCGCGACCGGCATGGCCGGTTTCCCCATCAAGCCTCGCTGCAAGCACGCCTGGGCATGACGAGCCGACCTTCGGTTGACGCCTACCGTGACATCCTGGCTGCGAAGCTGATCGCACGAGGCATCCCTCTCCACCGTCGAACCTGGGGCGATGCAATCTGGGCCTTGTGCCCGACCCACGACATCGACTATCTGCGCAAGTGGCGCAAGGGAATGGTCTATCGGGAGATTGTGGAATATCTGGGCCTGAATAGACGGCATGTGTCGTTGCGAGAACGGTTCGGTCGCTTTGGGCGCTTCGTCCGCGACTGGCTGCGCCCCGGCGATGTCTACCGATACGCCTTCGAGCGTATGCAGAAAGAGGTGTCTGCACGACAGGGAACGGCCACCTATTTTTTTAAAACCGCGGCTCACGGGCCGAATGATGTCTTCTACAACCCCGAGGATGCCTATCTCGGGCAACGTATTGGAAGACTCGAAGAGTCAGGGTATGAGATCGGTCTGCATCCGAGTTATCATGCGCACACTCATAAAGAGTACTTAGTTGAGGAGCGTGACCGTCTCGATGGTCTCCTTACGCAAACGCCAATCTCAGTGCGGCAGCATTTTCTGCGCTATGAATCTCCTGCAACGCCGCGAATCCAACGTGAAGCCGGTTTTTGGATCGACTCATCGCTGGGGTTTTCCGAACACGAGGGGTTTCGGCATGCCACGTGTCTTCCTTTTTTACGATTCGATACGGGAGCGAATGAACCTCTCAATCTCTGGGAGATGCCGCTGGCTGTGATGGAATCATTCCTGTTCAATCGAAGGGAATTGACCCCGGAGGAGGCCCGTCAGGCCACGCTCGACATCATGCGGACCTGCCGCCGCTTTGGCGGGGTGGCGGTGATGTTGTGGCACAACGTGCTCTGGGATGAACTCGACCATCCCGGATGGGGGCAGCATTTCATCGATACCCTAGACGCGGCCCTGGATCAAGGGGGGAAGATTCTATCGTTGAAGGATGCACTCGGGCTCTGGCTAAGGGAAGCCATGGTCATTGCTGCTGGATAGATAGTAGATTAGCGAACACAGTGAACAAAGCAGAGCAAAGGAAGTACGTAGTGGCTTGGTTGAATGCAAACCTTTTTGCAAGCGAGGGGCGGGATATGCTATTATTGTGCAACTCCACCGTATGTGGGGCGTACTGCACATCCGCAACTGTATAGGTGTTGTATTCAACTCATACTCCGATGCTATCTTGGTTCAGGCGCGCGAACCAGGCAAGGCCCAGGAGCTTGTTGTCCGGAAATCTCGAACGATTCGAAGAACCTACTGTGCAATGGAGGTTGAGCAGGAGACGACGTTGCTTTCACTCTGCTGTGGTGAAGGCACGAGTGCCGGGCAAAAGATGCTGAAGGCCGCAAAGCTTGTGACCAAGCATGGCAGATAAACCTCTTCAGGCAGAGATCGAACTGACCACGTTGGAGGAGCCGACCTACGTGGTTCACACGGTGCATGAAGCGATCTGGCCGCACCATTCGATCCTGCTTCTGTTCACCCTGCTCTGGGGCGGAAATTTCGTGCTGGCCGAAGTCGCTTTGCGCGAAATGGAACCCATCTCGTTCAGCGTAGCTCGCTTTCTGATGGGCGGTGCGGCCATGCTCGCGATTCTGTACTGGCAGAGCCGGTCATATGCACGCAAGAATGGATCTGCATTCCGGCTTTTTCCCCAACTCGATAAGGGGGACTGGCCGCGTCTGCTCCTGATTTCAGTGATTGGGGCTACGCTCGCTCCCTGGTTGGGCATCGAAGGACTTGATCTCACGCATGGGGCACGGGCTTCCTTGTGGCTGGCTCTGGGGCCGGTTCTGAGTGTGGGCATCGGCGCACTCCTCCGTACAGAACGGCTCGGCTGGATGGGCTATGTCGGCGTGATTCTGACCGGGTTGGGTACCCTCGCCCTGGCTGTCGATGGGCTAAACCCAGAACGTAATTACTGGGTGGGAGATCTCCTGCTGTTCATGGCCCTCTTGATGGCTGTCGCCGAGTTGCACTTGATCAAGCCTCTCGCGACGCGGTATGGAGCCACCCCGGTCGTGACGGCTCGTACCCTTATCGGCGGCTTCTTTTATCTGCTGATCGCTACAAAGGCTCTCGTGGGCGAGCCGTGGCTTTCGCTGAGTGCCTGGGCCTGGGTGGCCATCCTGGCAGGCGGTGCCATCGGTGTCGGCGTGGGGCAGTGGGTGAAAGTGCGTGCTCTTCGTACACTCGGACCGACGCGGGTGGTGCTCTATGGAAACCTGGTTCCTGTGGCGGCTATGGTGTTGGCGTGGCTTGCCCTGAGCACCGTGCCTTCTGTGCTGGAAACCCTCGCCGCCGCCCTCATAATACTAGGGGCCGTTAGTGTACAAATGCTGGATACCTATACGCATCCGACGGATACAACAACGGCTCCTTCATAGAAAAGAAACCATGGCTGATAGAAAAGAACGGGGAACGGGAAGCTATCGCGCAGAACAAGTACCGGGAGCCGTCATCCTGCATGCAGAAGGCATGACGCCGACGCCGAATTACACGGTCTGGTTGGAGCAATCCATGATCGATGTCTATCCTCCGGAATACATTCTGTACTGGCTCCGTCCCCAGGGCATGCAGGCCCAGGTGTTGACGCCGTTTCATGCGCAGACGACCTTCAGAGCGGCAGAGCGTGTTGAATCCGTAGTGGTATACGACGCAGAGGGGAAGCACGTCATACCGGTTGAATTCCAGACGCTGTAACAGAAAGTAGTTGTTATCCTGCCTCATGTAGAAACAAGCTCGCTCGAAGCCCTCTTTTTTCTTAAAGACTATTATCGTCCATTCCCTATTATTGCTGATTATTCGTAACGTAAACCCATCGTAGTGCGACATCACCACCAATTTGTACATACACGATCCGCTTTCGGCTTCGACGTGCATTGCTCACCCAGATCTAGAGGTTACATGATGAAGCGTATTGTACGGCTTTGGGTCCCGATCATCGTATTTCTCGTTCTATTCCTGACCAGTTGTTCCGGTCCGCGTAGCGACCTGGGGGCGGGGGCTTCGACGGATCGAACGATTGATGTTACTCTTCTTCAGCTCAATGACGTGTATGAAATTACCCCGGTGCAGGGCGGGAAGTGGGGGGGGCTGGCCCGCGTGGCTTCGTTACGCAACCAACTCCTGGCTGAAAACCCGAACACGTACACATTCATCGCCGGTGATTTCTTTAGCCCTTCCGCCCTCGGTACCGCCCGAGTGGACGGGGAACGCCTGGCAGGCACACAGATGGTCGCCGCGCTCAACGCCCTGGGATTGGACTTTGCTACCTTCGGCAATCATGAATTCGACATCAGTAAAGAGCAGTTCTATCAACGCCTGAGCGAGTCTCGCTTCATGTATGTGTCGAACAATGTTTTCGACGAAGACGGCAAGCCCTTTCCGGGTGTTCAGACCGACGTCGTCATCAAGGTACCCGGTCAGCCCGGCGACACCCTGCGCATAGGTCTTGTCGGTGTGACCATCGATAGCAATCCGAAGGACTATGTGCATTATACCGATGCTGTGGAGGAGGCGAAGAAGCAGGTGTCCGCCTATCAAGGCCGGACCGACGCTATCGTAGCCGTCACACACCTGGCGCTCGCCGAGGACATGAAACTGGCTGAGGAGATACCGGACCTAGACCTGATCATGGGAGGGCATGAACACGAAAATATCTTGGTGCTGCGGGGAGCCGACCTGACCCCGATTGTGAAAGCCGACGCGAATGCCCGCACGGTGTACGTCCACAGGCTTCGCTTTAACCCGCAAACCGGCGATCTTGATATCGAGTCCAATATCCGGTTCATAACCGATGCTCTGCCCGAAGATGCCGGGGTTGCGCGTGTGGTCGATGACTGGCTCGGGATTGCCTTTGGCGGTTTTCGGGCCAGTGGCCTCAAGCCTGCCCAGCCGGTTGTTGATCTCCCCGAACCGCTCGACGGTCTGGAGAGTAGCGTGCGCAACCGGAGTACCACCCTCACCGATGTCATTGCCGATGCGATGCGCCACGTAGCTGACGGGGCAGAACTCGCGGTGTTCAACGGAGGCTCGATCCGTATCGACGATGTGTTGCAACCGGGGGCCCTCATCGAATACGACGTCATTCGAATTCTTCCCTTCGGAGGAGGAGTCGTGTCGGTAGATATGAAAGGGAGTCTACTCCAACGGGTTCTTACACAGGGTGTAGATAATCGTGGGACCGGAGGCTTCTTGCAGCACGCAAACGTGGACCGTGAAGGCAGTACATGGCGTGTGAATGGCCGGCCCATCGATGGTGATGATATATATCGGGTTGCGATCAACGACTTCTTGCTGACCGGCAATGAAGCGAACCTCGATTACCTCAGGCTCGACAATCCCGACATCCAAAAGATCGCCGAGCATGGGGACATACGCCTTGCTGTGATTGCCGAACTAAAACGCCGCTACGGTGGGAATTGAGCATCGGCCATGGACGTACGGTTGTCACAGGAAAGGAGCTATTTTGAGGTATGGCCGTAATAGCCGGAACCTGAACAACGGCATGGAAGCACAGGAATAAGCGCGACGGAATCGACCTCGATGGCAGACGCTAAAAAGAAGAGTAGCTCCGGGCATACCCCGCTGATGCGGCAGTATTACAAGATCAAGGGGCGGCATCCCAACGCGATCTTGCTCTTCCGCATGGGTGATTTCTACGAAACCTTCGACGAAGATGCCAAGACGGTCAGCACTATCCTGGGCATCACCCTGACGAAGAGGGCCAACGGTCAGGCGCGCGATGTTCCGTTGGCCGGCTTCCCGCACCACGCCCTCGACAACTATTTGCCCAAACTCGTGCAGGCCGGGCTGCGTGTAGCAATCTGTGAGCAACTAGAAGATCCCAAGTTTGCCCGCAAGATCGTCAAGCGCGATGTGGTGGAAGTGGTAACTCCCGGTGTGTCGTTTCATGACCAGTTGCTGAGTCCCAAGCGAGCAAACTATCTCGCGGCGATCCACTGGGGCACGGAGCGCCGGGAAAAAGAGTGGGTGGGTTTTGCCTTCATCGACGCATCCACGGGCGAATTCTCCGCAACGGAGGTGCATGCTTCGAAGCTGGAGGAATTGCTTCAGACCATTGCGCCGACAGAAGTGCTCATCGACAAGCGGCGACGCGATACGTTGCAATCTATCCGCCGGCAAGACTTCGTCGTCACGACGCAGGAGGACTGGGTCTTCGGCTATGATTTTGCCTACGAGACGCTGCTTCGTCATTTCAAGACGCACTCGCTCAAAGGCTTCGGCGTGGAGGATCTGTCCCTGGGCCTGGTTGCTGCCGGTGCCGCGCTCTATTACTTGAGCGAGACGCAAAAGGGAAAACTGCCGCATATCCACCGCATCACGCGCTATGCGAGCGACGACTACATGGCCCTCGACCCGCAGACGAAGCGAAACCTCGAACTCGTTGCTTCCATGCGCGACGGCGGGCAGGAGGGCACCCTCGTTCACATACTCGACGAAACCCTCTCGCCGATGGGTGGTCGCCTGCTGCGGAAATGGCTGGTGCGCCCGTTAAGGAACGTCGAGAACATCAACAAGCGTCTGGATGCCGTGGAGGCACTCTTCGCGGCCCGCCGACTTCGAGAGAATCTCCGTAACGAGTTACGTGAAATCGGCGACCTGGAGCGGCTTGCGGCAAAAGTCTGCACCGGCCGTGCCTCGCCGCGCGACCTGATTCACCTCAAGCTATCGTTGAAGCAGATACCGCTCCTGAAAGCACTGCTTCAGGACGAACCCTGCGACACGTTACGCCGCCTGGCCGACAACATGACGCTGTGCACCCCGGTCGTCGAGCGGATCGAGGAAGCGCTGGTGGATGAACCACCGGCGAGCATTCAAGACGGCGGCCTGTTCCGTGAAGGATACCATGCCGAACTCGATACCTTGAGGACACTGGCTCGTTCCGGTAAGGATTGGGTTGCCAGGATGCAACAGAAAGAAGTGGAACGGACGGGCATTGCGTCGCTCAAGGTGGGCTTCAACAAGGTCTTCGGCTACTACCTGGAAATCACGAACGCGCACAAAGACAAAGTCCCGGACGATTACATCCGCAAGCAGACGCTCGTCAACTCGGAGCGCTACATTACGCCCGAGCTGAAGGAATACGAAGAGAAGATTCTTTCAGCAGAAGAGAAGATCGGGAGCCTGGAGGCCGAGCTTTTTAATGAACTTCGCATGGTGGTGGCCGAGGAAACGACGGCGCTGCAACTCAACGCCTCCTTGCTGGCCATGCTCGACTGTTTTTGCAGCCTGGCCGAGGTTGCTGACAAGAGTGGCTATCGCAGGCCCGAAGTGCATGAAGGCGTCGAACTCCGTATCGAGGAAGGACGGCATCCCGTGGTGGAGCGGACGCTGCCGCCGGGCGAGCCGTTCATCCCGAACACCGTCCATCTCGATCCGACAGAAGAGCAGATCCTCATTATTACCGGGCCGAACATGGCGGGCAAGAGCGTCGTGCTGCGCCAAGTAGGACTCATCGTATTACTGGCGCAGGTAGGTTCATTTGTGCCCGCCCAGACCGCTCGCGTTGGCGTAGTGGATCGCATCTTCACGCGGGTAGGCGCGTCGGATAACCTGGCGGCAGGCGAGAGCACATTCCTCGTCGAGATGAACGAGACGGCCAACATCCTCAACAACGCCACCCCGCGTTCGCTCATCCTGCTCGACGAAGTAGGCCGAGGCACGAGTACCTTCGACGGCCTCTCGATTGCCTGGGCGCTGGTCGAATTCCTGCACCAGAATCACCGGGTGGCGGCCCGAACGCTTTTCGCCACGCATTATCACGAGTTGAATGAACTGGCCTCGCGCTACGAACGGGTGCGTAATTTCCGCATCCAGGTGCAGGAGCACGGGGGTAAGGTGATTTTCCTGCGGAAGATGGTGCCCGGCGGCGCGGACCATTCCTACGGTATCGAAGTAGCGCGCATGGCCGGGCTGCCGGAGCCGGTCATCGAGCGGGCGCGGGCTGTCTTACATCAACTCGAAAGCCAGCACCTCGTGGTGGAAGGGCCGGAAGAAACTGCGGAGGCAGGGGGCGACGGGCTTTCCGTCAGATCGACTAAGGCGGCTGTGCCTACGATGGATGATACGTTTCAGATGTCGCTCTTCGAGAGCGGCACACCAGACCCCATCGCGGAAGAGATCAAAGAAAAGCTGGATGCCATCGATACGAACCGCATCACGCCCATCGAAGCGCTGATAGCACTGGCAGAGTTGAAGAGGCTGTTGGAGGAGTAAGTCCTCCCTCGATGAGAGGAAGGGAGGAACGTCGGGGATTTATGGTTTCTTGAAGGTAACGATTTTCAAATCATCCCAGTCGACGCGGATCTGGTCTCCGTTATCATACAGGATGTAGACGCCGTTGTTGTCTTCGTTCACGTCGTTCGAACCATGCAGTTCAAAATCCCGGCCGTCGAACAACGTCACGAGGGCGGCACGGTCCGAAACAGGCTCGATACTCTTTATCAGGCCCATTTCGATGTCGAAGTCGAGGCCGTTCAGGTCGCCATCCAGCAATTCCCACGAGGCTGCTTCGTCTCCGTCCCAGTGGATGGTGCCGGTGAACTTGTCTCCGTCGAGGGTTTCGACAGTACCCGTCAAAGGGCCACTCGTATAGAAATCGTCATAGCCGTAGGTTCGTGACGGCGATTCAAAGACAAGCTCATCGAAGGCTTTCCAGGGCACGCGTACCTGACCGAGGCCGGGATCCATCACGAGGATGCCCCGGTTGTCCGAGTTCACGTCGTTGCTGCCGTGGAGGATGAGTTCTTCGCCTGTAGTGAGCGTGACCAGTGTGCTCCGCGCACTCTCTCGTGCCAGCGCGGCAATCTCATCTAAACGAATGTTGCGATCCCGACCCCGCTCGTCGTCACCATCGAGGATATCTTCGCCCAGCACCTCGTCTACGTCCCAACAGATGTATCCGGAAAATGCATGACCGCTCTGGGTAGTCAAGGTGCCGTAGAGGCGATTTCCATATTGGGAGGCCGTGAGTTCCTTCGGTACGGGCATAAAATCGATGCGTTCGATGTCGCGCCATTTCAGCTCGAAGGAGCCTTGCCGGGCATCCTCCACGAGGATGCCTCGCACGCTCGGGCCGATGTCCGTGGATTCATTATACAACTCTATCTCTTGCCCGGACCGGAGCGTGAGCAGCGCTTTGTGCCGACCGGCGTTCTCCAGGCTCTGAAGATGGCCGAAGCGGATACCTGAACT
>JBHHWM010000160.1:0-11157 GCA_046756545.1 Rhodothermales bacterium | reverse complement strand
GACCGCCGATGCAGCCTGCCGTTCACGTTCAAAGTCTTACGAAAAATTATCGAAGCGCTTTCTCTCGGAATGAAGTACAGGCGCTTCGAAGTGTTGATCTTCGCGTTATGACGGGTGAGATCTTCGGTCTTCTCGGCCCCAACGGCGCGGGAAAAACGACCCTCATCAAGATCCTGCTCGGCATCGTCCGGCCCTCAGCGGGGAAAGCCGCCCTCTTCGGCCTCACTACCCGCCAGCCGGAAGCGCGAGGCCGCGTCGGATACCTCCCAGAAAACCATCTATTCCCTGGTTTTCTTTCGGCAAGCCAGTTGCTCGACCTGTACGGCCAGATGGCCCGAGTGCCGGAACCTCTCAGGAAAGAACGCATCCCTGCATTGCTCGAAACCGTCCGCATGTCGAAGTGGCGCGACACGAAAATCAAGAAGTTTTCGAAGGGCATGATGCAGCGCCTCGGCCTGGCTCAGGCCCTACTCAATGACGCCGATCTGATCTTCCTGGACGAACCGACCGACGGTGTCGATCCCATGGGGCGACGCGAGATACGCGACCTCCTCGTTCAGCTTCGAGACAACGGAAAGACCATTTTCCTGAACTCGCACCTGCTCTCCGAAGTCGAGCAGGTCTGTACCCGCGTGGCGATTCTGAACCAGGGCCGTCTCGTGCGAGAAGGAACCATCGCGGAATTGACCGCCGTCGACCGGGTGTATGAAGTGATCAGCAGTCCTATCCCCGATTCGCTCCTTGCTACCCTCTCGTCGTCGGTCCACCCGCTCAACAGCACGATGGCGGATCAAGAAGAGGCCCTCTCCCGCTACCGAATCACGGTCCATGATCGCGGAGACCTGAATGCCCTGCTCGACAGGCTACGGGGAGAAAACATCCTGCTCGAAGCGGTTCAACCCGTGCGCCAATCGCTGGAAGACTATTTCATCGACGTCGTGCAATCAGACGACCGTCGTTCCACATAGAAGCGCATACCCTCGTATTCACTTTTACTGCCTCACTCATCAACTTCGGCTCCTTCCATGCAACTGCGCGGGATCTTGTTGCTGACGTTTCGCGAGCTTTGGGCCAAAAAGATCACGGTGGGCCTGTTCATCATCAGCACGCTCATCTGGGTCATGCTTGCCTTTGCGCTCAACCTGGACATCGTAGACGGCTCGCTGGCAGGCCTCCGGATCTTCGGCCAGGACACGCGAGCTACCGAAACCATCACAGACCCGGAATCGGGTGAAGTGCTGCGGCAGGGCCTGACGTTGGAACAGCTCGTGATGGGTGCCGAAGAATTTGTGGCCCGTCTTACCTACTGGGCGGGTATCCTCCTGGCCCTTTTCGCTACGGCCTCTCTCCTCCCCAATCTCCTGGAACGCGGGCGCGTTGACCTGCTCTTGTCCAAACCCATGAGCCGGACGCGCCTGCTCGCCGGTCACGTGCTCGGCGTCATGATGGCGATGTCCGTGCTGGCCGTATACCTCTTCGGCATGGTGTGGCTGGTGATGTCGTTGAAAACCGGTATCTGGCATCCCCGTTTTCTCCTGTCCATCGTGATCGTGGTAGCCATGTTTGCGGTGATGTACAGCGTGGTGACCCTTATCAGCGTCACAGCAAGAAGCGCCCCGTTAGCCCTTATCGTGGCCTATGGCATCATTTTTTCCTCGGGCATTTTGGCATTCAAGGACGAGCTCGCTCCGCAGATCAACCCGCCCTGGCGACAGGTTTTTTTGGCCTTCTACCATGTGCTGCCCAACTTCGGAGAAGTAACCGGAACGATAGCGCAACTCTCCAGTACCGACCCCGTAGCGTCGTGGTATCCGTTTCTATCCTCTTTGCTGTTCGGTGCCGTTCTCTATGCCGGCACCGCCTTCTTCTTTACCCGACGCGATTTTTAGGAAATAGCCTCGTACGCTACCCAAGGATACACCGCGCTCATACACTCAGACACCCTGGACCGATGAAACGCACGCTCCCTCGACTTTTTGCGTTTGCCTGTGCTTTGCTGACGGCTGGATCGCTACTCGTCGGCTGTGAAAGCCAATTCGAAGCTCCCGCCGAGATGACCCTCCAGACGAAGAGTGCTGTCGAAGTACTTCCGTCCGATGCGCGCTTCGTCGGCATGGTGGACTTGCAGGCGATGCAGCAGAACGAGGCGGCAAATCCGTTCGGTGACGGCCACTTTGCTTTCGACGATCTGAGCGGTGAGACGGGCGCTCGCATCCAGGACTTCCTCGATGCCACCGGGTTTGATCCACAGAAAGATGTAAAAGAGGTGTATGTTGCCGCCTCCGACATGGGCCGGGACGGCCACCCCAGCCTCGTAGCCTATGCGACCTTCGACCGTGAGCGGTTCCAGGCGTACGTCGAGCAGCAATGGAGCGACGACTTCGAAAGCACCGATTATATGGGCGTCACCATCTACCAGTCACGCAAGAACGACCACCACCTTTCCTTTGCATTGGCCACGGACAACATGATTGTGGCCTCGCCGGAGGTCGAATCGGTCCAGGCCATGCTGGATCGACTTGCCGGGCAGGGTGCTTCTCTGAAAGACGACGCCGAAACGATGTCGCTTATCGCGCTGGCTTCGGGGAGCAGCAGCGCCTGGTTCGTCGCCAGAGATGTGGGCGAACACGTTTCCCACACCCGGACGAGCGACGATGCTATCGAGCGCGAAATGGACCAGATAGGCCGGGCGGTCCGCGACGTCGCCTTCGCCTTTAACGTGAGATCCGACGGGGCGGAAGGCACCCTTTTCATGCATCCGAGGGAGGGCGTTTCTTCCTCCGACATCGCCGACCTGACCAAGGGCGTCGTCGCGGCAATGAAAG
Source organism: Rhodothermales bacterium (assembly GCA_046756545.1). Taxonomy (GTDB): domain Bacteria; phylum Bacteroidota; class Rhodothermia; order Rhodothermales; family JBHHWM01; genus JBHHWM01. Next base: position 8,332 of record JBHHWM010000160.1, on the reverse strand, counting down.
CATCTCCGGACATTACCGACGATGCCCTAAAGATGCTCGACCGTGTACGTGTACGCAGCCAGGGCGAGCAGGTCCGCGTCAACTTCTTCGTGGACAACGCGACACTGGGAGCTTCCCGGTAGGGCTCATCACACTCTGCGATCATAGGAAACGAAGGGAGCGCGAGACGAGGAATCGACGAACAAACGAGCGGATAACCCGCTCTCGATGCGTCGGCCCGCGTTGAGGTGCAGCGAGAATGACTGCTATTTCAGGTCTTCGAGCAAGTGTCTGGCCTCGTCTTTGAATTCGTAGTCCAGGCGTTTTTCATTCGGCATGGTTAGGATATGTTCTAATTCTACCCGGGCTTCCTCCTGCCTCTTGCTCTTCAGATAGGTTTTGGCCAGCTCCAACCGATGATGGATCAAATCCACCAGGGCAATGGCATGCTTATAATGCTCGATAGCTTCCTCGTAGGAAGCCTCGGGCAACGACCCGATAAACAGTTTTGCGAGCGTCCGCCTGAAGCCGCCGATACTCGCGACTTCATGATGCCAACGAGCCAGCACATGATAGGCCGTGTCGTGGTCTGGATTCAGCGTTATGGCTCTCTCCGCGTGTTCTCGGATCTGCCAGGCGAGCTTCACTTGCGCCTTCTTGCTTTCGACGCTGGCCAGCGTCCCTTCGGCAATAGCTAGCCATGTGTAAGCCAAGAAATCCATGCTGTCGGCGGCGATGGCTTGCTGGCCGCTTTCCATGGCCTCCTGAAAGTAGAATCGCTTGTCCTTCTTCTTCTCTGCAACGCCCCCAAATTCCACATAAGCACGAGTCAATCGCCATAAAATCGGGGCGTTTCCGGGCACAACGTCTGTGGCTGCGTTCAGGATAGTAAGCTCTTCCTTAAACTGGCGTACTGCACGTGCCGAATCCGCTTTCTCGATATACTCTGTGACCGTATAGCCGGCATCTGTTTGAGAGTACGCGTCAATGGGATTGAGGAGTATGAAAAAAATAGAAGCCCATCTAAGATGACGCATAACGAGTTTGTCCTCCTCCGCTGTGTGGATATGCAAGGCAGCAGAATACAGCTTATCAAGAAGCCACCTGATACCTGCCTCAGATCCACCCGGTTTCCGGCACGGCCAATGAACCGCCCTTACACAACCACATCAATCAGGGAAGACGAGGAGAGCCCGGAGACCAGACTCCCCCTACGATCATAGCTGCTGGTGATGTGGGTGGCTCCAGAAGACTGGCGTTCGTTTTGGATAGCGGAAGGAGTAGATCCCGAGGATTCTCTGCCTGAAGTTGGCTGAAAGACCTGCATCCCTTCCATCTCGGGAACCGCCGTCACATCGGAAGGATGCTGTCCCGCTGCGTTCTCGGCTTCCGCTTTCTGCTCTTGCAGTTTGCGGTCGGCCTTCTGAGCCATCTGTTCGGCCTCACGCGCAATCTTCTGGTCTTGTTCAGACGGTTCGTTGGGAGCTAAGGCCGCGCGACGGAGGATCTGTGCTTTCTTGAGCGTTGTCTGTGGATCACCACGGATCTCAGAAGTATCAATTTCCACATGGCCCCCAACAGCGTATTGTTTCCCATCAGGTCCTTCTCGGTATTCAAATTTCGGCGGTCCTTTGCCGTAGGGTCCTGCCGCAGCAAGGTGCGCTTGTTCGTGCCGGCGTACCTCGGCGTCTCGCTCTTTTAGTTTCTCTACCTGTTTCTTCTCTGATGATGTTAACTCCGCTTCGGGATGCGAGGGGGGAGCCTGGTTGCGTGTCCTGCCAAACGGGTGCATTTGGAATGACACGGCAGGCGAGATACTCGATACGGAGGACATGAGCAGATAGCGATGAGTAGTTATTCTCACTGGGGCATCTGAAGTCCGAACCTTCTATGACGCTCCACATCTACATCGGTATCGTTAGGGCGGCGACGTGCTTAAATCCCGGCCCTCCAGGACGAGACGGAAGAGAAGAAGAAGTTGACCAGCCCTCTTGACAAGTACCAACGGCTCGGTCATCACCGGCGCAAAGCGAGCCACTATGCCTGCGTTCGAGCGAAACGTCGCCCCGCTTTGCCTCCGCCTTCGTGGCCTTGTTAACTGGCATCAGTCGGAATGACGGCCTGAGGCCATTTCCGTCGAAGAGACACGATCATGATGACTCCTATCACAGCCAATGGAAAGATCATTGCCTCGATGAGCCAGGGATTCCACGCATCGACAACACCGGCTAGATGAAACGTTCCTGCCAGTCCATCTACCGTAGACTTGTAGACAACCGCTACCCAAAATGCGATCATGCTCTTTGCCGCAATGCTGTACACAATCAGCATACCCGTAGCTACGTGGATTGCCACCGCGAATAGCCGTTCAATATTGGCAATCGCAACGGTGTCCCACGACACATCCTCGATAAGGTCAAGCACTTCGGCAGGCAGGTTCCCCGGAGCAAACATTTCGGTCAATACCAGCATGGCGAAGGAGACGGCAAGGACACCAGCCTCGAATACGCCAAAACCAAGTCCATACCCACTCCCCTGCTTCCAGGTATAGTACTTTCTATTCCTGGCTATCCAGAAACCAATCGGTATTTCTGTTAACCCTGTTAAGATGCCAAGCCACAGTGCGCCCAGGACAATATACCCCGTGTTACCGAATACACTCTTCAGCAGGTTGAAAAGAGGCTCATTCGTCAGGAGAGCAATGGCCGACTTGACTGCAACGGAGACGAGCCATGCCAAACAACCTATACTGATCCATCGTAGCTTACCCCTCGTGAGTCGCTTCCAGAGCAGGACAATAAACGCCGCAATGATGAGCATTACCCCACTGGTCGCCAGATTTATGGCTATCTCTTTTGCCTCCATATCGATAGCACCTCAAGACTCATTGTAAGAGGTAACCGCACAAGGAAACCCGTCCCTGTCAGCTTCTCCTGGCTTACCCTCTCCTGTTGGTTCAGCCAGCTAACGATTGGGATGACCGGCGTCATTTTCTGCGGCTGGTTAGGCCTTTTGTTCGCTGGTCTTCTTCTTATCAGCGTGCTTATTAAGGGCTCTTCTCCCGACTGGTAGTAGCTGCCAGAGCGTACCTCCCACAGCTATGTAGAATATGATAGGAATAGCAACGCCCCCATTTGAGTGAATATAACCCAGGTACCCTACATGGAAGGCTAAGATGGCTGTTGGTACAAAACTTACCAGAAAACGAACCACCGGCACATCGGTCGTTCCGATGCTCGGGCTAAGCCGCAACGCTTCGAATCTGACCGGCCTGTATTTCACAAGCTCGCTGGCAATGTTATTCGCTCGCTCGGCTACATACGTCGCCATCCCGCCGATGGCGACATAAAAAGCACCCAGGAGAGCAAAAGCGAATCCTCCTTCTACGCCCACAGGTAGGCCCGGCACCCTGATCTGTTGAGGCGTCACCCAGATGGCCAGGTAGACGATGGATAGGACCAACGTTAAAGAGATGTATCTATGAAGATGGGCAAGGCAATCCTTGAAATTGGACTCGAGTATATCTAGCGCTTTCTCTTTTTCATCCATCTTCATTTCCTCCTGCGTTTTGTCGGCTAACAATTTCTATGCTATTTCTGGGCAGTGAGAGGTGCGACTGCTACTCAGTGTTGGGCCTACATATACCGCCTTGTTCTAAAGTACTTTCGGAGGCTGAGCCAACACAATACAAACCCAAGAATTACAAACCTCCAGGCTACCACATCTACTCAACCTGCGAAAAATAACGGTAGCACTCGCCCTTGTCAACGTCGCCCATCTATACGATAAAAAGCAGGCTCTCTTGCAACGCGTCCCTACTCGATCCACTTCGAACCGGCCTATTACAACGGCACACCTTGTCTGCTTTTTTAGCCGGGAAAGGCGAAGGACAATAACTCCCGCCAGTCTCTCCGACTGTGTTGGAGGTTCGTTCTCCCGAACTTTCCGCTACACCGCCCGAGTCTGCTGTATGCTCATCGATGACCAGATCTCAGCCGCCTGGTTATGCAGTTCATCAACGAGGCCGACCAGATAGTAGCGTCCATGACTTTTAGCGGCTTCATACCAGGGGTTCATCAGCGTAGAGCGTAACAAGAAGACGCCGTTTGCCTCATAGTCCGTGATGGTCACTCCCATCCGCTGCAAGAATGGACTCACCGTACCGCTGCTGTATTGCGCCGCCGACAGGACCGTGCGACTCAGGAAAAAGTGTTGATCATAGACGTGAATACGCCGACGCTCCGGCAGGCTGAATCGATGGTACAGCGCCTTATTCAGTTGATTCAGTTTCGGTAGCGCCGCGGCCCCCTTCCGTGGTCGAAAAGCAAAACACACGATGTTGGTCTCTGGGGCGCACAACACTTCGGCCTGAACCGGATGTTCACCATGCAACGAGGTCCACCGGTCGAGCAGGACGTGCAATTCACAGGCATTGCGGATGGTTTGTTTCACCAGGTATCCGTGCGCCGATGTGTCGAGCGGGATCGTTTTATGACTCAGCCAGACAGCCGCTGCCGCCGCTCCGGGCTTGCTGCCTTCCAGGATGTAAACGCCGATGTTCTCTCCGGATCGTTCGGCTTCAGGGGCTTCGGGAGCCTCTTCGAGATACGGCGCACTCTGCCGCAAGATCGGACGCACAAGGTTTGACTTGAAACACACGGCACCGGCGGGGTACGGGATGAAACCCAGCTTGTGTGGATCGACCACGATGGAGTCGCTCTCGCCCAGTCGTTCGAGGGCGTCACACGTCTCTCGATCCGGCAAGTCCAGCGCCAACTGCATGCGTTTACCCTCGATCCTCACCTCCGTATGCCGCGCTCCAAGTCCTGTGCGTTCAGGCAGGATCGTAGTGCGGAGATACCCGCCGTAGGCAGCGTCGGCGTGTACCCAGAACGAAGACGCGCCCTCGGCTTCTCGCTCTGCCCGTACGTCTAGAATTTTATCGATAGGGTCGATGGCCCCTTCTTCCGTCGTACCCATCACCGACACCACGGCGAGCACGTGTTTACCTTCCACCTCGACGGCATCCAGTTTTTTTCGCAGATCTTCCGGGTCCATTTTGAAGCGACGGTCCACACGCACACGTACGAGCGCCCGCTGTCCCAGTCCCAGAATGTCCAGATTCTTGGGAAAGCAATAATGGTGGCTTTCCGGAATAAGAACCACTGGTTCGCTCCCGATGGCCGTGCACAACGGCCCCATTCCCACATGCATCACATTAAAATCGGAACTCGTGTATGCCTCGATCACCCGTCGTACTGTTTCGGGTGTCGCCCCCCATTGCGCTTCGGCAGCCTGGAAGCACTCCAGTAACAAGTTCAAGGCGTCGGTAGGAGGCATGCCCAGGAGGCGACCGGGATCCATGGCACGAAGCGGGTGATCCAGATTCAGGCTGCGGAGCACGTCCTTGAGTAAGAACGGCAGGTATTTGACGGTCCGAGCCACCCACAGCGCCTCCAGGTTGGCTACTGTTCCGCCTCCGGTGAGGTGCGCCCAGCACGTCTCCCCTTCATACCCCAGCATCTCCGCGATCATGCGCCCGGCCTCCAACTCCATCTGCACCGTGACCGGAGCCGCTTCCCGAGTCACGTTATTCGGGTTATAAAGCATCCCGGCGAAATATGCGGCAATACTGGGCAGCGTCTGCTCGGACACCATGTGCGCGGCATAGCGAGGGCTTGCAACAGGATAATGGGCCTTCAGCGCAGCCAACAACTCCATCAACTTGTCCTCGAACAGGTCATTCCAATGGCTGTTGCTCCGCCGTTCTTCTGAGGTGATGACGACACCGTCCTCCGGAAAGTAGTTACGTCGCCAGTACTGGTGATCTGCCAAAATGCGCTGGATCGTCCCGGCGAACGCATCGCTGTTTTCAGCTTTCGGCCCGGCAAACCAGGCACTGATGGGTATATCCTTCATATCTATGATGCAGATAATGGTCCTTCTGTCTGACTAGCTCCCCCCTGCCAGATAGGGATGTCGAGACGTGTACTGTCAAGATGAGACTTCTTCTTCCAAGAATTGATAGAGGCCGGACGAAAAACGTTCCAATTTCGGAGATACCCATCTCATGAATCGCCCCGTTACCGGCCTCTCATGTACGTATTTCCACCCCTCTTCAACCAACCATCCGATGCCTGCCCCGACCCACACCGCACACCGGTCCCCGAGCCCCTTCAATTGGGTTGACCCGTTCTCCGCACCTGGAGTATATTGCTGCTCCTTAACCTACGCTTGAGGCGTTCACTTGTCCACCTGGGTGGCAGCAGATACGGCTGCTTGCCTGTAATAGAACCGAGTTGACAGTACCTATGGAAACGAACCTCCAGACACCCACCGGCATGCTAGGTGCCCAACATATCGACATGGTCGAACGTTACGCGGCCCATAATTATGCGCCCCTTCCCATCGTCGTTGCCCGGGCGGAAGGGGCCTGGATGTGGGATGCCGACGGCCACAAATACCTCGATATGCTGGCCGCCTACTCTGCTGTCAACTTCGGGCACAGCAACCCCGAACTCATCGCCGTGGCCAAAGCTCAACTCGATGACGTCACGCTCACCTCACGGGCCTTTTACAACGATCAACTTGGACCTTTCTGCAAGGAGTTGGCCGACCTGTGCGAGATGGAGATGGTGCTGCCCATGAATACGGGTGCCGAGGCCGTCGAGACAGCGATCAAGACCGCTCGGAAGTGGGGCTACACCCGGAAAGGCGTACCCGAGAACCAGGCCAAGATCATCTGCTGCTCCGAGAACTTCCACGGTCGCACGACAACCATCGTCAGTTTCAGCACCGATCCGCAGTGCCGGAACGGCTTCGGCCCCTTCACCCCCGGCTTCGAGATCGTACCCTACGGCGACATCGACGCCCTGGCCGCCGCCATCGACGAGACGACCGTCGGGTTTCTCGTCGAGCCCATTCAGGGAGAAGCCGGCATCATCGTCCCCCCCGACGACTATCTGGCCGCAGCACGAGACCTGTGCCGCGAACATAATGTGCTGTTCATCGCCGACGAAATCCAATCTGGCCTGGGCCGGACCGGCGCGACCTTTACCTGTGATCTATACGACGTTAAGCCCGATCTTTACATCCTCGGCAAGGCACTCGGTGGGGGCATCATGCCCGTTTCCGCCGTCGTTTCTTCGTCGGACATCCTGGGCGTATTCACCCCCGGCGACCACGGCAGCACCTTCGGCGGCAACCCGCTGGCCTGCGCCATTGCACGGAAAGTCATCGAGATGCTCAAGGCCGGTACGTATCAGGACAATGCCCGCCGGCTGGGAGCCTACCTGTTTGAACAACTCGAATCCCTCAACGCATCCGAAAAAATCAAGGACATACGGGGCCGAGGGCTGTGGGTCGGCATCGAGCTTTATCCCGAAGCAGGTACCGCCAAGGCCTATTGCAAGAAGCTCATGGCCGAGGGCGTGCTCTGCAAAGACACCCACGAACAGACCATGCGCATCGCCCCCCCGTTGAGCATCAGCCGGGACGAGATCGACTGGGCCGTCGAACGTCTACTCAAGGTCCTCGCCTAGCCAGCAGCACACTAACACACCCCCCCTTGGTGCTGCTACGCTACCGGGGGTACACGGTTAATCGTTTAATCTTGAATCAACCATCATAGGAGTCTACATAGTGGAATCAACGCTGAAAGGTCGGCATTTTATTTCTGTCTTGGATTTCAGCACCGACGAAATCGCCGCGGTCCTCGACACCGCGCGCGCCGTCAAAGAGCGCCCCGCCGACTTCGCCGCCAGCATGGAGCGCAGAACGCTGGCGATGATTTTTCAAAAGCCGTCGTTGCGCACCCGTGTCTCGTTCGAGGCCGGTATGATCCAGATGGGCGGGCACGCCATCTACCTTGCACCTTCCGACATCAGTCTCGGCAAACGCGAGACCACCGAAGACATCGCCCTCGTGCTCTCGCGCTTTTCCGATGCGATCATGGCGCGGGTATTCGGTCACCACATCGTCGAAGAACTCGCTCAGTTTGCCACAGTCCCGGTCGTCAACGGCCTGAGCGACCTGGAACACCCCTGCCAACTCCTCGCCGATTTGCAAACGATCATAGAGCGGAAAGGCAGGCTCAACGGCCTGAACGCCTGCTACATCGGCGATGGAAACAATGTGGCCCATTCGCTCATGTACGGCGCGGCCCGCACCGGCATGCACATGACCGTCATCACGCCGGAAGGGTATGCGCCCGCCCCTGACGTCACACAACAAACCCGGGACATCGGCCAATCCACCGGGTCCCGTATTACCGTCACAAGCGATTTGACCGCCGCTACGGGGGCTGACGTGCTGTATACCGACGTCTGGGCGTCCATGGGCCAGGAGGCCGAAG
>JBHHWM010000159.1:0-11337 GCA_046756545.1 Rhodothermales bacterium | reverse complement strand
AAACGGAATTAGTATACCCTCTTGACACAAATAATTAGGGTGAATTTGAAAATAAATGCAGTCTGAAGGAAGTCGTCTGTCCCTGGAAGAGGCGAAGAGGACGGGATGTCAACTCCTGGTGCCACCGCCCCAGGTAAGCTTCGAACGGAGGGTCTGGAAGTAATGCTGCTCGGGGAGTTTTACCAGATTGACCCGATGGTCTGCCCGTCGAATCGTGATCGTCACAGGGTCTTTTCGCGGATGTGTACTTATGCCGTCGGCGGCCAGCAGATACGATTGGCGGCTCCCCACCACGCGCATCTTCAAGATGGAAGAGGCCGGGAGGACGACCGGGCGCACGGTCAGGCTGTGGGGGGCGATTGGACTCAGGATGATCACATCAGAGTCGGGCACGACGATGGGGCCGCCTACGGCCAGGGAATAGGCGGTAGAGCCCGTGGGGGTTGACACGATCAATCCGTCGGCCCAGTACGTATTGAGGAACGTGCCGTCCACCGTCACCTCGATGGCGATCAGGCCGATGGGGCCGCCGCGTTCGATGGCCACATCGTTCAACGCCCAGAGGTGTTCCGGGTCGTCTTCATCCTCGATGTCGACGGCCAGGGCAAGGCGTGAGTGGATCGCGTAGTCGCCGTTTTCCAGGCGTCGGATTGTTTCTTGGACCTGATCCACTTCGACATCGGCCAGGAAGCCGAGCCGCCCGATGTTCACACCGAGGATGGGGGTGCCGAGTGTACCCACTTCGTGCGCACTACGCAGCATCGCCCCGTCGCCGCCGAAGGAAAGGAGGATGTCGACCGAAGCGGCTAGTTCCGTCTCATCAGACTGTCGGCAGAGAGAGGCCGGTACGAGGTTTCGTTCCTGAAGACCGCACGCCACATTCGCGTTCAGGCGATAGGGAATGTTGTGTTGAACAAACCACGTCACCAGGGACGCAACGGGCTCCCAGAGTCTATCCTTATTTGTATTTCCTGTAATGCCGTACTTCATCGAGAGTCGAAGAAAAAGATGGAGAACGTGAGTCCCTTCACATGAGCAAACTAGAGTCACACACCTCGAAATGCAACAACGCCGATACGACTCGAAGGAGTGGCCGGCTTACTGGATGTCGGGGCTTCCGGGACCCTTCTTTTATCTTAAGTTTGTAACACCCTGAGCCGAACCCGGCACTCAAGAGCCGGAACGAGACGGTTGCATAGGCTCGTCTTTTTTTGAGGCAATACCGCTCTACACAAGTCAGTCATCGGGTATGTCCAGACACGTTGTCATTATCGGAAACGGGATCACGGGCGTGACGGCTGCGCGGTTCATCCGCAAGCTCAGTGATGACCGGATCACCATGATCTCGGACGAGACCGACTACTTCTTTGCCCGCACGGCGCTCATGTACCTCTACATGGGCCATATGCGCTACCGGGACGTCAAACCCTACGAGGATTTCTTCTGGAAAAAAAACCGCATCGATCTTGTGCGGGGCTATGTCGAGCAAATAGATACCGACGCCCGGAAGCTCCACCTCCGAGACGGGAGTACCCTCGACTACGACGTGTTGTTGATCGCCACAGGTTCGAAGTCAAACAAGTTCGGGTGGCCGGGGCAGGATTTGGATGGTGTCCAGGGGCTCTACGGGATGCCCGACCTGAAGCAGATGGAACAATGGACGCAGGGTGTTCATCGTGCTGTGGTAGTAGGAGGGGGGCTCATCGGCGTCGAGATGGCGGAGATGCTGCATACACGGCATATCCCGGTGACCTTCCTGGTGCGGGAGAAGAGCTACATGGATTACCTCCTCCCGCCCGAAGAGGCGGAGATGATCAACGAGGAGATCCGCGCTCACCACATCGACCTGCGGCTGGCGACGGAACTCAGGGAAATTCTGCCCGACGAAAACGGACGCGCGCGGGCCGTGGTAACCAGCACGGGAGAAGAAATAGCCTGTGCCTTCGTCGGCCTGACCGTGGGCGTGCATCCCAATATTGAGGTGGTGAAGAGGTCGAAGGTGGAGACAAACCGGGGCGTGCTGGTAAATGCTTTTTTTGAGACGAACATCCCAAACGTTTACGCTGCAGGCGACTGTGCCGAGTTTCGGCGGGACGGTATCGGCAGCCGCCGCATCGAGCAACTCTGGTACACCGGGCGCAAGCACGGCAAGACCGTCGCCCGGACGATATGCGGGCACCGTATCGCCTACGATCGGGGGGTGTTCTTCAATTCGGCCAAGTTCTTTACGCTCGAATACCAGACCTACGGCGATATCAAGCCGAAGCCGGAAGCTGGTGTCGAGATCCTACTCTGGCAGGACCGGGCGGCGAAGAAACTGGTGCGCATCCAGTATGCTGCCGCCGACGCTCGTGTGCTTGGCTTCAACCTGCTCGGCATCCGATACCGCCACGATGTGTGCGAGCGTTGGATCCTGGAAGGGTGTCCTGTTGACTACGTCTTAAAGCACCTGCGCGAGGCCAACTTCGATCCCGAATTCTACCGGCGGTACGAACGCGACGTCGTGCGGGCGTTCAGCCGCCATCAATCCGTTTAATACACTTGAAAAACAAAAAACATCACGCATGGCGAATCCCGACGTGAGCTTTCAATTGACACCTTCAACCAGTCGCTACGATGCGACGGAGCGGATCGGTATGGCGTTCCTGGGGGTGGGGGTGCTCGGGTTGATCGTGGCGCTGTTCGGTGCCGGGAGCGCGTTCCCGCTGGTCTCGTTGTTGATTAGCCTTGGAGGGCTAACGGTTGGTGGGCTGATCTATTTCAGGAAGTATGGGAAGCGCCCCGCCGGCATCAACAACGACGGGCTCATGTTTTCCTCGGCCACGGCCCGAGGCATGATCGGGTGGATCTTTGGGATCGTCTTCACAGGGTTCTACATCTTACTCTACTGGTTTCCGTCCACGCTGGAGCACCTGACACGCATGTTCGATCCCCTGAGCCAGTGGATGCGTGGGAATCCTGCCGACCAGTGGTTCATGTACGGTTTTTTCTACTCGTTCGCCGTGCTGATCATGGGGATTCGGATGGGGATTAAGTATCGCCATAACCGATACCAGATCCTCCGTACGCTCTCGGTGACCTTCTTCCAGCTCGGCCTGGCGTTCGTCCTCCCGTCGTTGCTCGTACTGTTCAACCAGCCGGAGTTTTATTTCAGTTATTTCTGGCCGTTGAAGTACCAGTACCTCTGGCCCGGCGATATCGATTGGATCCTGAATGCACCGGGGGGGCTGGGTGTTTTTATGATCGCCTGGGGGGCCGTCATGTCGTTCATCGCCACGCCCATCCTGACGTATTTTTGGGGGAAACGCTGGTACTGCTCGTGGGTGTGCGGCTGCGGCGGCCTGGCCGAGACCGCCGGCGATCCGTACCGCCATCTCTCGGACAAGTCGCTGAAGGCGTGGAAGGTGGAGCGGTGGATGATCCACAGCGTCGTGGTGTTCGTCGTTGTCACCACGGCGATGCTATGGATAAACTCGGCGATGGAAGGGGGGCTACTGGGTAGCCTCTCCCAGCCTTTTTCGAGGACCTACGGGTTCTTGATCGGTTCGGTCTTCGCGGGGGTCGTCGGCGTCGGTTTTTATCCGGTCATGGGATCGCGCGTGTGGTGTCGGTTCGGCTGCCCGATGGCGGCAGTGCTCGGGTTAATGCAAAAATATGCCTCTCGCTTCCGCATCACCACCAACGGCGGACAGTGTATTTCGTGCGGCAATTGCTCGACGTATTGCGAAATGGGCATCGACGTGCGGTGGTACGCCCAGCGGGGGCAGAACATCATACGGGCGTCGTGTGTGGGGTGCGGCGTGTGTTCGGCGGTATGCCCGCGCGGAGTACTCAAGCTGGAAAACGGCCCGCGAGCAGCCCGGTACAACGGTCCTATCCTCATCCACCACGACGAGGTATCCGTGCAGCGCGTCGAGGCATGGAAAGCGAGTCGCCCGAATGGGCCGGGGACGCACGAGGACATCCCCGTGTTCACGGACGACGACTGGAAGCGTCTCCACGCCTCGTGATCGGAGCGGCGGAAAGACGATGAGCGACCCCATCATCCTGTTTTTTTCCTGGATGCAGGTTATATCTCTCGGTTCAAAGTGTCTTTATAGGGTGAAGCAGTTGCCGAATCGAGGGCCGACCTATGCTGTCACATATCTGGAGTAGCGCTACCGTGGGCATCGACGCCCTGCCCATCGAAATCGAAACCCACATCGAGAGCGGAATGCCGCACTATACGGTGGTGGGGTTACCCGACGGGGCGGTGCGGGAAAGCAGGGACCGCATCTGGGCGGCGCTCAAAAACACGGCCCTTCCGGTACCACGGGGGCAGATCACTATCAACCTGGCACCGGCTGACGTGCGCAAGGCGGGTGCGGCCTTCGACCTGCCTATCGCCATGGGATTGCTGGCCGCCAGCGTAGACGGCTTTTCACCTGTTCGCCTGGACGATCTGTTCATCACCGGCGAGCTGGCTCTGAACGGCATGGTGCGCCCCGTACGGGGCGTATTGCCGATGGCGCTTCGAGCCCGAGAAGATGGGAAACGAGGGGTGCTGGTACCCGCAGCGAACGCTGCAGAGGCCGCCGTCGTAGAGGGCCTGGAGGTCTATCCGATTGCCACGATCAGGGACGCCTTCGAGGTGCTCACAGCCGGGGTGGCGGCCCCCCGGCCCTACACCCGTGATTTCGATACGCTCTTTGACGAAGCCCGGCAGTACGCGGTTGATTTTTGCGACGTGCGCGGGCAGGAGAACGTCAAACGTGCCCTCGAAGTGGCGGCTGCCGGAGGGCACAACGCCCTGATGGTCGGGCCGCCGGGGTCGGGGAAGACGATGCTTGCCCGGAGGCTACCGACCATCCTCCCACCGTTGACGCCCGACGAAGCGCTGGAGACGACGAAGATCCATTCCATCGACGGAAAGCTCAACGGGGGCGGCCTGGTAGCGACGCGCCCGTTCCGTGCCCCGCATCACACGATCTCGGATGCCGGGTTATGCGGGGGGGGAGTGCATCCGATGCCGGGCGAGATTTCCCTCGCTCACAACGGCGTGCTCTTCCTCGACGAACTCCCCGAGTTCAAGCGCCAGGTGCTGGAGGTGCTGCGCCAGCCGCTCGAAGAAGGGCATATCACGATCAGCCGAGCCCGCTTCAGCGTCGAGTTTCCGGCGCGTTTCATGCTGGTGGCGAGCATGAATCCGTGCCCCTGCGGTCATCTCACCGATCCCATGCGCGAATGCGTCTGCGCCCCGCCCCAGGTCCAACGCTACCTCTCTCGGATCAGCGGCCCGCTGCTCGACCGCATCGACCTGCACATCGAAGTGACGCCCGTCTCCTTCGACGAATTGAATGCACGTGGAGACGGAGAGCCCTCGGCAGCCGTGCGCGCCCGCGTGGTGGCGACCCGGCTTGAGCAGGCCGAACGGTTCCGGGACCTGCCGAGCGTCTATTGCAACGCGCAGATGGGCACGCGGCAGGTGCGGCGCTATTGCTCGCTCGACGAGGCCGGTCAGCAATTGATGAAGATGGCCATCCATCGCCTGGGGCTCAGCGCTCGCGCCTACGACCGCATCCTCAAGGTATCGCGCACCATCGCAGACCTTGCGGGATCAACTTCCATCCGGCCCGAACATCTGTCGGAGGCGATTCAGTATCGATCGTTGGATCGGGACTGGTGGATGGGGTGATACCCACTACGACTACTGCCCTTCAATAGGAGGAGCGCCTACGGTATTAAGGGCGGCTTCTAACTCAGGCATGACTGTATTTACAAACTGATTTAGTTCAGCCTGAACCTCATCCATCTCCGCTTTACCGATGGCTACGGTAGCCTTATGCATTTCGGTCGGTCCATAGGTGGTATTCAGGCCACGAAAACCAACAAACATGCGAGACTGCGGAGAGGGAGGATTGCGCTCGCCGATTTCGCTTTTGGATCGGTAGCCTCTCACCTTCACATCCAGGGCCTGCAACGTCTGCCGGGCCTCATGTAAACGCGTCACCAGATCATTGGACGGACGGTCGGCGCGCGCCAGCGCGGTTTGCATGGCTTCGACCTTGTCCATTTGCTCTTCCATCAGGTTCGAAAACGCCGCCATTTGCCCTTGCAACGCTTCCATTTCCTTGCGGAAGGCAATGATTTCATCCGGCGAGGCACCTTTGAGGGTAGGCTCGTGCAAGGGAACAACCTCGAAGCTTATCGGACCGGCGAGTTCGCTCATGACGCCATCAGCCGTTTTGGTCAGCGTGGCGGTATAGGTGCCGGGGGTCGCTAAGAATCCATTGTTGCTTGACGCTTCTCCCGGTTCAATCAAGCCTTTTGAGGCATACCGCAAATTCCAACTCACCCGGTGGAAGCCTTTGGCCGTTTTGCCCTTCACCCGGTTGGCGACGTTGCCCGACGCATCGCGCACCACAATTTCTACCACGTCGGCTACTTCATTGCGTTCGGCTTCGAGGGCCTCCCATCCGGGGAAATCGATATCGCCTTCACCGGCCTCTTTTTCGCGCTCCTTGCGCTCCCCTTTTAAGGTCGTCGATCCTTCCTTCAGGTAATACGTGAAGGTAGCCCCGAAATCAGGGTTGGGGGCGGCGTAATAACTGGTCCCCTGAGAGCCGCCCGCCACATCCCTGGGCTGATAGAGATAGGCTGGCCTGGCAGAAAAGAGATAGGCCTCCTGCGCCAGCACCTCTGCATTCACGTCGCGCAGGGGACTGTAATCATCGAGGATGAAAAAGCCCCGCCCAAAAGAGGCCGCGACAAGATCGTTTTCTCGGCGCTGGATGGTGATGTCGCGGAAGGAAATCGTGGCGTCGCTTTTGATCTCCATCCACTCCGTCCCCCCGTCTACGGTGAAATAAATCCCGAATTCGGTAGCCGCGAAGAGCAGGTTCGGATTCACGTGATCCTGGACGATACGCCAGACCAGTGTCCGCTCCGGCAAGTTGCCCGCTATCGATTCCCACGAACGGCCTTTGTCCGTGCTTTTAATCAGATAGGGGTTGAGGTCGCCGTATTTATGATTATCCAGGGCAGCATAGACCACGTTGGCGTCGTGGAGGTCTGCGAAGAGGTTATTGACAAACGCCGTGGCCGGAATGCCGCTGATGCTGCCCACCTCCACGCGGGTCCAATTCGCGCCGTCATCTTCGCTGATCTGGATGATCCCGTCGTCGGTGCCGGCATAGAGCAGGCCCGCCTGGAGGGGCGATTCGGCCAGCGACGTGATGGTGTTGTACACCGACATCGCCCCGACATCCCACGAGTTGTCCCAACTCTGCACACGGCCCATAATCGGCAGTTCAAGCCGTTCTTGATCGCGGGTTAAGTCGCCGGAGATGGGCGTCCAGCTATCGCCCCGGTTGGTTGATTTCCAGACGCGATACGAGGCAAAATAGAGCGTTGAGGGCGAATGGGGGCTGACGACGATGGGCGCATCCCAGTTATAGCGCTCGTACTTTTCTCCCGCCCGTGTCTGCGGTTGAATATAGACTTGCGCGCCCGTTGCTAAATCGACCCGGTGCAGCCCGCCTTGTTGCGTTTCGGCATAAATAATAGAGGGGTTCCCCGGTTCTACCGCCGATTGATGCCCATCCGCGCCTAAGGTTTTGAACCAGTCTGCGTTACGGATACCATGGCGGTTATCGGTACGCGACGGTCCGCCATGCGAACCGTTATCCTGGGTTCCACCATAGACATTATAGAAGGGCAGGGCGTCGTCCACGGCGACTTTATAATACTGGGTGATGGGGAGATTATCGATAAACCGCCACGTTGCCGCATCGTCGAAACTCTCAAAAAGGCCGCCATCGGTGCCCATCAAAATGTAGTCCGGATCGTCGGCGCGGAAGGCGATGGCGTGGTTGTCGGAGTGCTTGTTTCTTTCGCTGAGACGTCGGAAGGTCCTGCCGTGGTCGTCGGAGATCTGGACGCGAACATCCATGAGATACAGCCGTCCCTCCGCGTGCGGCGTGGTGTATAGTTCCTGGTAATAATGCGGTCCAGTAGCCCCGGAAACCGTATCCGACATTTTAGTCCACGACCCGCCCCGGTCGCTCGACATAAAAACGCCGCCTTCGGTTCGATCCAGTTCGATGGCGGCATAGATATGATCCGGATTGTGATAGGAGATGGCGAGGCCGATTTTGCCGAGGTTGGACCCCGGAATGCCCTTTTTGGAGGCTGTCCACGTCTCGCCGCCGTCGGTGCTTTTGTGCAGGCCGGAACCGGGTCCGCCGCCCATGTACGCGGCTACGTTTCTATGACGCTGCCAGGTGGCCGCGTACAAGACGTCCGGGTTTCTCGGATCTATGACGATATCGGTAACGCCCACCCATTCGTCGTCGCCCAGCGTTTTCGTCCAGGTGGCCCCTCCATCCGTCGATTTATAAAGCCCGCGTTCTCCCCCGGATCGCCAGAGCGGTCCCTGCGCGGCTACCCAGATCACGTCGGGGGTTTCCGGATGGACGATGATCCTGGAGATATGCTCACTGTCTTTGAGCCCCATGTTCGTCCAGCTTTTGCCGTCATCGGTGCTCTTGTAGATCCCATCGCCGTAGCCGACGTGGCGTCCGCCCACGTTTTCGCCGGTGCCCACCCAGATCGTGTGCGGGTTGTTGGGGTCGATGGCGATGGCGCCGATGGAATAGGACCCCTGTCCTTCGAAAAGCGACCGCCAGGTGGTGCCGGCATTCGTCGTTTTCCAGACCCCGCCGGACCCTACCGCCACATACCAGACGTTGTCGTCTTCCGGGTGAATGGCGATATCCGCGATGCGCCCGGAGGTAAAGGCCGGGCCGATATTGCGCAGTTTGAGAGCCGCATAATTGGTCTCAGAAACGATGGAGCCCTCGTCTTGCGCAAAAAGCGGAGCTACACAAAACAGGACCGTCAACAGCAACGTGCATCCTTTGGCTTTCATAGCGATGTCGTTCGTCAAATGCGTAAGGCAGCGATGACGCAATTAACGAATGGGAAACATGAGATGCTGCATCCTGCGTGAGCTTCACAAAAGAGAAAAACAGATAGAGTGAATCGCCCTGGGTTTGCCGGAAACTCCAGCTTTTGAGAAGTAGGAGTCATGAACAAGACAAAACCCTACTCCCCCGAGGTCCGCGAGCGGGCTGTCCGCATGATGTTCGAACACGAGCACAACCACTCCTCACAGTGGACGGCCATTCAGTCTATTGCGCAGAAGATTGGCTGCACGGCTGAGACGCTCAGCAAATGGGCACGCGGCAGGTGCGGCACTATTGCTCGCTCGACCGCGATTGGTGGATCGGGTAAGGGGCGGAGAGGGGATAGGGTGCCGAGGATCGAGGGCTCGTGTTTCGAGATATGGAGCGCGCCGTCGTTATTGACCGGGGCGTAGATCTGCTCGTTCGGTTTGAATCTTGATCCGTAGGCCGAGGGCTTTCCCGTTCGTAGCCACCATGACCAGATCATCGACCGTAGCGTCTTTATCGGCGCGGATCACGAGTCCGGTCTTCGTGGTTCGGGCCTGGGTCATCGCATCGAGCAAGCTCTCGCGGGCCACGCGGCTGCCATCGACGTAGAAACGGCCTTCTTTGGTGATAGCGACCGTGATGTTCTGCGCTTCGTTCGGCGAAGATGCGTTGGCCTGGGGAAGATTAACCTGAATGCCGAACTGCGGGATGAAGTTGGAGGTGAGCAGGAAAAAAATCAGTAGCAGCAGCACGATGTCGGCCAACCCCGCCATGCCGAAGACCGTGAGAGGCTTCTTGCCGGAAGAAAAATTGAAGGACATAGTCGTACGGGTTTTAATCCACCAGGTACGCGGTTGCAGTAGCCTGGGTGCGAGGCGGCGAATCAGGTTAGTAGAGCGGTTGCTCGTATCGTGGAGGCGGCGGGGCCGGCTCTTGCAGCAGGTCGATGAATTCCGTGGCCGAGCGCTCCAGGTCGTTGACGTGGCGGTTGATGCGGTTGAGCAGGAAGTTGTAGAAGAAGAAGGCCATGATGCCCACAATCAGGCCCGCTGCCGTTGTGAGCAGGGCTTCCCAGATGCCGCCCGCCAGCACGCTCGGATTGACGTTGCCCTGCAAGCGTTGGATTTCCTGGAAGGCTCGGATCATACCGGTGACGGTGCCGAGGAAGCCCAGCATGGGAGCGATTCCCGCGATGCTGGCCAGCAGGTCGGTGCGGCGTTCCAGGTCGTAGGTCTCGTACTTGCCGGCCGCATGCACGGCGTCCTGTATTTCGGAGATGGGACGCCCCAGTCGTTCGAGGCCGTGCGTCAGGATGCGCGTGAGCGGTTTATCCTGGCTCTCACAAAACGCCCGGGCACCGTTGATGTCGCCCGCTTGCACGTAATCGCGCACGTGATCCATGATCCGGTCCCGGTCTGCTTTGGCGCGCCGGAGGGTCATCAGCCGCTCGGCGAAGAGATAGATCGTGAGGATGGAGAGCAGGAAGATGGGGAGCATGACCCATCCGCCTTGCATCAGGGTGTCGATAAACGAGGTTGTTTCCTGTGCGGCTACGAATTGTGTGGTGTCAGCCGGCAGATCGGCCACCTCTTGCAACAAAAGCATCATAGGACACGGAGTAGGCTTACGTGCGAGGAGATAAGCGAAGGGGGACGGGGGAGCGGTATCGTGTTAACGGCATAGTGCCGGAATATCGTATACAGGCAGAAGCTCTCGACGGTTACAGAAACAAGGTCTCATTGATCGGTGATACGATTGATTCGGATCACCCAGGCGTCCGAAGGCAGGGCGTCGCCGAGACGGCGTTTGAGGGCGAAGGCTTCAGCATCGCTCGCTGTTTGCCCGACGCCGAGGCGGTATCGGGTAATGCCCTCACTCGTTTGCGCCAGCACGCCGATGGCTACCGTGGGGTCGTCGAGACGTTGGCGGTAGCGATCAGCCGCAGCCTCGGCGTCGGACAGCGTGGTGCTGGAATAGACGACAATGGTATAGCCGTCTATTGCCGGATCGATGATTGCGGGAGCATCCGGTGTCTCTGTCTCTTCCGGTGTTCCTTCGACGGGGGGGACGGCAGCGTCCTCGCTCCCTTCCGTTCCCGTTTCTGTACTGTCTTCGGCGAGCCCGGCCTGCGTAGAGGTTCCGTCGTCGGTCGTAGGGGTGTCAATGGCTGCTTGCGCCGGGCCTTCCGTAGTCGAAGCAGGGAACAGGTCGAAGTACCAGACGGCCGAAACACCGATCACGGCAACGACGAAGACGAGCACCATCCAGGGAAAGATCGAACGACGTTTTTCTTCCTTGGGCGGGAGACGGTGAGGAGGGGGTTGAGGCGGCAAATCCTCCGCGTGCCTGATGGCGTCGACCGGCAAGATCGGCGTCGGCACCGCATCCTCGTCTTCTTCTACGA
>JBHHWM010000158.1:0-11361 GCA_046756545.1 Rhodothermales bacterium | reverse complement strand
AAGCGATTGACAGCACGCTTCAAGCGATTAAAAATAAAAGCATTACGCCTGATCGAGTGAACGGCTATCTGGAGCAGGTTGGCACGTCACCTATTACTCGGTCGGAGCGGATTGCCAGGCTGGCACTACGCCCGCAGGTGGACCTGGCGGCCCTGCTGGAGCACGCGGGTCTCACCGCCGAACTCGTCATCCCGATGCCCGGCCTGGAGCGAGTGGAACGGCTGGTCGAGATCGAGCTGAAGTACGCGGGGTATGTAGACCGGCAGGAGGAGATGGTACTGAAAATGGAGCAGTTGGAGGCGTGGCGCATCCCCGTCGGTTTCGACTATGCGTCGGTCAAGACCATCTCGATGGAAGCCCGCGAGAAGCTGGGTAAGATCGAACCGGAGAACCTGGGGCAGGCGTCGCGGATCAGCGGCGTCAGCCCTGCCGACATCTCGGTGCTTATGGTGCTGTTGAAGAAAAACGGCCGGAGCGGAACGCCGGCCGTTACGCTGGATTCCCCGGCCTGATACCCGTCCCGACGCAGCATGAGACCCTCACTCCGGCATCCCTTCGACAATCTTACGACGGAACAGCGCGATCAACTCACGGCCTACCGGGAGCAGGTCCTGCGCTTCAACCGGCGCATCAATCTCGTCTCGCGGGATACGGCGGCTCAGTTCGAGGATCGGCACGTGCGTCATGCGTTGACGCTGGCGTACAAGGCGTTTCCGGCCGGGAGCCGCGTCGTGGACTGGGGGACGGGCGGCGGCCTGCCTGCCGTCCCACTCGCTATTTACTTCCCGGATGTCACCTTTTACGCCGTCGATGCCGTAGAGAAGAAAATACAGTGCGTGCGCATGATGGCACGGCGATTGGGGTTGCAGAACCTCCATCCGTGGCACGGTCGGGCCGAGGCATGGCCGGGAACGGCCCGGTATTCGGTGTCGAGGGCCACGGCACCTCTGCTCGACCTCTGGCGCTGGCACACGCGCTCGCGCGAAGCGGTGCTGCAGGAAGGGGTGGCGGATCAATGGCAACCGGGCCTGATATGCTTGAAAGGCGGCGATCTGCGTGAGGAAATCAACGCGTTGCAGCAACAGTATCCGACGGTGCGGGTCGAGACCATTCGGCTCGATACGCTACTCGAACCACCCTATTTTGTGAATAAGGTCATCCTGGAAGTATGGGAGGCGTGACGATCCTTCGTTGAAGAAACGCAGGGGGACTTGTTCGGAATGTCGAACTTGCGTTTCTTAAGTACACACTGTTTTTACATAGGTGTGTACGGCTCTGAACCTGGATCAGGTGGGGTCGTAGAAACGCCAACGGTTCTCATTGTCCTTGCTTGTAGCCATCGCCACGTCCATGAGCAATCTCGAACGCACCCTGAACCGCACCGAACGCCTTTTCGCCCTCATTTTGCTCTTGCAGAACCGGCCGAGCCTTACGTCACGCGATTTGGCTGAGCACTTCGGGGTGAGTCGCCGGACGATCTTCCGCGACCTGCGCGCGCTTAGTGAGTCCGGTGTGCCGTTGACCTACGCCGATAAGGGCGGCTACGAGATTCTGGAAGGCTACCAGTTGCCTCCCCTGATGCTTACGGCGCGGCAGGCAGCGACGCTGCTCATCGGCACCGAGTTCATGAAGCTCCAATCCGATGCCTCGCTGCGGAAGGATGCCGACGAGGTGGGCTTGAAGATACGGTCCGTCTTGCCCAACGAAGTGCGCCAGTATATCGATCAGTTGAACGAACGCACCGTGCTCGACCCGTACTGGCTGCACACCCTTCAACCTGAGGACGAAGAGGAGGGGCGCTGGTATGATCTCAGCGAAGCCGTTGCGCATCGTCGCTCCATCATCATGGAGTATTACGTGCAGAGCCGCGACGAACTCACCAAGCGCAAGATCGACCCGCTGGGGCTGGTCTATTACACCGATCACTGGAACCTGATCGCCTATGACCATCTCCGCGACGACATCCGCAACTTTCTGCTCGATTCCATCAAGAGTATGTTCGTGTTGTCCGAGCGGTTCACGCCGCCTGCGGGATTTGACCTGGCCGAGCATTTGAAGGAACGCGGGGCCAGCCCGAAGAACGTGTGTATCAAGATTCGCTTCACCCCGCAGGTCTACCGGTGGGCGCGCAAGAGCATCCCTGCCGAGATCGAAGAGGAGCGCGAAGGCCGCGAACGGGTGGACGTGACCTTCTATTTCGAGAACCTCGACTACGTGGCGCGCTGGCTCCTTCGCTTCGGTGCACAGGCGCAGGTCTTGGAGCCGGGCACCCTTCGCGAACGCGTTCGGCAGGAAGCCCTCACGCTGGCCCGGCTGCACGAGCCGGCGCCGCTGGTCGAAAAATAGGCGTTCGCTCAGGCGCGCTGAGAAGGCCGCTGTCGCACGCGCCCCGGTTTCCGACACGAGGGATGGAGAAGGTCAAGATCGCGCGATAATAAGCGGCTCAGAAAGTGGTTTTTTGGCCTGTTTTGGCAGAAAATATGTATTACACTTATTTGCAGCCCGAATGAAAATTGTTTATGCTGCGACGGTTTTTTCGTCGAACGAGAGGTGCCCCAGCACGACGCGCGCGGCCGTAAGATCGGGGACCGACTGCACGATGGCGCGGAGCTTCTTACGCTTCGTTTCTCTGAGCACGTAGCGCCGGTCGAGGAGGCTGAGCTTTTCGAGGAGCGGGTGAAAGAAACGCTCGTAGAAGTGCGGGTCGGCGTCCTGGGTCGGCAGTTCCAGAAAGAGCCGCTGGTTTTTGAATTGCACCTTCGCCAGCCGAAGGCCCTGCCCCAGCATTTTGATTTCGGCAGCCAGCAGCAGGTTGTCCACCTCCACCGGAATGGGACCGAACCGGTCGATCATCTCCGTGCGCAGTTCTTCCAGCGTGGCCACGCTCCCGGCTTCGCTGATGCGGCGATAGAGGCTGAGCCGTTCGAGGTGGTTCGAGAGGTAGGACCTGGGAATCAGGGCGTTTTCTTCGACATCCACCGTGGTTTCCTGGGGCTGTGGAACCGGGGCGTCTTTGAACAGGTCGTGGAACTCCTCGAAGCGTAGTTCTTGCACGGCTTCGTCCAGGATCTTGTGATAGGTTTCGTAGCCGACTTCGGCGATGAACCCGCTCTGTTCGCCGCCGAGCAGGTTGCCCGCTCCCCGGATGTCGAGGTCGCGCATGGCAATGTTGAAGCCGCTGCCGAGGTCGCTGAACTCTTCGACCGCCTGGAGGCGTTGCCGTGCCTCGCGGGTGAGAGCATGGATGGAGGGCACGAGCAGATAGCAGAACGCCTTCCGGTTCGAGCGGCCCACGCGCCCGCGAAGCTGGTGCAGCTCGGCCAGGCCAAAGCGCTGCGCATTGTTGATAATGATGGTGTTGGCGTTCGAAATGTCGAGCCCGTTTTCGATGATGCTGGTGCTGACGAGCACATCGAATTTCTTGTCGATGAAGCCCATCATCACGCGTTCCAGGCGGGCGGGCTTCATCTGGCCGTGGGCGATCTGAATACGCACGTCCGGCACCAGCGCCCGAAGCATGGCCGAAAATTCTTCGATGGATTGCACGCGGTTGTGAATGAAAAACACCTGCCCGCCCCGGCTTATTTCGTACAGGATCGCGTCGCGGATGAGATCCCGGTCGAACGTGTGGATCTCGGTGAGGATGGGTTGGCGGTTGGGCGGGGGCGTATTGATGATCGAGAGATCCCGCGCACCGAGGAGAGAGAATTGAAGCGTGCGCGGAATGGGCGTAGCCGTCAGCGTGAGGGTGTCGATGTTGATGCGGAGCCGACGGAGCCGTTCTTTCACGGCGACGCCAAACCGCTGCTCTTCGTCGATGATGAGCAGGCCCAGGTCTTTGAATTGCACGTCCTTCGACACCAACCGATGGGTCCCGACGACGATATCGACGGTCCCTTTCGTGAGGTCCTGGACGACCTGTTTTTGCTCTTTCGCCGAGCGGAAACGCGAGAGCATCTCGATGCGAACAGGGAACCGGCCCAGCCGCTTTTTGAACGTCTCGTAGTGTTGTCGGGCCAGGACGGTCGTGGGAACCAGGACGGCTACCTGCTTACCCTCCTGGGCGGCTTTGAAGGCGGCGCGCACGGCCACTTCCGTCTTGCCGAATCCCACATCGCCGCACACGAGGCGATCCATGGGGACCGCTTCTTCCAGGTCGGTCTTGACGGCCTCGGATGCCGTCGCCTGGTCGGGAGTGTCCTCGAATTCGAAAGAGGCTTCCATCTCGCGCTGCCAGACGGTGTCGGCGGGGAAGGTGTGGCCCTTCGATGCTTTGCGCCGGGCATAGAGCAGGATCAAGTCGCGCGCGATGTCTTTGACCCGCTTTTTTGTACGTGCCTTGGTGCGCTCCCACTGGCCGGACCCCAGCTTCGTCAGGCGCGGCTGATGGCCCTCTTTTCCCGTGTATTTGTGCAGTTTATACAGCGCGTTGACGTTGACGTAGAGCACGTCGTCGCCGGCAAAAAACATGCGTACAGCTTCTTGCTGCTTCTCCCGCACGGTGATTTTTTGCAGCCCGGCAAACTTCCCGATGCCATAGTCGATGTGAACGATGAAGTCGCCGGGGGAGAGCGTTTGCAGGTCGCGCAGGCTGAGGCCGCCTTGTTTGCGATGGCGCTTTCGGGCAGTGGGCCGGTGGTAGCGGTTGAAGATCTGGTGGTCGGTGTAGACGGCGAGTCCCAGGTTCGGCACCTCAAAGCCTTCATGCAGCGACTCGACGATTAGCGTGACGTGTCGTTGTTCGACCTCCTCTTCGAGCAGGTCATGCAAGCGGGCTTCCTGTCCCCGGCTGTCGCACAAGATGAACGTGTCTATATGTCGCGCTGCATTTTCGCCAATCTGCTGCCGGAGGCGGTCGATGTGTCCGTTGAACGCAGGCTGCGGCCGGGCATCGAAGGCCAGTGTATGGTCGGCTTCCTGATCGACGAAGACCCCGAATAATAGCCGTGGATGGGCAAAAAAGGCCGCTTTCAGCCGACGGCCGTCGAAGTAACGAGAGGCCGGTTCGGCGTGGTGCCGGTCGGGGTGTTCTGTTTGCGCGTGTTTGTAGAGCGCCTGTGCCTGGGCGAACAGTTCGTCGGTTCGTTCCGCGAGGCGGCTCTCATCGAACGTGACCAGGAGGGTGTCTTCGGGTAGGTAGTCGAAGAGCGCCGTGTAGACGATTGTGGATGCCGATGGCTGTTCCAGGTTAGGGACGATGCGGGCCGAGGTGAGGCGGCTGATTGAGCGTTGCGTCCGGGCGTCGAATTCGCGGATCGAGTCGATTTCATCGCCGAAGAATTCGATGCGGATCGGATAGTCGCCTGAAAAGGGATAGATATCCAGGATCCCGCCGCGCAACGCCAAATCCCCCGGCTCCTCGACGAACTCGACGCGGTTGAAGCGCTGTCCAACCAGCCGTTCGACGAGTGTCTGCGGGGCGATTTCCTCCCCGACGGCAACCACCAAGGTTTCCTGCTGTACGGTATGCGGCGGCGGCACCATCTCGAAAAGCGCATCCACGCTGGTCACCAGGATACCGTCAAAGCCTTGTGTCAATTGCTGGAGCGCATCGGCCCGGCGGATGAGGGGGGTCGGGTCAGTGATATGCTCCTGGTCGTATGGTTTCTGACCGGAAGGCAGAAACAGCAGCAGGCTCTCGGGCTGTGGGGTCAGTTGTTCGAGGTCGCTATGCAGGTACGCGGCAGTATCGGCGTCGGGCAGGATGCAGACGACAGGGCGCGAAAGCTCCTGCGCCAGTCGGTGGAGGAGAAAAGCTGGAACGGAACCGGACGTGCCTCTGCATTGCAGCGCGGTCCGGTTCATGGGCTCGGTAGATTGGCACCAGCTTACGACCTGGTTGCAGAAATCAGACGTAGCCAGCCGTTGGTAGATGACAGGGAGAGACACGTCGCAGCGGGTTGGAGTGGTCGATGGAAGGGGGGCGGTACGGACCAAGCACAAAAGGCCGTAGCCCCTCTCTGGAGCTACGGCATGGCAGCGATAGAACGGCGATAAAGAGAGGAGGTTCTTTCGGTGAGAACAGTCGGATTTGCACCCCTGTGTTTCACGTGAAACACCTTGCCGGATGGGCGTCACGACGCGGAAGTTGTTTCACGTGAAACGCCGTGGTGCCTCACTGCGTCGTGCCGACATCGCCCGTGATAGCCGTTCGGACGAACCCTTGCGCACGCTCCAATCGTTGCTGTGCTTCATCGACAGAAACATCGGCAAGAATCATCACGAGGGCCGTTTTAACGTGTCCGCCAGCCTGTTCGAGCACCCGTGATGCCGCTTCATAGTCGAGGCCGGTGACCGCCATCAGGGTGCGCTTGGAACGCTCAACGAGCTTTCGGCTCGTCATCTGGAGATCAACCATCATGTTCTCGTAGACCTTGCCCAGCCGGATCATCGAGGCCGTGGTGATCATGTTGAGCACGAGTTTCTGCGCGGTGCCGCTCTTCATGCGCGTCGAACCCATCACAACTTCGGGGCCAACGACCGGACAGATCGCCACGTCTACATCCAGGTTGAATTCGGAGCGGGGGTTGCAGGTCACATACAAGGTCTTGCAGCCGATCTCTCGGGCAAAATGGACGGCTCCGACGACATAAGGCGTGCGGCGGCTGGCCGCGATGCCGCACACGACATCGAGCGGGCGTAGGCCGGCGTCTTGCAATGCCCTCCGACCGTTCTCTTCCACGTCTTCGGCTCCTTCTTGGGAGCGAAACACCGCCGGAGGACCGCCGGCAATCAGCCCTTGCACCATCTCGGGCGGAGAACCAAACGTCGGAGGGCATTCGGAAGCATCAAGGACGCCCAGCCGTCCACTCGTTCCGGCACCCACGTAGAAAAGACGCCCCCCCTGCCGAAACGTCTCCACCACGATCTCGACGGCCTGCGCCACGTAGGGCAGTTCCTTGCGGACGGCAACAGGGACGTGATGGTCTTCTGTGTTGATAATCTCCAGAATCTCATGAACGGAAGCCGTATCGATGTGCATCGAGCGGGGATTGCGTTGCTCAGTGGCGAGGGTCTGGAGCTCGGAAAAAAGAGAAGGGTCCTGCATAAAAACCAGGGTTGATTTAGGATAAAAGATGGGAAATGTAGAGAGCCGGTATTTCATATTTCGGCCTGTAATGCCAGGAAAAGCCGAAATAGTTGGAGCGAGGCACAAGACCTAGGCAGCACGGGAATGACGAAGGCGCAGTACGCGAGCCGTCCAGTAGGCAACGAACAGCAAAGAGAAAGCTACGAAGATCCATACAACCCAGGTGCTGAGGGAGGCATTAGGCTTCAGTGAAAGCGGTTGCGTGTCGCCGTAGAGCACCGGGGCTGCCCAGAAGAAGGGGCTGCTCGCCGCCGCGCTCGTTTCGTCGAGAAAACGGAGTTGTGCCTGTTGCAGCGCGATGTCTTTCGGAAGACCCCGCTGAAGGTGCTCATAAAACGCATCCATCAAGCGAACGGTGGCTCTGTCGTCTACGAACCAGGAGGTAGCCAGCGAGCTTTGTACCCCCATCGCGCGGAAGGCATACTGAAGGCCGGCCATGCCTTCACCGGGGTGAAGGACGCCGCGTGCCGTGCTGCATCCACTCAGTACAACGAGCTGGGTCGCCAGGTTCTGGCGCTGAATCTCGTGCAGGAACAGAATGCCGTCATGTTGGCGGGTCGAGTCTCGGGAGAGAATGATAGCGTTGTGTAGCGAAGAAGCAGGGTTCAGAAGGGTATGGGAGGCTACATGGAGGACTTTGGCCTGCCGGGCATGATCGAGAAAGGCGGCTTCGGTTGCTTGGGCATTGAGAAACGTTGCCTTATTGGCAAAGTGCGAGGTGATCCGGTCAAGTTCATCGGCGACGGCGGGTAAGGCGAATAGCTGGCCGGCGTCTAGCGAGGCGACACGAAACGTGAGCGGGTTGTCGGTATCTACCGAGGCGGAACGAAGCCTGCCGGATGGCACGGCGTCGGAAAAATCGGTCTTGCCGAAGGCGGCGACATCGTACGGAAAGGCGGTCGTCGTCGTGTTTTCGAGAAGCAAAGAGGCAGCCAGTTCGACGGAAACGGGGTGCTTTCGCAGGAGGAACGGCGCGTCGTGGTATTGGAAGGGAGCGGTGGGCGTCTCGACGAGCATACCGAAGGGCAGCATGAAGAGGCGTCCGTCCGGGATGATCACGAGACGGGTGTCCTCCGACAGATAGGGCGCTACCGGTGCAACGAGCCGGTCGTAGAGCTTGTGTAGCGCACCGAGCGAAAATTGGACTTCGGAAAAGCTCGGCGAAGTGTTGGTCTGTTCCAGTAAGGGGCTTACTTCGGCCAACAAGGCATACACCGAGTCCACAGGTACGGGTAGCGGGATCGCAACGAGCGTATCCGGTGTGAGCATGAAAGCATGGGGAAGGGGGGTGCGGCCAAAGAGCCGGTCACTGATGCTCCTGGCATCGAGGAAATAGGAGATCAGGACCTGGTTGCGCCGGGCGAGGACGCGTTGAAGCGAGTCGATGGGAGGGGCGGAGAACGTTTCGTCGAGGTTGAGGATGCGCTGACGAGCAGGGATAAGTTGTTGCTCCTGCGCTAGCAAGTGGATGCGCCGGGCTGAAGAGAGCGTCTCGGAGGCAAGCTGATTTCGAACGTCCACGAGGGCGGTTGTCAGCGAGTCGAAGCGGGTGCGTTCCAGGGCGGAAAGGGTGCTACGGAGGCGAGATTGGGTGCGGAGGTCGAGGAGGTGACGTGCGCGGGTTTGCTCCAGGGCATTGAAGGCTTCGGTATGTAGCCCCTGGGCCAGGAGCACACGCACCAGGCTCCGATGCGATTCTTGCCAGTCGGCAAACGCCTGGGCCGACCAGGCCGTCGAACGCAACGACTCGCGGAAGCCTTCGGTGACGTTGATGGCGTTTCGATAATACGCGGCAGCCTGCGCATAGTCTTCCTGCACTTCGGCGAGATGGCCCAGGTCGCGCCAGATGCGCCGTTCCGAATCGGCCGATTGGGTGGAGAGAGAACGGGCAAAACGCAACGCGTCTACCAATGACTGTTGAGCGTGGTCGTAAGCCCCCAGTTGCATGAAGAAACGTCCCTGCTTCCTTCGTAGGAAAGCTGTGACGGTAGGGACGTTCACCACCTTCGGAGCCAGCCGGTCGGCGTGGTCCAGGTATCGGCGAGCGGCTTCGGTGTCGCCGAGGAAGCCCGTGGCTTCGGAAAGGAGAATAAGGGCATGGACGGCCAGATTGTGAAACCCCTCGTGTTTCGACACATCCAGGCTCATTGCGGCCAGCCGGGCGGTCTCCCGATAGGCGGACGAATCAGGATACCCCAGAAATTCGGTCTTTTCGATGAGCAGATCGGCCTGGAGGTTCAGAGAACGTGCTTTAAACTCACGGAGCCGGGAGGTCGAGGTAGTATAGGATTGAATGACACTGTCGGCCAACTGATAAAAATGTTGGGCGGTGTCAAAAATTCTGACTTCCTGCAATAAGAAAGCGAGATCCAGGTACAATCGTGGACGATCATCGCGGGGCCAATCCGTCGAAAAGTCTAAGGTCTGAATAAAGTCGGGAATGGATTCGGTAAGATCACCAGAAAGAAAGCGGAGATGACCGCGCCACCAGTGCATTTTGCCGAACCATCTCGCATTGTCCGACGGATCGAAGCGTTCGAAGAAGGCATGCACGACAGCAAGGGCTTCTTCATTGCGTCCCAGGTTATATAAGGCCCATACTTCGTCCAGGTAGGCCCCCTTGATGCCTATGGAGCCGGGATCGATGGCAGAATCCTCTTCCGTATAGCAGCGCTTTTCCTCCCGAATTTTATCCAAGAACCACTGCCACTGCTCCTGAGTAGTGACCCCTTCTCGGGGCTGAATCGAGAAGGCTTCTTTTTGGAGTTTGGCGCATGGATTGAGTTGGACAGTTGAGTCGGCCAGGGGGGAGAAGAGCAGGACGCCGAGGAGAAAAAACATATATCTACCAGGGAATGAGGGTCTATCTAAAGAGTACGGAAAAAATAAAAAAGAGGAGAAGTTATATAATCACCCCTAAATGTGTCTATGTACATAGGTGTTGCCAGGGATTGCGAGGGGCAGCGCCGGTTGAGGGCGACTGTGCGGTTTCAATTTACAGCTAAACCTCGGGGAGGTGAAACCCATGAGACCAGACCTGGAATACGTATGGACGAGTAAGGGCGATGATGGAGATGGCGGTACCGGCGACGGCGGCGGCGGGGGCACAGGTGGTGGTAGCGGCGGCGGCACCGGCGGCGGATCGGGCGGCGACGGTGGAGGGGGCGGCGGATAAGGCTGTTTCTCGAAATCTGACGGTCCATCACGGCCCGGCTCCAGCAAAGGGGCCGGGCTGCATTTGTTTTCAGCCTGCTGCGTCATCCTCGAACGAATCGGAGGGCTCGGCGTATTCATCGACCCGTTGAACTGAAATGCGCCGGCGGCTTCCTGCCTTTTATGATTCTACGATCTCTTCGCCTGTTCTCCTTCCGCGCTCATGCCGAGACACACCTTTCCTTTTCGCCGAAGGTGAACCTGTTTTATGGACCGAACGGTGCAGGGAAGACCAACGTTTTAGAAGCCATTCACTATCTCTGCCTTTCCAAAAGCTTTATTGCATCGCAGGACGCGTACGTGTTGAGAAAGGCCTGTCCGTATTTTGAAGTGGATGGCCTCTTTGAGGGAGAGCAACGATCCGAAATCAAGGCGCGGCTGGCGTATGTGCCTGCCGAGGGTAAGCGCCTCTTTGTCAACGGGGCTCCGCTGGAGCGGCTTTCGCAGATCGTGGGCCTGTTGCCCGTGGTGGTGTTTTCGCCCAAGGATCAGGCCCTGACGGCCGGCGGACCGGACGAACGGCGGCGCTTTTTGAACAATATCATGAGCCAGGCCCGTCCCGTCTACCTGGACGATCTGCTCAAGTACCGGCGGTCGCTTCGGCAGCGCAACGAACTCCTCTCGCAATATCGCCGCGCGCCCCACGCGGTGCAGCCGTCGCTGCTGGCATCGTGGAGCGAGGAGCTGGTAATGCTCGGCAGCCGGGTCATTGCTGCGCGACTGCGCTTCTTGCAGGAGTTTGCCCGCTTTCTCGAAGAAGCCTATCAGCAAATCGAGGCCGTTGCCGAGAAGCCGACCATCGAATACACCACGATCACGCCCCTTACCCCGGATGCCGATGAAGCCATCGTAGCCGAGGCCTACCGGCAGCGCCTGGCCCGCGTAGCGCAGCGCGAGCGCGAACTGGGCCGTACGCTCGTCGGGCCGCACCGGGACGAACTTACCTTCCGCCTCGATGCATTGGAGGTGCGGCGCTACGCCTCGCAGGGACAGCACCGCACGTTCGGGATGGCGCTCAAGCTGGCGCAATACTTCTACCTCTACGACCGGCTCGAAGA
>JBHHWM010000157.1:0-11372 GCA_046756545.1 Rhodothermales bacterium | reverse complement strand
GGGTACAACGCTCCATGTTTTCTCACGCAGCACCCCCTCTTTCCGTATCTTCCGCTCGCCTCCCTGACACAACCGGGGAACGGACGTAGTCATCTAAAACCCTATACAAAAAATCGATCATCGACATGACCTGGTGGGAAGCCGCGTTGCTCGGGTTAGTGCAGGGACTGACGGAGTTCTTGCCCGTCTCCTCCTCGGGCCATCTGGTGCTGGGCCAATACCTGCTCGGGCTCGACACCGCCGCGAACGACAACGTCACGTTCGAGGTGTTCGTGCACTTCGGCACGGTGCTCAGCATCATCACGGTCTACTGGCGGACGATCATCGACATCGTGAAGGAGACGGTCGGTGCGGTCGCGCACCCGGCGGAATGGAGCGCGCGCTACCAGGACCGCGAGGGATTTCGCTTCGGGTTGTTTATCCTCATCACCCTGATCCCGACGGGCATCGTCTACGTGGTGTTCAAAGACCCTCTGGAGGCGGCCTTTCAGGAGCCGAAGCTCGTCTCCGGCATGCTGCTGGTGACGGGCGTGCTGTTGCTGCTGACGCTCTTGCGCAAGCATCCGGACGGCAAGCTCTCGCCCGCGAAAGCCTTCGTCGTCGGCATCGCGCAATCGGCGGCGATGATTCCCGGCATCTCGCGCTCAGGAGCGACGATCTGCACGGCCCTCTACCAGAACGTGACCCCCGACAAGGCCGCTAATTTTTCCTTTCTGATGCTGTTGCCCGTGGTGCTCGGCGCGACGCTCATCAAGAGCATCGAGATGGCCGAGCACGGCATCACCATGGGATGGGGGCCGCTCGCTGCCGGAACGCTGGTGGCCTATGTCTCCGGCGTGCTGGCCATCAAGATGGTGCTCGACTTCGTCCGCCGGGGCAAACTGCAATACTTC
This sequence comes from Rhodothermales bacterium, assembly GCA_046756545.1. Lineage (GTDB taxonomy): Bacteria > Bacteroidota > Rhodothermia > Rhodothermales > JBHHWM01 > JBHHWM01. The sequence goes on along the minus strand of JBHHWM010000157.1, from coordinate 10,479 downwards.
GCCTACTACTGTTTCGTCGTCGGCGGGCTCGGGCTGTTGCTGATTTGAGAGGCGCGTTTTTCGAGAACGAAGGGGTTGTTTTTTTGGTTCTCTTTGCAGCATATTGAATTATCGCCTTGATTTTCCAAGGTTTGCTTTCGTGGTGTACAGGCCTTTCTGCATGTCTTAATAGTGATGTTCGAAGAGAAGTAATCAAAAAGGCCGCGTTGCTTTGTGATGCAGCGCGTTGTGAAGCGTCGGAAGAAAGATTCAACGGATTCGGCGACGACCTGTCAATTCTTCACATTCACATCAAGGGAGGTATAGTGTTATGAAGGAAAAGAGTACCGTTGGACTCCTGGTGGTCCTCCTGGCAACCATGGGAACTATGAGCCTGTCGGGGTGTGCCGGCACGGCCCCGAAGCACTCCTTGATTCTCGAGCCGACGCAGCGCCTGGTCTATCCGGTCAAGTATTTGTGCGGCACGCTCGAACCGTTCCCTACGGTGTTCCACTGGACCGACATCAACATCATCAATCCCTCGTCCACCCGGACGGTTCGTGTGACCAAAAAGTTTGTCGCATCGGGGGTGCTCGAAATTCCCGACAGGATGGAAGGGGATGACGTAAAGGGACAGCATGAACCCGTAAAGGCGTCGAAGCTGAAACAGAGGATCGGATTCTTCGATCTCAAACCGAACGAGTCGGTGGCGATCAATTGCGACGACATCCTCTTCGAACTCGGCGTGCCCCCGACGACACCGCTCGAAGGGTTCGTGGAATTCGTAAGTGATGTGCGCCTGTCCGTGGTGGGCATCTACGACAAATGCGTCCCGAGCAAGCATACCGACGTGTTTCCCTTTTCCGTATTGACGGGCGACCTCACCATCGATCTCGGGGGCGGTTCACGCACGATTCCCCTGGAGCTACAGGGGCCGACGGTCGTCCTGAAAGGTCCGATGCACATCGACCGGGAGCAGGGCACCTTCAGCGTCGAGACCGAGATTGCCTCGATGGATATCACGGGCACGATGAACGTGGGGGGGCAATCCGTGGAGGTACGGCTCATCGAGAGCCCCACCTTCCAATCGAGAGGAGCCATCGTGGGCGATGTCGATCCGGTGTCTACCAAGCCGCTGTTTCCGGCACGCAGCTACTTCGACGTTAATTTTCAGGTCCATTCCGACAACCCTGTTTTTCAGGAGACGTTTGGGTTCTTGCAGGGCTCCACCCGCCTCGAAGCGGCTATCGACAACATTCCGCCCGGCCCTCCGAGGACGGTCATTCCAGACGGCACCGACCTCGACCGCCTGCGGCGATACTTCCCGGACGACGAGCTTCGGCAAGACAACGAGGGGCTCAAGCTCTTCTTCTCGGAGTCGGGCGATCCGCCCATCAACACGTATTGTCCGCGCACTCCGGCACCCATCCCCATTTTCAGCGCTCGCTCGCCGGCCACGCCGGTGGCTTCGCTGGCGAATCACTGCCACGGCCCCAATCCCCCCATTCCTCCGCCTCGTCCCCCCAAACACCCCAAGGTATCCTGTGATAATGCCAGCATCGACGTGGAGTACATTAAACCCATCGATGCCCAAACAGGCCAGGTAGTAGAAAGCCGCTAACCTACAGCCTGACGAACCGTTTCTCGCGTAGGGGCGATCCTTTGAGGGTCGCCCCTACGGGTGTTGCCGTTTTCCGATCAAAATCCAATATCAATTTGATACTTTTCCTCTGTGAAGGCTATACTTTGCCTATTCTTGACCGATTATAGCAAGCGAGGCTTTTACATGCGTTTCTCCTTTCTCTAGACATCATAAATCCGGGGTCCCCATGAAATTCCGCATCTTCGTCGTTGACGATGATCGCCACTACGCGCGCCTGCTCAGTTACAGGCTGGATAAGAATCCGGACTATGACGTCCACGTCTATCGGAGCGGCGAAGAGGCCCTGGAACACCTCGACAACCAGCCCGACTTGATCCTGCTCGACATCATGATGCCGGGGATGGGCGGCATCGAAGCCCTGCGCCAGATCCGGGCGCGCGCGCAGGAGATCCCCGTCGTGATGGTGTCGGCGCAGGGCGTCGTCGAGACGGCGGTGGAGGCGATGAAGCTCGGCGCCTACGACTACATCACGAAGGGGCAGGACGAGTTCGTCAAGCTCGACGTGCTGGTGACGAACATCCAGGAGAAGGTGGCCATGCAGCGGGAACTGGAGACGCTCCGCGGGGAGGTGTCTCGGCGCTACGGCATCGAAGGGCTCGTCGGCGACAGCCAGCCTATGAAAAAGGTGTACCGCCTTATCCACAAAACCCTCCGCGGCGACCTGACGGTGGCCATTCAGGGCGAGAGCGGCACGGGCAAGGAACTGGTGGCCAAGGCCATTCACTACAACTCGGCGCGCAAGCACGGCCCCTTCGTCGTCGTGAACTGTGCCGCGATCCCGCGCGACCTGATGGAGAGCGAATTCTTCGGGCACGAGAAGGGATCCTTCACCGGGGCGCACGCCCGCAAAATCGGCAAGTTCGAGCAGGCCGACGGCGGCACCATCTTCCTCGACGAGGTCGGCGAACTGAACCTGGACCTCCAGGCCAAGCTCCTGCGCGCCCTCCAGAACCACGAGATTACACGGGTCGGAGGCAGCGACATCATCGAGTTCGACGCCCGCGTGATCTGCGCCACCAACAAGGACATTATCGAGATGATCCGGAAGGGAACGTTCCGAGAAGACCTCTACTACCGGTTGTTCCAGTTCCCGATTCAGTTAGCGCCGCTCCGGGAGCGTGCCCAGGACATCCTGCTCCTGGCGCATCACTTTATGAAGCTCTACATGGAGACCTACCCCGAGTTCAAGGGGAAGCGCCTTTCGTCGGAGGCGCGCAAGGCCATCCTGGAGTATTCCTGGCCCGGCAACGTGCGCGAGTTGAAAAGCGCTATCGAACGCGCCATCCTCATATCCGACGAGCCCGACATCAAGCCCGGCGACCTGATGCTGCACGACGCGGTGCAGATCTCGCCCTGGTCCGAGCGTCTTACGCTGGCCGAGGCGGCTCAGGGACGCCCGGCCGCCCGGCCTCAGCGCACGGCGACTCGGGCCGGGGACGCACGCGTCGAGATGCCGGAGGTGGTCCTCGGAAACGATCACCATCACATCCTTTCGCTCGACGAACTGAAACGACAGGCCATCGAGCGTGCCTATCATCTCTGCGAAGGCAATGTAGACAAGGCCGCCGTAGAACTCGGCATCGGACGCGCCACCATGTACCGCTTTCTCAAAAAATACGGCATCAAGGAGGATTAAGAGGAACGGTGATCTAACGATGAGGGGCTTTCCTCTCCGCGATCCGGCCGGATAGACAACCTATCTTCAGTAAACGGGAGGAGCCGTGGGCCGTTTCTTTGCCTGAAGGGCACGGAGCGTTGTACTTTTGACCTGTTGCGGGCTACTTTCCCCTGGTTTTGCCGCCCGCTGTATCCTGGAGCCGTCGGCAGACGTAGGGTACGGGTGCGACTGATCGTTGAGCCTGAATCCTCCACCATGGACCACGACCGCCATTATGCGTTTAACAGCCTACGAAAAAGAAGTCCGGCGCGACATTGAAAAGTGGCAGCGCGGGGATGCCTCCATGCTGAAGCAGGCATTCAACTGGGTGATGAAACCCGTCGATTGGGTCGTCGAGCGCGCGGTGCCGCCGGACCTGGTCGATCAGGCCGGTGAGGCCGTCGAGCAATTCCTGTCGTTTTTGAATGATGCCTCCCGGTGGACCTACGACGCCAGTTCGCTGCTGAGCGCCGCGCGCACACAAGGGATGGACGTTGAGGAACCCGAAGACCTGCGCGATCAACCCATCGAGGACCTTGACGTGCTGGCCCGGAGCTTCTTCACCGAGAACACGATGCTGGCGGCCATCGAAGGCGGCGGCACGGGACTGGGCGGGGCCGTGCTCATCGCTGCCGACATCCCGTTGCTCTTTACGATCAACTTTCGGCTGATTCAACAAATCGGGGCGGCCTACGGCTTCCCGATGAAAGGCCCCGAGTATGGTCCCGTGGTCCTGTCGATTTACAACGTGGCCTCCTCCAGCGAGCGGGATGCCAAGAGTGCGGCCATCCGCGAAATCAGCGTGGCGGCGGCGGCCTTTGCCAACGAACTCACCTACAAAGGCCGCGTGACGGGCACCTTCCGCGACCAGAACCGCCACCTCCCCCGAGAGATTGCCAAAAACATCGTGGGGCGCAAGCTGATGCAGACCATCCCGCTGGCGGGAGCCGCCGTCGGGGCCGGGATCAACTACTGGTTTACCAGCGAGACCGCACAGACGGCCTATATGCTCTTCCGGGCGCTGTACCTGGAACACAAGGAACGGATGTAGTGAAATAGAGGAGGACCCCTACCCGGCTACGTGCGCTTTTTGCGAATTGCGCCCGGTTCTCTCCCCGCGATAGAAACGCAACGCCTCATCGCGCATTGGCTGGGCTACCCAGACCCATTCCCCCGTATCCTCATCCCTCCTTTTCTCCAGCATGGCACTTGTAGCCATTGTAGGCCGGCCTAATGTCGGCAAGTCCACCCTGTTTAACCGGTTCACCGAGAGCCGGCAGGCCATCGTGCACGACGAGCCGGGCGTCACCCGCGACCGCGTCTACGGCGAAGTCGACTGGAACGGACACACGTTCTCCCTCGTCGATACGGGCGGCTTCGTGCCGCGCTCGGCCGAACGGTTCGACGAGGCGATCCGGGAGCAGGTTCACATCGCGCTCGACGAGGCCGACGTGGTGCTGCTCATCGTCGATGTGACGACCGGCGTGACGGACCTCGACGAAGAGATTGCCGCGCTGTTGCGCAAGGCGGACCGGCCGGTGCTGGTGCTGGCGAACAAGGCCGATAACGAGCAACGGCGGTGGGAAACGGGCCTCTTCTACCAGCTCGGCCTGGGCGAGGTCTACCCCGTCAGCGGCACCAACGGCATGGGAACCGGCGACCTACTGGATGCCGTGGTGGAGGCGTTACCCCCGGAAACGGCGGCCCAGGAACGAGACGAGCGCCTGCGCATCGCCGTCATCGGACGGCCCAACGTGGGCAAGTCACTCCTCACCAATGCGCTGCTCGGCGAGGAGCGTTCCATCGTTACCGACGTCAGCGGCACCACACGCGACGCCATCGACTCGGTCGTCCGGTACCACGGGCAGGAGATCGTGCTGGTCGATACGGCGGGCCTGCGCAAACGTACCAAGGTGACGGAGAACGTGGAGTTCTATTCGACGCTGCGCACCGAGCGCGCCATCCGCGACTGCGACATCGCCGTGTTGCTGCTCGACGCCACACAGGGGCTGGAGGCGCAGGACATCAAGGTGCTCAAAGCTGCCGAGGAGTTGCACAAGGGTCTGATCATCGTCGTCAACAAGTGGGACCTCGTCGAGAAGGAAACCAACACGGCGCGGGACTACCAGCGCGACATCCGGGAACGCCTCCACACCCTCGACTACGTGCCCGTCCTCTTCATCTCGGCGCTGACCCGGCAGCGTGTCTCCAAGTTGCTCGACACGGCGCTGGAGGTAGCCCGGCAGCGCTCCCGGCGCATCCCTACCAGCGAACTCAACGAGGCCATGCAGGCGGCCATTGCCCGCTATCACCCGCCGACCTATCGCGGGCAGTTCGTCAAGATCAAGTATGTGACGCAGGTACGCACCACACCGCCGGTCTTCGCCTTCTTCTGCAATCACCCGAAAGGCATCAAGGAATCGTATCGCCGGTACCTCGAAAACCGCCTGCGCGACGCGTTCGGCTTCGAAGGCGTGCCGCTGACCCTGATTTTTAAAGCAAAATCGAAGCCGGACGACGAGGAGTAGTCCGGTATAAAAACGCCCGTTGTGCCCGCCGTCCGCCACGTGGACTCGAAGAGACGGCGAGACGAGGGATCGACGAACAAACACGCCGGTACCCCCTTGCTTCGTCGTCTCCATCCTCGCCGGTCGCAACGCGGTATAAAATTCGGCAAGAAGGCCCCTCCTTTGAAACATTGTTTCAGGCTTCGCCATTCGTATTGCGAATTTTAAAATGAGGACGCAAATCCACGCCGCAGGCCTGCTTATATTGCATGCCACGGCGCGGCGCGCGAAGCGTCCCCTACCACTTCGAAACAGGTCTTATGCCCGGCAAACCAGTCAACACCAGCCCAGCGAACGAACGGAAGCTCAACTTCTGGGAGCGGATGTATCTCCCGGAAATTTTTAAAGGGCTCGGCTACAGCTTTCGGAAGATGGCGAAGGAGCCAATGTACACCTTCCAGTATCCCGACGAACTGTGGTATCCGCCGGACGGGTACCGGGGGCGTCCCGTGCTGGTCGAAGAGGAGGGCCGGACGCGCTGCGTGTCGTGCAACCTGTGTGCCCGGGCCTGTCCGCCGATGGCCATCTCGATGCAGTCGAAAGAGATCGATGATCCGGTGAGCGCGAAGGAGCGCGAGCCGGCCTGGTTCGAGATCAACATGCTGCGCTGCATCTACTGCGGCTTCTGCGAGGAAGTCTGCCCCGAGGAAGCCATCGTCATGTCGAAGGAGTACGACCTGACGTTCCAGAGCCGTGACGAAGCCGTCTTCGGCCTGGATCGCCTGATGGTGCCCGTCGAACGCCTGACGGATCGCCTGGCTTTTCTACGCCAGTATAAGAACCCGCAGGAGGGCCGGCACTGGGACTGCCGGGAAGACAACAACCTGCACAGCCTGAAGGATCGGCGTTTCCTTCAGCAACTCGTCGACGAAGGGCTGGACGACCTCGAAAACACGCACCTCCGCGAAGAACCGCCGGTGGCCGCCGAGAACGAATGGGGCGGGCGGCGTGCTCGGCAGGCGGAAGCCCCTGAGGGATCGGATGCCTGATTCCGCCCGCGTGGAGGCCGCCGAACTCCGCGCGGCCTTGCTGGATCAACTGGCCTATCTGATGGACGAAGTGGAGACGCTCCGGGCCGTCGTGGGCCGTGTGCCGGAACCCTTGCAGGCGGCGCGCCCCCTTGATCAGGGGCTCTCGATCAAAGAAGCCTACGGGCTGCTCGCCGCGCTGGACGAAACCGTCTATCTGCCACGCTTCCGGCAGATGATTACCGGGAACGCGCCTTCCTTCGACCCTGTGGACGAGCGCACCCTCGCTATGCAGGGCGACTGGAACAACCGGCCTATCGAGCACATCCTGCAACGGGTGCAGGATGCCCGCCGGACCCTCGTGGCGTTTCTGCAAGAGGTACCGCCCGAAGCGTGGTCCTGCGTCGCCCACTTCGGAGAGGTGCGCCGCGACCTCTACGGCCTGGCCTATCACATCACCCAGCACGACGTCGATCTGCAACGCGCGGTGGGCTATCGGCTGCACGAGATAGGGACATGATCATCAATTTTACTCAATTTTTCCGTCTCCTCTTGCACATTACCGGTAGGGTCTTTTTTTAGATAAACATCCTCCTCCCTATGTGCCCCAGGCTGTAGCCGTTTCATGGCCAAGACCGGACTTACATACGAGCAGTTAGACACGGCCTTTCGCCATCGGAATTTTCAGCCGCTCTACTTTCTCTACGGCGAGGAAACGTTCCTGATGGACGAGCTACAGCAGGTCCTCATCAAGCACGCCCTCGCCCCCCACGAACGCGACTTCAACCTGGACCTCGTCTATAGTGCTGAAACCGATGCGCCGTCGGTGCTGGCTCTCTGTGCCGGATTCCCGATGATGGCCGAGCGGCGGGTCGTCATCGTGCGCAATTTCGACAAACTGAAGGACAACCGGCTCTTCAAAGCCTATGCCGAACGACCCAATCCGACGGCGGTGGTCCTGCTGCTTTGTCGTTCCAGGCCCAACCTGGCGGCCCATCCCTACCGGGCCCTGCGGCAGCACGCGGCCTGGGGCGAATTCAAAACACTCTACACCAACCAGATGCCCGGCTGGATTCAGCAACGCGTGAAGACACTGGGCTATCGCATAGAGCCGCAGGCCGTGCAACGGCTGGCCGACTACGTGGGCACCAACCTGCAATCCGCTGCTGCCGAGATCGAAAAGCTGATCACCTATGCCGGCGGGCGTTCGACCCTCACGGCTGACGATGTGGTGCGCGCCGGCGGTCAAACACGCGAGTTCAACGTGTTCGAGTTGCAGCGCGCCATCGGCGAAGACCGCTATCAGGATGCGCTACGAATTGCCGAACGGTTGCTTGCGCAGGCGTCCAATGCACGCGGCGAAGCGCTTATGATCGTGTCGGTGCTGACCAGCTATTTCACCAAGCTCTGGAAGCTGACGGCCTGCCGGACACAGCGCATCGCGGAGAAAGAGATGGCGCAACGGGTGGGTGTTTCCCCGTACTTTATCAAGGAATATCTCTTTAGCCTGCGCCATTTTCCGCCGCAAGCTATCGAGCAGGCTTTTGCTGCGCTCCTTGCTGCCGATTACGAATTAAAGGGCGGATCCAGCCGGGATGAACGGCTGATCCTGGTCTTGCTCCTTCGGCGTTTGGTGCCCAGGGGCGGCCTGCCCGACGCACGACGCGTCGCACAGACCCATCAGGCCCCGGTGTAACCAACCGTCATTCGATGAAACCCGGAAGAGAGGAGTCTCTACAGAGACAGTAGGTGCGTTATGAAGAAGGCCTCACAGCAATACCCGCCCGAAGGGCGACCGCTTCGTTCCCCCACGCGCCGACGCGTCCAGCGAGCGCGTCGCCACGCAGCCAGGCACTACCAGACCCTCGTGCAGATGTGCGACGAGGACCTGATGTTGCAGTTTCAGAGAGGAACCATCGAAGCCTTCGACATCCTGGTAAACCGGTATAAAGATCCGTTGACCAGCTATATCTATCGGTTTCTGGGAGATGTGCGGGAGTGCGAAGATTTGCTTCAAGAAACGTTTCTGCGCGTGTATCGGAACCGACACTCCTATCGCCGCATTGCAAAATACTCGACGTGGCTCTACACGATTGCGGGCAACCTGGCCCGCTCGGAGTATCGGAAACGCAAACGCCGCAAGCTTTTTTCGCTGCAGTCCATCAACCGGGAGGACGAAGCGTATGAAGTCGAAATCCCGGACGAAACATTCTCACCAGACAGACATACCGAGAATACCCTCCAGGATCATTACATCCAGGAAGCCCTGAAGCAGCTTCCGGAAGAGTTTCGGGAGGTCGTCGTATTGCGCGATGTGCAGCAGCTTGCCTACGAAGAGATCGCTCAGATCACCGGCCTGCCGATGGGCACGGTTAAGAGCCGGATCAACCGGGGACGCACCAAGCTTCAACGGCTGTTGAAAGACATCTACATACCCTGGAAGAAGGGGTAAGAAGGCACCGGTCTCGGGCGGTACTTTCTCCTATCCTGCAATGGACCCATTTGCTGGTACACGTTCCATGCGTGTCTTTCGCTGCCAATAAGCAGACTCGATCCGCCTATGCTTGAAGGATACTACTGTATGGGGGAAGGCGACTGCTCGTGGCTCGACGAGTTCCTGTGCGAATACGTCGACGGAACGATGGATCCCGCCGTTCGGAAATCGTTCGAAGAATATCTGAGCACAGACCCGGTACTGGCGCTTCAAGTAGAACACCTGCGACAGACGCGCACGTTGCTCTGCCATTGCCGGATGCAGGCTCCTGACGGCCTTCAAGCCCGCATGCGGCGCAGGCTCGCCGGCGAAATGATGCGGACGCAGCCACCGGCGTTCCACGAAGCCGCCACGCGACTGAGCAGCTTTGCCTTGTTTGCCTCGGCGATGGTCGTCGCGCTGATGATGGGCATGTTTGTAGGAGCTACGTTGTTTACCGAAGAGCAAGCCCCTGTTGCCGACCGCAATTCCCCGGTACCGGACGTCGTATTCCAGGATACTCCCTGGTCCGGGACGCAGCCGGTGGCCATGTCGCCCCTGATGGGGCAACGGCCGCGTCGGGTGCCCGTGCTCGTCCGGCAACCGGCTTCGGTATTGCGCCCATTGACGCAGCCCGCATTCCAGTTCCCCGCCTTCATGGATGCCGTTCATCCCTACTCTACACTTTTGCAAAGAACTGATGTAGCACCTTGACTTTCGCCACGGGGCGTCTTACTATCTTCGCCCTTCCGCTTATAGTGTAAACGGGCCCGTAGCTCAGCGGTTTAGAGCGCTCGCCTCACACGCGAGAGGTCACAGGTTCGAATCCCGTCGGGCCCACAGCACAAGTCCAATGTCCACGCATTGGACTTTTTTTGTTCATCGCCTTTGGTGAGCTTGTCATATATTTTGTCACGATTACACGCGACATGCCCAATGACAAATGAGGGGTTCCAGTGCTTCTGAAGATACTTCAGAACAGACGGCTCATCCTGATCGCAGGTCTGAGCCTACTCCTGGGGTTGGCCGGCTGCCAACAACCCCCCTCTGAGATTCACGTCGGTCTGCTGGCCGATCTGAACACACCGGGGGGCGAACCTTCTCTCAACGCCGCCCAACTAGCGGTAACGACCCTCAACAACAACGGAGGGCTCGTCATCGGCGGACGCACA
>JBHHWM010000156.1:0-11394 GCA_046756545.1 Rhodothermales bacterium | reverse complement strand
GGGTCATAGCTTCTGTTAGCCTACCGGGTGGTTCAAATTTTGGGGCACACTACCACACTGACGTATCAAGGATCATTCTTTCAATACGTTCCAGTCCTCAAGCGCGACGGGTTTTTCGGGATCGATATAGTTACGCACCGATCCAGACAAAGGTGATACGTCTCCTTGCAGATCATAAACAATTTTCACAACTACCGGGCTATCCGATACTGTGTATGCTGCAGGTGACGAATAAGCGCTCGCAGTCGTGCCTTCGACTAATGAAATCGCAGGCTCGCTAATCGTAGGCTCGCTATGTAGATGGTAGCTGTTCAGCATGTTTCCACCCCTCATAGGTTCGAGTGTCTTGGATAACCGCTTGAGTAACGCCGCTTGGAAGCCTTATTAACTGGCGCTTCACAGCACCTTCAGTGCTGAAGTAATGTGAGCCGCCGTCTACGCTTTCGATGAAGGCTCGTTTCGCTGTATAGCGGGCTTCCTCGCCCTCACCCAATATCAGGTTAGGTTCAAACGTGCTATGCATATCAAGATCATCAACGGCGTCGTCGTAGATGTTCTTGATAGTGTTATAAAGTTCGGTGCCAGGCTTCTCAATCTTAAGCCCCAACTCCTCATGAGCCTCACGGCGATCTATCGTATAGTCGTGACTTCCAGATTCACTGGTCAGGAATTGAAGGACGGCCTCAATCTTGTCTTCGTCATTGAGTTGGCGTGGCAATAGTTTGCGTGCCAGCATACGTATCTGACTTCTTATACGGTATGCTTGACCCAAGACAAGCGGATGCACTTCCTTTGCCAGATGAAGCAGAATTGAACTCTGATCACCCTCTGTCCCTGCATTGTCCTTCGTGAAATCAAGAAAGCCCGACACAGCCTCTACACTTACAGGATACTTGGCGGCTGATCCTTCTATACTTGGATTAAGAGGCCCCTCTATGCTCGGATCTATAGGCCCCAATGTAGCCTGTTTCGTCATAACAACATTGTCTGATCCGAGACAAATAAGTGTTGCTGCACTGTGCGCCTTGCGCGGTACGATGACCTCCAACTGATCACAAAATGCCCTGATCAGATTAATCAGTGTCCAAGCAGCGCTAACGTGTCCACCCGTACTGTACAGATATAGGCTGATTTTATCTGCCTGCTGAATTCGATCAAGATGATGAACAAAATGATCAATGGCGTCCCCGGCTATCTTCGCGGGCATATTGCGCCGGTCACTCGTAAAGTACATTATTACCTTCGATTCTCGAAGGTTTTCTAGCTTACGATAGTATTCACGTCGTTCGTTATACATAGCCTTGCGTAAGGACGAAGGACAAACAATACGTCAGAGTTTGCGTCAATCCTTTAACGACGCGAATCAGCATACAGGTTGCAGATCGGGTATGAAATAAAACTGTTTCACTATACATTTGCAATCCGTCCTGTCGTCAAGGATAGCGTAGGGCCTACTTAAGAATAGCCAGAGCCGGAGGCACTCAGTGCCACAGTGAGCCATTAATCTTTGTCCGGACCGAAGGAGTCGTCAAGCGGCAATCGCATTGGGGCAAACCTCTTCTGCCTGGCTACATCCCACACGAATCCATTGAGAGAGGGTAGAGGACGCGCCGCACGGGCGGCGATAATTCAAGCCACGGCGTTTCCAGACTTCACGCCGATGTAGTACAGTCCGAGTACTGACCACAAGAAGTAGATTTGTTGTACCTATGTTGTACCCATAAAACAAAAAGTCCTTGCAAATCAATGACTTAAAAGGACTATAGGTGCCCTGGAGAGGACTCGAACCTCCACGGCCTTAAGCGGCCACTAGATCCTGAATCTAGCGCGTCTACCAATTCCGCCACCAGGGCTCACCGGATTCAGGGGCGTCATGGTAAGAATTCCTCGCCCCTTACGCAAGTTCCATGGCTGGTTCTCCGGATGACTTCACTTCGTTTTAACGCGCTCGCTCCCGTGCCCCATAGTCGATCATCAAACACGGATCGTTGCGAAACCCGGCAGGCTTTCATCATGTTTTCGCGCCATCCCTGGTGCTGGTTGCTTACTTTGACTTCGTCCACCAATAGCTGCACTATTTTCAGAGATGATCGCCATGAACGCTTGCCGCTGTTTTTTCCTCTTCGCCGTACTCTTTTTTGTGCTACCCTTTGAGGGCCTGGCCCAGTCCCGGCGTCCTATCCCCTACCCGGTGATCCCCACGCCCCAGTTCCAGCAGGCCCTCGAAAAGGGAACACGATCTTCCAACGGCATGCCCGGCCCTGCCTACTGGACCAACACGGCGGACTACACCATCCACGCCACCCTCTCGCCCGACGCCAAGATCCTGAGCGGTACCGAGACCGTGCGCTACCACAACAACTCACCGGACGCCCTCCCCTTTGTGCTGGTACACCTGCGTCAAAACCTGCACAAAGAAAACGCCATGCGGAACCGCGTAGTGCCCCTGACCGACGGCATGCACATCGCGGAGGTGAGGGCCGATAATCATGTACTGTTGGAGCGTAACTCGGGACGGCAGGTCGGCTACCGCATTCGAGGGACGGTCATGCAAATCGTCTTGCCGGAGCCCGTCCCGGCAGGCGGCACCCTCGACCTGGCCTTCACCTGGAGCTTCGAGGTGCCCGAGGCCGGCGCACCGCGCATGGGCCAGGACGGCGAAGTGTTCTACCTCGGCTACTGGTATCCCCAACTGGCCGTCTACGACGATGTCACCGGCTGGAAAGCCGACCAGTATATGGCCAACGGCGAGTTTTACATGGGCTACGGCTCCTACGATGTCCGGATCACGGTGCCCGAGGGCTGGGTAGTCGGCGCGACCGGCGTCTTGCAGAACCCGGACGAGGTGCTGTCCGAACAAACGCGGACCCGCCTGGCCGAAGCGGCGCAAACCCACGACGTCGTCACGATTGTAGGAGAGGACGAACGCCGGGCCGGTACCTCCACGGCCCAGAGCAGCACCGGAGCGCTCACCTGGCACTTTACGGCCGAAAACGTCCGCGATTTTGCCTTCGGCACGTCGAACCTGTACGCCTGGGACGCGACCACCGCCAACGTCGGCGACCACGACAACGACGGCGTGAACGACACCTCGATGATTCATGCGTTCTACCGCCCCGGCACGGCCTCGTGGAATCGCTCGGCGGAGTTTGCCCAGTTTTCCATCGAGCACCTCTCCAGCACCGTCATGCCTTATCCCTACCCCCATATGACGACGGTAGAAGGAATTATCGGCGGCGGGATGGAGTATCCGATGATCACGCTCATCGGCGGTGCTCGGAACGACCGGTCGCTCTTCGGGGTCACCTACCATGAGATCAGCCACATGTGGTTCCCGATGATCGTCGGGCAGGACGAAAAGCAGTATACCTGGATGGATGAAGGACTCACCTCGTTTAACACCAACGAGGGCTCCTCCGCTTTCTGGCAACAAAACTCGTGGAACCCGCAATGGCAGGGCTACTACCGGCTTGCAGGCACCGGCCTGGAGGTCGAACCGATGCGCCACGCCGATGATTACCCGAACGGAACCCCGGCCCGGGGCATCGCGGGCTACAGCAAGCCCGCCGTAACGCTGCATGCCCTGCGCGGGATGATCGGAGAAGAGCGATTCAGACCCGCCTATAAGGAATACGCCCGCCGCTGGGCCTTCAAACACCCCCAGCCGTACGACCTCTTCAACACCTTCGAAGACCTCCTCAACCAGGATCTCGACTGGTTCTGGACCGCCCTGTTCTTCGAGACGTGGACCCTCGACCAGGCCGTTGCGGGAGTCGATCAGAGCGGCGAGCAGGTAGTCGTTACCATTGAGGATCGCGGCCTCACGCCCATGCCGGTCTCGGTTCGGATTACCTATGAAGACGGACGGACCGCAGAAAAAGTAGTGCCCGTGGACGTTTGGCTCAGCGGAGCCCGCGAAACCACCGTGACATTCGAGCCCGGAGCCGTGGCGCAGGTAGAGATTGACCCCGGTCAATTCTTCCCTGATGTGGACCGAGAAAACAACGTGTGGCGGAACTAAGCACCGAGCCGGTCATTCTATTTTCGTTCTTGAAAAGGCTGTCAAGGCCCTTGACCAACAGGCACGGCGTGCGCTATTTTTGCGGCTCGCTCAGGCACCTGTCGTGTGTCAGGGTCTCTTCTCCTCGGTAGCTCAACGGTAGAGCATGCGGCTGTTAACCGCAGGGTTGTAGGTTCGAATCCTACCCGGGGAGCCGAACAGGACGCCGGTCTCGTTTTCGAGGCCGGCGTCTTTGCTTTTCGGAGCACTCTACAAACGTTCTACAAATCGCGAGCCTTACGCGGGGCATCGACGACCTGGAGCACCGGCCCCTCTCGAAATGCCTGCTGCAAGCAAACGCCACACACGGAGGCAAGGGCACGTGGTCACCATAAAATAGCTTCGAGCCCAAACTGGATCGGCGCAGGCCTCTATCGCAAGGCTTCCCATCGCCGAGAGAGCGCCTCTAGCCCTTCCTCAAGGGCCTGCACACCCTCCATGGCCTGGGTCGTTGGACGGGCATCTGCCCCCTCTATAACATTCAGCAGAAACAGAAACTTCCGTTGCAGGCCGACGAGGCTCTCCTCGTCCCCAGACAGAAGGTAGATGCTCCCGTACAGGATATCCGGATCGCCGGGAGAACCCGCCCCGCGAAGGGCCATCAGGGCTTCCCGCCGGGTATCGCCCAGGGTCCGGGTCGTGTCGTGCAGCACCTGCTCAACGGCCTCGCGAAGATCCTGGGCCTTCAGATACCCCCGGTAACACCGCATCGCGTAGTCCGTTTGCCGTTGAAGATCCTCTTCGCGGATACTGACCCGGGGATCGAGCCTTACCTCGAGCGGTCGTTCGTACACCGTACCGTCCACAGTCAATCGGACCGTATAGGTCCCCGGATGGACGAACGGGCCATGGGGACCGCTCGGCGTGTTCCGATACACGGCGGCAATCGAAAACTGTCGGCGGGCTCCGGGGGGCGGTTCATGGCGCAGATCCCACACAAACCGGTGATGCCCCGCCCCGGTCGAGAGTCGTTGCGGCGGACGGATCCAGTAGGTAGGATGCGGCAGGGCTGTCGAATCTACATCCTCCGGCGCATCGCTGCCGGCAAAGCGTCGAACCACCTCCCCGCCTTCGTCGACGACGGCAAGCGCGACGTTCCCCGCCGCGTGCCCCAGGTAATAGTCCAGGATAGCACCATCCGGGGGGTTCTGACCGGTCGGTTCTTCGGGAGGCAGCGGCGTATCCGAAAACATGTTCCAGCGAACGCGTGTAGCCACAGGGGGCGTGAAGAGATATGCCTGCTGAGTCTCCTTCACCTGCGCGAGTTCGCGGAGAGGCGAGATGTTGTCGAGGATCCAGATGGACCGACCGTGGGTCCCGACGACCAGGTCATCCTCATGAATGACCTGGTCCCGAACGGAAGAGGCCGGCATGTTCATGCGAAGCGACTGCCAGGATCCACCGTCGTCGATGGAGAAATAGACCTCCCGTTCGGTACCGGCAAAGAGCAAGCCGGGCTGCTTCGGGTCTTCGCGCACGACATTGACCGGTCCATTCTCCGGGAGGCCCTCGACGATACGCGTCCAGGTCGCCCCGCCGTCCCGCGTCCGGTAGATGTGGGGCCGCATATCGTCCCGCCGGATGGCGTTAATCGCCACGTAAGCGGTTTCCACGTCGAAGTGCCCGGCATCGATCTGCGACACCTTGTCCCAGGCACGAAGCTCCGGCGGGGTGACGTCCGTCCAGGTCGCCCCGCCGTCCCGCGTCACATGGACGAGCCCGTCGTCGGTACCCGCCCAGAGGGTGTGGACGTCGAGGGGAGAAGGGCCCACGGCATAGATCACGCCTCGACGCGGCATGGTTTCGAGTTCCGGCGTGCGAAAATCGCCGATGCTCGGAGGAACCGCCGGCTGCTCGCGGGAGAGGTCCGGGCTGATGATCTGCCAATCCTGGCCGCCGTTGGTCGTCTTCCAAAGGACGTTGGTCGCAAACAGCAACTGGGTCGGGTCCGCCGGATGAAAAAGCAACGGCATCGTGCGTAAGACACGATACCTGCCCGAGCGGACGGCTTCGGGAGCGACGTTCTGCGCCTGCCCGGTCGCCTTGTTGAAGCGAACGACGCGGCCTCCATAGACAAGCTGGGGGTGGAGCGGATCGGGGGCGACGTAGGCGTATTCATCGGCACCGACGCCGATCCAATCACGGAACGAAAGCTGGCCGCCGTTCCCCCGGCTGGCTATGCCGATGGCCCCGCTCTCCTGTTGCCCTCCATAGACCCAGTAGGTAAACTGGTTGTCCGTGGTGACGTGATAGAGCTGGGCGGTGGGCTGGTTATACCACGAACTCCACGTCTGTCCTCCGTTGACGGTGATTGTGGCCCCCTGATCCGCCACGAACAGCATGATATCCGGGTGCTCCGGATTGATCCAGATCCGGTGATAATCATCCCCGCCCGGCGCTCCTTTGATGGAGGTCCAGGTCAGGCCGCCGTCGTCCGACCGATAGGATGCGATGTTGCCGACAAACACGACGTCCGGGTTTTCGGGGTGCACCCGGATCTCTCCGAAGTCCCCCCCTCGCCCCCAGAGGCGGCGGTCGGAGTGAATCCGGTACCAGGTCTCCCCGGCATCGTCGGAACGATAGAGGCCGCCCTGTTCGCGCGCATCGACCGTGGCATACATCCGCCCGGGGTTGCTGGGCGAAATGCCCACGCCGATGCGTCCCAGTCCTTGCTCGGCGGTCGGCAACCCCCGGGTCAGGCGACGCCACGTCGAGCCGCCGTCGGTCGATTTGTAGAGCCCGCTGTTCGGACCGGAGAACCGCGCATTCTCCCAGGGTCCTTCCCGATGTTCCCACATGTCGGCAAACAGGATGTCGGGGTTGGTCGGGTCGAATTCGACCTGGATGGCACCGGTGTTCCGGTTGATATAGAGCACCTTCTCCCAGGATCGGCCGCCGTCCGTAGTGCGAAAAACGCCCCGTTCTTCATTGGGTCCGTAGGGATGGCCGAGCCCTGCAACGAAGACGACGTCGGGGTCGGTCGGATGCACGATGAGCCGGCCCACCTGCTGCACATCCCCCAAGCCGACGTGCTCCCAGGTCGCCCCGCCGTCAATCGATTTGAAGATCCCGTCGCCGACGCTCAGATCAGGCCGGTGGAGCCCCTCTCCGGTCCCGACGTAGAGCACCTCGGGATGGGAAGGCGAGACGGCCAGGTCGCCGACCGATCCCGTGGGGGCATCGTCGAATATCGGGACCCAGGTGCGGCCGTAGTCGGTTGTTTTCCACACCCCCCCGTTGTTCACCCCGACAAAAAAGACGTTCGGCTGCGAAGGGATCCCCACCCCGCCCACGGTCCGGCTGGCGCGAAACGGACCGATGAGCCGATAGCGAAGATCCTGGTAGTGCGACGGGGCGACGGGTTGCGCAGCAGCGGACGAAACCGTCAGCAGCAGGACGAGAAGCAGGAAGAATCGCATGGCGAACAGCAGATAAGACAACAGGAAACGAAGAATATTCACAGGCACACCGCGTACCGGCCTCAAGGTCGCTGCCCCGGCCGGTTATCATGCCGGCCCGTCATCTCCCAGCGGATGAGCGACACCGGAATCATGCCGGCCGCGTCGAGTTCATCCATGAACCGCTTCAGGGTAAAGTCGTCGCCGAGCTGCCGGGCTCGCTCGGCCAACAACGTCTCGATTTCGATTTTGCCGATGACGTAACTCGTCCCGTAGCCGGGCTGCTGCAAGTAGAGATGTTGCTCGAACCTGTTTGTCGCGCTCTCCTGGGGCAGCCACCCGCGCGGGGTCCATTCCGAGGCAAACTGCCGTGCCTGTTCCATGGAATACTCATTGGCGTGCATATAGAGGCCGCCGAGGGCCCGCGCGGCCCGCTGAGCCAGGAGGACCCAGATGAGTTCGCGGGCACGGGGTCGATCTTCAAAAAGTCCGGCGTGCATCATCATCTCTTCCATGCCGGTAGCGAGCCCTTCCGCACGACCGTCAAAAATATTATAGAGGAGCGGCCCGCGTCTTATGGGGCTCGCATGCGGTTCATGCACCATCCTCGCCAAATCGATCCAGTGGTAGTGATGCGTCCGCATCACGAGGGGGTCGCGATAATTCACCTCGGAGAAAAACCCCCGGAGGCCGTCGGCGGGCCTGAACCGACCGATGCGGGCGCGCAGGGCAGCCTCCATGTAGTCCCGGATCGACACGACTTCCTCCTCCCGGAGAAAGGCCATGTACTCCGTGACGGCGGCCTGGAACCGACGGTCGTAGTCCTCGGCGCTCGCGATGGGCGTCAGGGGAGGCAATTCCCGATTCCGGTGTTCCTCGAGCCGAAGGGCCGCGTGGGCGCGGGCAAGCTCGCGCTGCATGATGGTCACTTCTTCTTCCCAGGTATACGGGACGAGGTGGACGTTTTGCAAATACCAGGTGTACTGCTCAACGCCAACGCCTGAAGGCCCCGTTTTGGACGGCGCTTCCTCTTCTAACCAGGCGAGAAAGGCCTCCGTAGCCTCACGCGCCCGTTGAACATCCGCTTCCAGGAGCGCATCGATCCCCGCCACTCGCCCGGCAAGCTGGGCGAGATCGTCGCCCTGCCGGCGCATTCGTTGTATCCCGCCGAGCCAGAGATCCCTGGCGTTTCCCACGAGATTGGCCCGGGCCTGATCGAGGAGGGTCGGGAGGGTCTGAAGCTGGGTACGGAGGTCGGCCGCGCGCTCCGACGAGAGAGGAAACGGGTAGGTCCAGAGTTCAATCGCGCCGTAGGCGACGGGCCCCTCGCGGGCGGGCACATCGCTTTGAGAAGGAAAGACCTGTGCGTAGAACGCGGGGTTGCGGGCCCATGGACGAAGCATCCGGTGATCAAAATCGAGACCGTTCATTTCGGCCCCGATCAGCTGATAGTCCACCCGGTGTGCTACCGGCCACCCGCTCGTATCGATCCCGGCCAGCCGACGCTGATACGCCGCCAACGCACGGTGCTGGGCTGCCATGGCTTCGGGCGAATAATCCGGAACGCCCTCGACGAGGGGAGGCTTCTGAAAGGTGCGCCACTCCTCGAACAGCGTAACCAGATCCTCATACCGGGTCCTTTTCGTGTCATCGTCCGGAGCCCCTGTCCGGGTACAGCCCGCCGCAAGGAGGAACAGGGCAATCAGCAACATCGTGGTTCGGCAAGCACGTGGCTTCATGGATCGAATCCCTCCATTATCGAACAAGAAACGGCGACCGCGACCAATATGGACAACGCCGCTCGGGATGTCAAACACCAGGTACCCGGTCCTCCCCCCTTGCCGATCCCCGCGCGAGACGTGCCCCCGATGAGCCGGCGGCGTCTTCCTTTTTCTGCCACATGGAACAGGGAAATCCCAAACGACTCCGCCGCGACCCACTTGATCCGGGCGATGTGCCGGTCACCCTTGAAGAGCTTCCGTCCCGGGCGTCTTGAACTACTTCATGTGGCGCAAAAGCAAGCTACCTGCCGCCTACCCCCTGCTTCAGCGAGTCCCGCTTTCATCTGGAGGTCATCCTATCTACAAGAAAATACACCTGCTTACCGACCATGGAGATGACCTGCAAGCCCAGCACGCCCACAACAAAATCAATACGTGCCACCTGTTCCTTTAGGGTCTCTCTCCTGCACCTGCCTCATCCATCCGCCTACGATACGCACTGGTTATTCTTGGTGCTCGAAGTAGCTCATCTTTACTTACGAAGTGGGTTCCACATCTACTGTCCGGGGGTTCCTTGAGCAAGTCGCACGAGGCGAGCGGGAGGCTCAGGAGCAGGCGGAAAAGCTCGTAGTTGGCACGGCGAGGGTATATTCATCGATCTCACCATCGGTTCGGAATAGCCGGTATCCGTTAGCGAGGCTGCGTCGAGACGCGCACCCTCAGCCAACTCACCGAAGCCTTTCAGGAATGCGTGTGGACGTGGCAGTGACAAAAGCTTAGTTGGAAGGTGCCACGTATTGGAAGTAGGTCGTAGTTATCTCCCATTTCAACAGATTCTGGAAGAATTCTTCATCCTCCGCTCTCGACCCGAGGCTGTCGAATTCGAAGCCAAGGATGACCCAATAGGCCGCTGATTCATCGCCAAATTCCGGGCTCAACGAAATCCTGGCGGTTTCGTCGAGGGCGATGCTTTGTCCTCTGGTACCCCACTGGACATTGGCCGTGGTCCTGAGGTTACTGAGGACACTGAGGAGTTCGTCAGTGATCGACACGGATACACGCACGACTACGTTTTCTTGCGAACAGACCCCTGTGATGTGCCAGAGGTATTGGTAAAATCGGCGACCTCCTCGTAGCTCCGAGCGGTAGGAGTCCATGCGCGCTACATTGTTACCAAAGGTAGCATTGGGGCCGTGCGTAGCGTTGGAATCGCCCACGGACTTTGCATCGACTTTGTGGCCGCATCGCTCATCCACGCCCTCGATCACGTCACACGAGGCGAGCGTCAGGCTCAGAAGCAGGCACGCAAACGCGTAACTGGTACGGCGTAAGAAGGGCGTAGTCATCGGTCTCACCAGGGGTTAGCAGAACAGGTCGTCCATATCAAGCTACCCACGACGAGCCTCAGACGGTATCACATAAACGTGCCATTTTGGGGGGTCCGTAGTTTGTTATCCATTGCTTTTGGAACGCGAGCGTTGTGGGATGCGGCCTTGGGTTGGAAGCAGGTCGAGGTCATCTCCCCATTCAACAACATAGCCTGGAAGCATTCAGGAACCGGGTGCCGCTCCCGTTGTGCGACGATCTGGTTAAGCGCTACTTGGAGGAAAACTCGAAATAACCGGTCTTCATGCGCCATACTTCGGTGATATCTATGACGTAGGCCAGATCACGGTTTGCCAGACCCGTTGTGGGAAACGTGATCTTAAAGATGACAAAGTAGTCGGCAGGGCTGTCCCCGAATGCCTGTTTCAACCCGGCTTCGACCTCGCCCTTAAGAGCGATCTTCTCCTGTACGTCATGCAGATTCTCTGCAAGGATGACCTCTTCGGACGGAAATAGCGGGTTGTATTCGATCTGGCCTCTGATCGTTATGGGGATTTCGACGTCGGCGGATCGCTTGAAATGGAATCTAAAGTCAGCCGTCACGTGTTCGTCGGGACAGACGTTTTCTACTTTCAGCGCACGCCGATAAAAACGGTTGCCGCCGTCGACCCCAGTCTGCCAGGCGGCGAAGGAAGTGCCGAATCCTGAGTCCTCGGCTGTGAAATGGAGACCGCACTTATCGTCTGAGATTAGGCTACACGAGGCGAGCGTCAGGCTCAGGAGCAGGCAACCAAGGCCATAGGCGGCGCGGCGTAAGTGGGTTGTAGTCATCGTTCTCACCAGGGGTTAGCAGAACAGGTCGTCCATATCAAGCTACCCACGACGAGCC
>JBHHWM010000155.1:0-11473 GCA_046756545.1 Rhodothermales bacterium | reverse complement strand
TCGGCGACCCCATGATCAAGGCCGTCAAGCAACTCGACGGTGAAAACGAAGAAACTTAATCTTGTGGGAGTCGCGTATCTTGCGTGATGCTGTCTATATTGGAACATGCTTCTTTGCACATTCCGTCATGAAAAAGAGCAGCATCCCACCCCGTCGACTTCAATCCTTGGAACCCATTTTTCGCCCTAAGATACCTTGTAGCTTGCTGCGAGGTGTGTCATTATGTCGAACGATAAATCGGAGCGCTTATTACACGAACTGGCCCTGTTGTACCTGGCGATGGCCCAGAGTGGCGACGACGACCTGAGCTACGCTGAACGTGAGGCTGTCACCGATAATCTGCACAGCCGCTATGCACATCTCCGCCGGGCCGACGTGCAAAACATAGTGCTCGAAGTACTCGCAGTGCATCAGGAGCGCGCAGATCTCCTCGAAGCGTCCCGCCAGGCCGCCCATGCTCTCCGTAATCGGTTGTCGGAGCCGCAAAAGAAAGCAGTGCTCCAGGATCTGGTTCGCGTAGCGCAGGCCGATGGCGTCGTGCTGGCTCATGAACGGGATTTGCTGGCGAACCTAGCCAGGCAATGGGAGGTCGATATTCCGTCTCAAGCGCTCGCTCCTTCGTTCGATTCGGAAGATACCGAGGAAGCGACCTGGGGGCCGTTGACGCACCTGGCGTTCATCTACCTGGTGCTGGCGCATGGCACCGACAGGGAACTCAGCCAGGACGAGCGGGACGTGATCCTCCTGAAGCTTCGTGAATGGAAGCCGCCGCTCAGTGATCGAGCGGTTCAAACCATCCTGGAGCAGGCGCTGGAACGCTACGCGCGCGGATCCAATCAAGAAAGGCTGGCTGCTTCTGTCGAAGCTGTGAAGGAGGCGCTACCGGCAGCACAGCGCAAGGCGGCGTTGAATGATCTCATCCAGATTGCCAACGCCGACGGCGTTTTCCTCGACAGTGAAGAAGATCTTCTCAATGATCTGATGGCGGCCTGGGATCTCGACGCGTTCGGAGGCTTCGGCGGTATCTCGGAGGAGTGAGGCCGGTTATTATTACTCACCGTACTCACCCTTAAAGGTCGCACCAGAGGGCTTCTTGATGAAGGTCGTGTACGATGATTAGTGCCAAAAAAGGCGAGACCGCCTCGGAGGGCCGTCTCGCCTTTTTTGCGATAATACGCTTCGGTAGAGGCGGGATTAGAAATCCATTCCGCCCATACCACCGGGGCCGCCGGGCATGGCAGGCATGGCGGCGTTCTCTTCCGGCTTATCGGCTACTACGGTCTCTGTGGTCAACAGGAGACCGGCGACCGACGAGGCGTTCTCAAGGGCCGTCCGTGCTACTTTGGTCGGGTCGATGACGCCGTCCGAGTAGAGATTTGCATACTCTTCGGTCCGGGCATTGAAGCCGAAGTCTCCTTCGCCGTCCTTCACTTGCTGGACGATGATCGACCCTTCGCGTCCTGCGTTTTCAGCGATCTGACGAAGAGGTTCTTCCAACGCGCGGCGCACGATGGCGATACCGATGCTCTGGTCGTCGTTCTCTACCTCTACGTTGTCGAGAGCACTCAGAGCACGGATGAAGGCGACGCCGCCGCCCGGCACGATGCCTTCTTCGACTGCGGCGCGTGTGGCATGGAGCGCATCCTCCACACGGGCTTTCTTCTCTTTCATCTCCGGTTCGGTGGCCGCTCCGATCTTCAACACGGCAACGCCGCCGGAGAGCTTGGCCAGGCGCTCCTGAAGCTTCTCCCGGTCGTAGTCGCTCGTGGTGGTCTCGATCTGTTGCTTGATCTGGTTGCTGCGAGCCTTGATCTGGTCGGTGGAACCGGCACCGTCCACAACGGTCGTGGAATCTTTGTTGAGGACGATGCGCTTGGCCCGGCCCAGGTAGTCCAGGGTAGCGTTTTCGAGACGGTAGCCCTTTTCTTCGCTGATGACGGTACCACCGGTGAGGATGGCGATGTCTTCGAGCATGGCCTTGCGGCGATCACCGAAGCCAGGCGCTTTCACAGCAGCTACTTTGAGGGTGCCGCGCAGTTTGTTCACCACGAGGGTCGCCAGCGCTTCCCCTTCGACGTCCTCGGCGATGACCAGCAACTGATGGCCCATCTGGGCGACCTTCTCCAGGACCGGGAGCAGATCTTTCATCGCACTGATCTTCTTGTCGTGGATCAGGATGAAGGTATCTTCGAGGACCGTCTCCATGTTGTCGGCGTTGGTCACGAAGTAAGGGGAGAGGTAGCCCCGGTCGAATTGCATACCCTCCACAACGTCGAGGTTGGTTTCCGTCCCGCGTGCTTCTTCAACCGTGATAACGCCGTCTTTGCCCACTTTTTCGAAGGCGTCGGCAATCAACACGCCGATAGCGGAATCGTTGTTAGCCGAGACGGTGGCAACCTGGGAGATCTCGTTTTTGCCTTCGATCTCGCGGCTCTGTTCCTGGAGGTTTACCACGACCGCCTTCACAGCCTTGTCGACGCCGCGCTTCAGGTCCATCGGGTTGGCTCCGGCGGTGACGTTTTTGAGCCCGGCCGTCATGATAGCCTGAGCCAGCACCGTAGCGGTGGTGGTGCCGTCGCCGGCCACGTCGCTCGTTTTCGAGGCGACTTCTTTCACCATTTGCGCCCCGACGTTTTCGACCTTGTCTTCGAGTTCGACTTCCTTCGCGACGGTCACGCCGTCTTTAGTGATCGTGGGGGCTCCAAACTTTTTCTCGATGATCACATTGCGGCCTTTAGGACCGAGTGTCACCTTCACGGCATCCGCCAGCTTGTCGACGCCTCGCTTGAGGGCACCTCGCGCATCGGCATCGAAGATAATCTGTTTAGCCATAGCTATGTTCTGCTCCTGGTGTTCTGAGTTCGAAATAGGGTGATGTCAACATGCGACAGATCCTTGGGACAAGGACGGTTACTCTTCGACGATGCCGAGGATGTCGCTCTCTCGCATGATCAGGAAATCCTCTCCGTCGATAGTGATTTCCGTTCCGGCGTATTTGCCGTAAAGCACCGTATCACCGGCTTGTACGGACATGTCGATCTTGGTACCGTTTTCTACACGGCCCGGGCCGACCGATACGACGGTACCCCGCTGGGGCTTCTCTTTGGCCGAGTCGGGAATGAAGAGGCCGCTCGAAGTTTTCTCCTCGGCTGCCTCCGCCTGGACGACCACACGATCGCTAAGCGGTTTGATACTCGTCATGGTGATAATACCTCCTTGTAGTTACGTAGGTTGAACATGAATCGTCTGAAGAATGGCACGCGAAGAGGCGTGTTGTTGGCACTCTCCGCTGGTGAGTGCCAACTAGAACCTGAGGCGTGCCTGCGTGTTCCACTTCATCAGGTTCGGTGTGGGGGGCTGATGCGTTTTTACAACATCTACACCGTTGCCTTGTGTCAAGAGTTGCTAACAAAACCTGCTTCGGAATGTGAGCGTGAGCGCGCCGGTTCGTCGCAAGGCGCGTGATGCAGCCGTATCCGCAGTGATACGGCGAAGCAACGGAACGCCGCGACGGGCCGGCACAGCCTCGCGCAACCCGAATTGAGGTTTTGTTAGGAGCTCTAACTAGGTCGGCGCTACATGCACCTCCTCGAAGCGTGAAACGCCTGGTCCAAAATGTGTGCCGGAGAAAAAATGGCAGGGTGATGATTTGATCTATCTTTAGTAAATACCTTAGCTTTGAGAGGCAAAAAGCCTTCTGATCGCCATACATCGGACGTTTTGCGAAATGACAACCCGGCAGATACGCGCATGAAAAATAGGCAGGCAGCAGGCATGTTCAGTCGTCGCCCCGCATCTTTTTGGTGGGGTTGGAGCCTCGCACTCGCTATGACCGGTTTGCTGGTGTTCCTCGCAACGTTGCCCCCTTTTGTGGGCCCACGGTTTCGTTTCATGCTCATGCAGGGGTTCTCTACGGTTTGCCATCAGATTCCGGAGCGGTCGTTTGCCGTGGATGGGGTAGCCCTGGCCGTGTGCCATCGATGCTATGCCATCTACTGGGGGTTGCCGCTGGCTGCGCTGCTTTTCCTGGGTCTAATGCGCTGGGAGCCTGTACTCGGGCGCCATGCCCGCTATATTTTACTGGGTGCCCTCGTCCCGGTGAGCCTGGATTGGGCGCTCGGGCTGGTGGGACTCTGGCACAACACGCCGCTCAGCCGAACGCTTACGGGAGGATTCTTTGGGTTCGTCGTCGGTTTGTATGTTGCTCGTGCCATGGCACAGGCTTTTCATCCGAAAGCACCTTCCACCCGGCCCTCGTCCACCGTCTCAGCGATGGGGACATGCGAAGGCACCTCGGCGTGAGGAAACCCACCCTTTCGATGCTGTAACCGGAACGCATCCGGTATCGTAGGGCCAGAAAGGTTTTCATGAAGAATGATTCTTTGAAGAACCTTGCTATCTTCCAGTGTGCGCGACGTGAGGTAGCATTGCGTTGTTCTTTGGACATACCGACAGGATTCATCGCGCCATCCCCCGACCCTCTCACCCTGACCCCTTCACAATATGTCCGAAAAGACACAATCTATCATGCTCGGCAGTGCTGTCGTTGCCGTTTTATCGACTTCGTACCTCGGCCTCATTAATTGCTTGTGTTGTGCAGGTGTCATCATTGGTGCTATGGTGGCGGTCTGGCATTACACGAACACCAATGAACTTACTATCCCCACGGGTGAAGGAGCGGTCATGGGGCTCATCGCCGCCGTGGTGGGGACCGTGGTTGCCTTCGTGCTCAACATGATCCTCACCAGCATGGGACTCGGACTCGAAGCGGCAATCCAGGAATTTGTCCTTGACCGGTTTGGCGACCAGATGTCACCGGAACAGCTTGCCGACATGGAAGAACAGTTCGAAGCGTCGTCTTCGCTCGGTGCTCGCCTTGTCAACGGCGTGATCGGCCTTGCCGTATCGAGTGTGTTCGGAGCTATCGGGGGAGCGCTCGGTGCTTCTTTGTTCAAAAAGGGAACGGATGAGCAGGGTGAGGCAGAGGCGACCGCCGAGTGACCATGCGACCTGAAGAAAAGGAAAACGCGCTCTTTACGGATAGGTAGGTTTTTAATTCGTAACGCTTTCCTTTTAGGCGACCCCGTTCTATCTTCAACACAGCCTGGGAAACCCATACGTTGAGCTTCATTCTCGTTATTCGCAGCTTCATTCACACTTTGACCTCTCCAAGCTTATGTCCGAAAAGATACCATCCATCCTGATTGGTGGCGTTGCGACCGGTGTGGTCGCCGTACTCCTTTCGATCCCTCAAAACCAATGTCTTGGCTGTGTTGTTTGCCTCTTGTATGCCGGTGCCGGTGTGCTTGCCGTCTGGCACTATACCAAAGAGCATTCTCTGACGATGACTGGAGGCGAAGGGGCCGGGATTGGAGCGATGGCCGGCATCGTGGCCGGCATCATCGTGATTATTTTGTCCCTCATCTTCAGAGCCATCGGCCTGCTGCCCGGCCCGGAAGAAATCATTACCCAGCTCGAAGAGAGCGGCCAGTTTGATCAACTCAGCGATGATCAACTCGACATGGTGATGGGTATTCTTGATTTTATGATGGGGGTCGGAGGGTATGTTCTCACCATCGTCTTTTCCGTGATTATGGCGGTGATCGGTGGGATCATTGGGGCTTCGATCTTCAAGAAGGGATCGGATACGCCCGCTGAAGGGGACGCGGCCGCTGAATAGCCTCGGCGTCTATTGTTGATGTATAAATAAGGGGCCTGTCCTTTCGAAGGGCAGGCCCTTTTTTTGACGGATGGGTCGGTTATCGTCGCTGTAGGGCGCGAGGCAGCCCCAGGATCTCGCTCAAGATGAAGGCTTCCTGTGCCGCAGAGGGGTCTTGCAAGCGGAGAAGCAGACTGGAATGAAGAATCTTTTCCGGATCGGGAGAAGGAGGGCCCGGCCGGGTTGAACGAGGAGAGGTGGAAATCCGTCGAGAGGAAGGGCTTTTTCGGCGTTTACCAAAGCGGTCGCCTTCCGTAGCCAGCGCCTCAAAGTCTGCGTCGGCATAGTGTTTCGGTTGTGCCTTGAATTCGCCGGCCCGTGTGGGCTTCGCAGCGGCGTCGATCAATTCGGGGGCGTGGGTGCGTGGTGTGTACGGCCCTGCTTTTTTCGGTAGCTTCGTCGTTGGAGCTTGCTTCTTTTGAACCGGTGCCGGCTTTTTTTTCACAGGAGGACGGGACGGCGTTTCCATGCCCAGCGCCTGGCGGATCTCACGTAGCGCGTCATCCAACGTGGGTTGTGGTGCGGTAGCGGTTCTCGCAGGAGGGGAAGGAGCGCTGGAGGGCAAGGGCCGGGGGGTCTTTTTAAGAGCCCCTTTCTTTTTCTTTTTCTGGGCACCGAGAACCTGGAAGATCAGGTAGATCGCGCCAATAACGAGATAAATAAAAATGTCATCCATGAGGACTTGAGGGAAGAAGTGTTAGCAAACACACCGCGCGCCATGCCTAAAGATAAGAAAACACCTGTCGTATAGTACACGCTCATTGTCGAGAGATCCCAGGGCAACTCGGATATGAGAGCAAAAAACCCCACACCCCCATACTTCCATCCTTTCACACCGTGTCCTTCACCTACCGTGCTACCACCATCCGATGCGACCGTATGGCATCGTCCGTAATGAGACGGGCGACATAGATGCCGGGAGCCCATCCTGATGCATCTATGGGCAGTTCGTATCGTCCTGGTGTGAGGCTGCCGTCAAATAGCGCAGCCACCCGACGTCCGAGCATATCATACACGTCCAGGGTGACGTGTTGAGATTGCGCCAGATCCAGTACAAGCCGGGTGCGTTCGTCGAAAGGATTGGGGTAGTTGGCGAGGAGCGCGTGCTGTTCCGGAGCCGGTACGTGGACGTCCGCTTCGACAGCAAGGTACTGGTGATCAGCATTCTGGAAGAACAATCGATAGAGATAGCTCCCTGCCGGGACGTAGGCTTCTTCGAAGACATAGTCCTGCGGGAGTTCAGATGCGCCTCCCGTTTTCACCTCACCCACCTGTGAAAAAGGACCGACCTCTCGTGTTGCATCGGCAGAAAAGGTCACCGGCGCGCGCTTGATGAGGAAACGCCCTTCGCTACGTTCAAACTGCGTTTTCCAGGTCAGGCGTACCCGATCAACGCTTTCATCGACGTGGAGGTGGCTGACGGCGACGGGCCTTGCTGCGCTCTCGGCCCCGGAGACAAGGAGCGAGAACGTTTGAGGAGCCAGGGAGATCAGCGCGTCCTTATGTGATACGACGATGGTGTAGTTTCCGGCTTCTACGCGAGGTACGTACACCTGCTCGATAGGATCGACGACGTTATCTCCCGGTACGGCGGTGCGAAAGGGTTGGAGGGCGTCGAGGGTATAAGGAAAATAGATTTCGCCTGTCGCTTCGTTGATGACGCGGAGATCCAGATCGTTGCGCAGATGCGGCCTGGGATCGTTAAGAGAGGAGGGACCGCGAAGGGGGAAACGGCGGCTTTCGCGGTCGGTCCAACTGAGGGTGACGCGAAGAGGACCGGCTTCAGCAACCGAGGCGAGTCGAGTGAACGTCTCGTTGTTTTCCAACTCGCTCTCCAGGAGCGCTAACTCGTTAGTCGGCGATGCAGAGAGATGACGGGCGGCGGCTTCGGCGTTGAGCAACCCCCAGCCGGATTGGTAGTCAGGGCCGGGGTTGCCCAGGTCGTCGGCCGTGTGGAGGGTCAGTCCTTTGAGCGTGGCGGCGCGCATGTACCGTCCCGACAGGTTGAAATAATGCTGCTGCAGAAGCACCAGCGTCCCCGTCACGTTCGGTGTTGACATCGACGTGCCACTGAAGACGCCGTAGCCGGCAATCCCAGAGGCGATTGGGGAAAGGAGTCCCTCGCCCTGCCCGACGAGGTCCGGTTTGATGCGTCCGTCGTCGGTCGGGCCGAAGCTGCTGAAAGGACTCATCTGGAACGTGATAGGGGTGAGCATGCGGATGGAGCCCACCGTCAAGACATTCTTCGCGACAGCGGGGCCGGATATGGAATCATAGCCGTCGAAGCCGCCGTCTCTGGGCCGGGGACGGCTGGTCACACTGACCGTTTGCCAGTTCCCCTGGGCATCGAGCACGCGATAGGAACCGGATCGAGGCCCCCGTTCCTCGCGGTCGTTTCCCGCTGCCACGACGGGCAGCAGGTAGGGATAGGCGAAAGCTGCCCGATCAAACTGGGCCGCTTCCACATCATACCACCCGAAGAGATAGTCCTCCTCCTCGCTGATCGTGACGTCGCCCAGCCAGTACCACTGGTCTCCTGTATCCTCCAGGTCGCCGAAAAACCAGCCGGCGATAGGGCCGTACGAATGATTGGAAACGAGGACGCCACGGACGGCTTCTTCGGCCATTTCCAGTACATCATCGTCCCAGTCGTATGCCCGGAGGCGGGCTTCATAGGCCATGCCTCGCGCATCGGGGCGCACGCCTTCCGCCACCAGCGTACCGGCCACGTGGGTCGCGTGGTCGTCGGCGGGCGCATCGTCGCGGGTCTCGACGCGCCCGATGAGTTCGCGATGGCTCTTCAGCGGCATGCCCCCATCCCAGATTCCGATGTCCAGGCCGCCTCCCGTCAGGTTGAGTCCGAGCGCCTGGCCGGGGTGGAGGAGCTGGGTGCGTGTCGTCTGGGCGGCACCGCTGTTGAACGATGTCAGGTAGGTGGGATGCCTGCCGGTGAGACCCACGAGTTGTACGCGTCGCCCGTTGGACTGGCGCACCGACACGGGCAGCCCTCGCTGCAAGGCCCAGGCCTTCGCGGCCTCGCGTTGTTCTGCCTCGACGTGGTGCAGGGTGTCCAGTACCGCTCTTCGATCCGCCAACCCTGGAGGATCTGTCGGTTGCCGGGCCTGGGCGGCACCCGCGGTGTAGCCGATTATCAACACAATGCCTACGAAAGCAGCGATATTTCGGGACATAGAACGCCTCAGGGGCTTGTGAGGAAGGGGTATACCCTGGGAGCAAATACGAGGCCATTCGGGAGGGTTCGCATGGGGATCAGGCCGAGTCGAACAAGGACGGGTTGTGTCGGCGCGCTATCAGGGCATCGATCAAACGGCGGTTGGCCCGAGGGAATGCATAGGTCCCCAGATCCGAAACAGCAACCCATCGAAAGGGCACGGTGTTTCTGGGTCGAGGTACTCCGGAACGAATACGGCAACGGAAGGCGTAGAGTGTAATCTTAAAATGTGAATAGGCATGCGTTATGGGAGACAAAGGATCGAGTATGTCCACCTCGATGCCCAGTTCTTCGCGTAGTTCGCGGCGGCACGTGTCTTCGAGTGATTCTCCCGGTTCACGCTTACCGCCGGGAAACTCCCAGAGGCCGCCCAGCATCTTGTCCTCCGGTCGGCGTTGAATGAGGAGGTGCCCTTCGTCGTTGAAAATGAGTCCGGCTGCGATATCGTAGTGAGGTACCGGAGCCTTCTTTTTCTTCACCGGGTAGGCTTCGGGCGATCCGACCGTAAAGGCTCCACACACCCCATGGAGAGGGCATGTCGGACAGGTAGGGGACGTAGGAGTACAGACCGTCGCTCCCAGTTCCATCAGCGCCTGGTTGAAGTCGCCCGGCCGTTCGGGATCCAGCAGCGTGCCGGCAAGGTGCTGGAGCCGTGTGCGGGTGCGCGCCGCCCCGATGTCGTCCTCCACCGTAAAGACACGAGACAGGACGCGGATCACGTTGCCGTCCAGGACGGCGTGGGGTAGGCCGAAGGCGATGGAGAGCACTGCCGCCGCCGTGTAGGGGCCGATGCCTGGCAAGGTACGGATCGAATCGTAGGTATCAGGAAAACGCCCTTCGTAGGTATCTATCACCATCCGGGCAGCCCGGTGAAGATGGCGCGCGCGCGAGTAGTAGCCCAGACCTTCCCACAGGCGCAGCACGTCGTCCAGAGAGGCGGAGGCGAGCGCTCCGATGGTTGGAAAAGCTGCGACGAACCGTTCGTAGTAGGGCCATGCCTGGTCCACCCGCGTTTGCTGAAGCATGACCTCCGAAATCCAGATGCGATACGGATCGGATGTTTGTCGCCACGGCATGTCGCGTTTAGCCTGCTCGAACCAGTCTAGCAGGTCGTTGCGAAAGAGGCGGAGGTGATCGGGCGTCATGGGGGCTTATCGGTTCGGCAAATGGCTGCGGCGAGAGTTTTCGATCCATTCCCAGCGTTTATCTTCGAGCACGCGGTCGTGAAATTCGCGGAAGTCGAACTTTGAAAGCAATTCGCATCGCAGAGCGTCTTGCAGGTAACCGACGGGTGGGGGCTCACGTTGATAGCATAATGCGCAAAGGTTAACAGGATCAAGCCCACTGGAGATGCCTTGCCAAAATTGACACGCACGCTCATTTCTCGATGCCACAAATTAGAAAGGTAGAATGCGGAACGGGTGAGAGGCACATCCAGTTGCTACAGCGTTTCCGTTCTGATCATATTGCCTGTGGACCGGGGGATACGGGTATATCGAACGAGTGTATTGTGAGAAATACAGCAGCGCGGTGCTTGTTTTGAAGCTGCCACATAAGAAAAAGTCGATACGCATTCGGAGGCGCTTCTTACTGGCAGTCCTTTTGGTATTGCCGTTGCCGCTCAACAGCGCGCTGGGGCAATCCGATCCGATGAGCCGCGAACCGGCCCAACCTGTCGCCTGGAGCCTCTTTGCGGATGGCCGGTCCCTGGAATGGCCGCTATCCCGATCCTTTCCCCTCGATAGCCTCGCCGTCGCAGCCCGTGGGGCCGTTGCCGCCCTACAAGGGGAAGGTCATTATTTTGCCCGCATCGACTCGGTCCAGGTGGATAGCAGCCGGACACCGACCGAAGTGCGTTTTTTTGCCACAAAAGGTGCCCGGGTCGAGGTCGGACGCCTCGGGATCGAGGGGGCCGCAGCGTTCGATTCGTTGGAATTAATCCGCCGGATGGATACCCGGCCCGGGCGAGTGCTCGACCCACGCCTGCTCGAAGCCGACCTCGAAGCCCTCCTCAAACACTATGAAGCGGCCGGTTTCTTGTTGACCAGGGTCCAGGTGCTGGACATTTCGCTGCTTCCGGGCGATCCACCCCGCCTTGGGATCACCCTGCGTATTGAGGAGGGAGGTTCGCCCACGTTGCAACGGGTGGAGGTGACGGGAGCCGAGCGAACGCGTACCAGCTACGTTGCCCGAGTAAGCGGCCTCAAAAAAGGACAACCGTTGTCCGGGTATAATGCCGCAGCTATCCGGCAACGGCTGGAAGCGACCGGCTTTTTTAGCACCGTCGGTACGCCCGAACTGTTGATCGAAGGGGATAGCAGTGCCGTTGTTCATATTACCCTGGATGAGGAAGCGCCGGGTGCTTTCGACCTCGTCCTGGGGTATTTGCCCCCGATGGGAGGAGAAGGCGGGGGTAGCCTGGTCGGCAACGGCCACCTCTTGCTCCGCAATCTCTTCGGATCGGGGCGGCTCTTTTCGCTTCGCCTGAACCGGCTGCCGGGGCAGGTGAGCAGCGTGGAGGT
>JBHHWM010000154.1:0-11474 GCA_046756545.1 Rhodothermales bacterium | reverse complement strand
GGGGCAGGCACGAGACCTGGGGCAGGCACGAGACCTGGGGCAGGCACGAGACCTGCCCCTACGGTGGCGGTGTCGTTGGGGCAGGTGGTGGGGGTGTTCAAATCAATTACGACCCATTGGTATATCAACGGGGTGCGTTCGAATGGGTGGATGCCGTTTGAGGGTCGACTATGGCAGCGTAATTATTACGAGCATATCATCCGGGACGTACGAGATAGGGATCGGATTCGTCAGTACATTGCCGAGAATCCGTTGCGCTGGCATTCTGATCGGTATCATGCGGCTCGGCGGCGCTAGACACCGGTTTCAGGCGCGGGACGCCGGCACCTCTTCCGCAACGACGACCAGGGCTTCCTGCATGGCCTGGAGGGTTTCATCGATATCGTCGAGTTGATGCGCGTAGGAGAGGAGGAATGGACGCGCTGCGAAGATACCCCGGCGGAAGAGTTCGCGGAAGAAGACATGACGGGCTGCTTCGTCGGAGGCCGCCTCGTCGGAGAAGCGGAACTGGAGGGCGGGAGGCAGGCCCACGGCGCGGGCCGTCAGGCCCAGGGTTCGGGCCGCCACGTCGAACCCGAACTGTAGCTGTGTGCCCATGTGCCAGATGTGCTTGATAACGGGTTCCTCGTTCAGGATCTGGAGCGTTGCTTTGGCGGCTGCCAGGGAAAGGGTTTCCCCGGCGTAGGTCGTGGTGATGAGCACGTCGTAGAGGGTTTCCATCACGTCGCGGCGGCCTCCGAAGGCGGAGAGCGGATAGCCGTTGGCCAGCGCCTTCGCATAGGTACTCAGGTCGGGCGTTACGCCGAGGTATTCCTGGGCACCGCCCTGCGCCAGGCGGAACCCCGTCAGCACCTGGTCGAAAATGAGCAGCGCACCGTGATGGCGGGTGAGGTCTCGAAGGCGGTGTACAAAGTCGTTTTCGACGGTTTCGCCCCAGTCATAGGGCACCGTCAGCACGGCGGCGATGGTGTCGCCGCGTTCGGCAAAGACGCGTTCGGCGGTGGCTACATCGCCATAGGGCAGGTGCGCGACGAAGGCGTCGAGGGCTTCCGGCACGCCGTTGCCCTCGCGGGGACCCCCGGCGGATGTCGCCCCGTGGCCGCAGGCAAACCAGTCGCCGTAGCCGTGGTAGCCGCACGTCACGAGGTGATCGCGTCGGGTATAGGCGCGGGCCAGCCGCACGGCGGCGCTGTTGGCGTCGTTGCCGGTTTTCAGGAAGCGTACCTGTTCTATCCCGGGAACGAGCGCGGTCAACGCTTCGGCTACGTCCAGTTCCACCGGCGAGGCCATGCTGAACAGGACGCCTTTGTCCATCTGTGCCCGCACGGCGTCGTCCACCACGGGATGCCGGTAACCGAGCAGGATCGGCCCCAGCGCCATGCGGTAATCGAGGTACCAGCGCCCGTCGACATCTTGGACCCGGCATCCTTCGGCCCGTTCGATGAAAAAAGGCATGATGCCGGCGAGCGATTCGTCCGGGCGTTTGGCGTTGGTCTGCGTGCCCCAGGGCATCAACTGCCGGGCCCGTTCGTAGAGTTGCTGCGAGGTGTTCATTTGTTTGAAAGATAGACGGTGGGCTTCCGAGGTCGAGTTGTTATTTTCTAGCTTCCAAACCCAACATCTCAGGTGCAGGCCAGGTGCTCCGCCGTTCGTTGCAAGACGTCGAGGGCCGTGTCGATGTCGTCGAGGTGGGTGCGGAAGCAGCCGACGGCCAGGCGCAGCATGAAGTGCCCGCCGATGCGCGTGGAACTAATGAAAATGCGGCCGTCTTGCTGGATGCTCTTTACCAACCGTTGATTGAATGTGTTGACGTCGCCGCGTGGCGGCACGTAGCGATAGGTGACCACCGACAGGTCGGGATACGGCCCCACCTCGAAGCCGTCGATGTGCTGGAGCCGTTCGTAGAAATAGCGCGCGAGCAGGATCTTTTCCGACAAGGCGGCACGGAACGGGGCGAGGCCCAGGACCTTCAACGGCAACCACAGCCGCAGCCCGCGAAAATGCTTGGTCAACTCCGGTGAGAGGTTGGCCGGCGATAGCTCTTCGACGGCGTCCAGGGTGTCTTGCATGTAGTCGGCACCTGCCTTGTGGGAATCGTAGAGCTTTTGGCTATCTTTGACGAGGAGGGCTCCCGTGCCGTACGGCAGGAACAGCGTTTTATGAGGATCCAGTACGAGCGAGTCGGATTGGTCCATGCCGCGCAGAATCGCCTGCCCTTCGGGACACAGGATGAAGAACGCGCCGTACGCGCCGTCTACGTGAAACCACAGCCCGTGCGCCTGGGCGATGTCGCCGATCTCCGGGAGCGGGTCTACCGATCCGGTGTTGGTCGTGCCTGCAGAAGCCACGACCAGCCAGGGATGGAGCCCGGCCTTCCGGTCGGAGGCGATGGCCGTGTCCAGGGCTTCCGGCACCATCCGGTAGTGGGCGTCCACGGGCACCGTGCGGCGGATGCAGCGACCCAGCCCGGCCACGCGCAATGCCTTGTCGATGCAATGATGGGTATGTTCGGTTTGATAGACAACAGCCCGCCGGATCGCATCGTCCTCCAGGCCGCAGGCCTCGCGTGCCGTGACGATGGCCGTCAGGCTCGCCAGGCTGCCTCCCGAGGCGAGGTAGCCCGCCGATGCCTGGGGGTATCCGACGATGGATGCCATCCAGCGTATCAACATGTTCTCGATACGGACGGCCCCCGGTCCGGCATAGAAAACACTGGCGTATCGATTCGAGAGGGCGGCCAGCAGGTCGCCCAGCGCCGAGTGGAGCAGCCCGCCTCCGGGGATATACCCCAGAAAGCGGCCCGACGTAGGATTGATGCCGACGGTTTCGACGTTGTCGTGCAGCAGGGCGAGCGCCTCGGCCAGGTCGATGCCTTCCTCGGTGATGGGGGCGTCGAGGAGCGCCCGGCCGTTGTCGGGCCGCGCCGCGTAGGCCGGGGCGTCGGCGATGCTTGCTAGATAGTCTTGTGCGTAACGGGTGATCTGGTGAAACAGTATCTCCTGTTGTGCGGCGTCCGGTTCGAGCAGCCGCGCTGTTTGTTCTACACGCTTGATGGGGTCCATACGTTATCCGGTTAGACGGAGCACGAGTTGATTCTTTTCATCATCGCATACCCTGGCGCGGGCATCGAAATATTTCTTAGACGGAGACCTCGGAGTGTGATCCGAGGGAAGTCATGTGAAAAGATAAAAACACCGTCACTCAAACACCTTCCCACGTTCTTCTTCCTGCTCTATGCCGATTGCTGCTCTCCAGGCCGTTCGCACCGTCTGCTTTCCTGAGCGCCCTCTTCCGGTGGAAGAGACAGCCGCTGCCGCGGTATGTCGTTTGCTGGGGCTGGCCGCGCCGAAGACAGCCAGGAAGCCGGGGTCGGGGCTATGTGTAGGATGGGCAAAAGGCGTGTGGCGGCTGGGGCCGTCGCCGGCTCCCCCGGCGTCACGCCCCTGGATGTGGGTGCGCGTCACGCCCGACGGGGAGGGGGAACTGACGGCTTCGGAACCGGCCCTGCTCTACGCGCTGGCGCGCTGGCTGGTCGAGGGCCTGACAGACGATCAGGAAGCGGCTCTCCCGACCGGCCTGTTGCTCGAAGCCGGCTTTGCCTGGAACCGCCCGTTGTTCGATACCGTGTTGACCCAGACGGCGCGGTCTGTGCGTGGTTTCGAGGCGGAATCCTACGTCGAACACCTGGCTCGGTGCGGGTTTACCCACCTGGAAGTCAACGGCCTCGCGTCGCACACCCCCCATGAGCCGGGCGTGCCGGGCGAGTTCTATCCCGCGTTCTATACTTATTGTCCGGGCCTGAACCAGTTTGTCGAAAGCGTGCTGACGCAGGGGCTGTATCCGGCCGCCTATCTTCAGGCCAACCTCCGTCGCCTCAAGGATCTGGCGGCGTTGGGTCGGCGCTACGGGCTCAACCCCGGTCTCCTCTGCTTCGAACCGCGCAGCCTTCCCGAACGGTTCTTCCAGCGCTACCCGACACTGCGCGGCGCTCGGGTCGATCACCCGTTCCGGTCGCACCTTCCGCGTTACACGTTGGCGCAGGATCACCCCGTCTCGCGCGATCACTATCGCCAGCTTATGCGTAACCTGATGACGGAGGTGCCCGACCTCGCCTATCTTTCCGTCTGGACCAACGACAGCGGGGCCGGCTTCGAACACACGGCCTCGCTCTACGTGGGGCGCAACGGAGGCCCCTACCTGATCCGCGAATGGCGCAGCCACGAGCAGATCGCCGAGGCGGCGGGACGGAGCGCGGTCCGCTGGCTCCGGCTGATGCAGGAAACCGCTGCCGAGATCAACCCGGACTTCGAAGTCAGCCTGCGGATCGAGCCGTTCAAGGTGGAGCACGACACGATGCTGGACGGCATGGGCAACGGACTGACCATCGAAGCGCCGTCGCTGCTGGTGCGCGGCTACGACCTGCCCTACCATCATCCGAAATACGAAGAGCAGGGTGGCATGGCCGGGAGCCTTTTCCACGTCGCCATGGAGGCCTCGGAGCGCGACCGCTTGCAGGCGTGCCGGGCACAAGGATTCGAACCCAAGCTGTCGTATGCGGCAAGTTCGAGCTTCAACCTGGAGCCGCTGCTGGGTATCCCGTTTCCTCGCATGTTGCATCGAAAACTGGTCGCTTTACGCGACATGGATGCCCGCTGCGTCAGCGCCATGGGAGGGTTGCTCGATACGACCGGGACGCCGTACTGGCCCAACCCGGAGGTGATTCGCGCTGTGCAACTCAACCCGACGCTCTCGCTCGATGATGTGCTGCATCGTCTGGCCGAACGGTGGGTCGGGGTCGAGTATGCCGGGGCGTTGGTCGACCTGTGGGATGCCGTGGAAGACGCGGTGTCCTGGTTGCCGGTGGTGCCGCTCTACAGCCACTTCGGCTTCGTATGGCTGCGCACCTGGGTTCGTCCGTTGATTCCCAATCTGGAGGCGGTTCCAGCGGAAGATCGGCAGTATTACGAGTGCTTCATGGTCAGTACGGCCAACAATCCCAACATCAACGACCTCGGCAAGGATGTGCTCTTCGACTTGATCACGCAGGCGTCGGGGCAGCGGATGGCGGACCGCTTCGACGCCAACGTGCAGCCTCGCCTGGACGACGCGTTGGCCGCCGCGTATCGGCTGGTGGAGGAGGCTTCGGAGCCTGCCCGCGCCGTGCTCATCGATCTGCGCGACCGCATCCGCGCGCTCCGGTGCTGGGCCACGACGCAGCGCAACACGTGTGCCTGGGTCGCGGGCGTGTACGGTTACCTGGAGGCTGAAGATCACGAGGCGAAAGCCGCCTGCTACGCCTACGTCCAGGACATGATCGACCGGGAACTGGTCGGCACCCGCGACCTACTGGATCTCTGGGAGACCAGCGACACCGCATTCATGCTGGTCTCCGGCACCGGCGAAACACCCTTTCTCTACGGCGAAAACTTCGGCGACCTGCTGCGCAAAAAAATCGCCCTGACCGAGCGGTATCGCCTGCATGAGCCGTACAT
Organism: Rhodothermales bacterium; assembly: GCA_046756545.1. Lineage (GTDB taxonomy): Bacteria > Bacteroidota > Rhodothermia > Rhodothermales > JBHHWM01 > JBHHWM01. The sequence continues at coordinate 5,982 of JBHHWM010000154.1, read as the reverse complement.
TGATCGCGAAATTATCTGGCGCATTGCTTGAAGGACCGGTAGATCGCGGTGCATCGGGAGGTACCCCTTCGCGCTACATTTAGCACGCTTCAACCAACGATGTCTCGTTCTCAGATTACACAGCGATTCGTGGAGGCAGGGGCCGCCGCCGTCATCCGCATGAGCGATCCGGCGCGGCTGCTCAAGGCCGCCGAAGCCGTGCTCGAAGGCGGCGTTTCCGTCCTCGAAGTCACGATGACGACCCCCAACGCCCTTGGTATGTTGGACGCGCTGGTCCAGGCGTTCGGAGACCGGGCCTTGATAGGCGTGGGCTCTGTGCTGGATGCCGGGGCCGCTCGCCGGGCTATCGACGCGGGCGCTCGTTTTGTGGTCAGCCCGGTGTTGAAGGAAGAGGTCATCGCCGCCACGCACCGGCACGATCTACCGGTGATGCCGGGGACGTTTTCGCCGACCGAGGTGCAACGCGCCCACGACCTCGGGGCCGACATCATCAAAGTGTTTCCGGCCCACGTACTGGGGATGGCCTATATCAGGGCCGTCCTTGCGCCCCTGCCGCACCTGAAGCTGATGCCGACCGGCGGCGTCACGCTCGCAAACGCGGGCGACTGGCTCCGCGCCGGGGCCTGTGCCGTCGGCGTGGGAAGCGCGCTGTTTGATCGACGCGCCATCGCGGAAGCGCGCTATGCCGTTCTTACCGACAGGGCGCGAAGGCTGTGCCGGAGCATCGAAGAAGGAAGGACCGGATAGCCCATGCCTGAGACCACCTCATAGCCCGTACTCCATGAAAGTCTGCACCTTCGGCGAAATCATGCTGCGGCTTTCGCCGCCGGCCTACCAGCGTTTCCTCCAGGCCGCGTCGTTCGACGTGACGTTTGGCGGCGGTGAGGCGAACGTGGCCGTCTCGCTGGCGCATTACGGCCTCGACAGCTACTTCGTCACCAAAGTGCCCCGCCACGCCATCGGGCAGGCGGCTGTAAATCACCTGCGGCGCTACGGGGTGCGGGACGACTTTATCGTGCGCGGCGGCTCTCGGATCGGCACGTACTTTCTCGAAATCGGTGCCGCTCAACGTCCTTCGTCGGTCATCTACGATCGGGCCGGGTCGGCGGTAAGCCTGATGCGGCCGGATGAGATGGACTGGACGGAGGTCTTCGAGGGCGCGCACTGGTTTCACTGGACCGGTATCACCCCGGCGCTGGGGGCGACGGCGCGGGCCTGTGTGCTCGAAGCCTGCCGGGCCGCGCGGGCGGCGGGGGCCACCGTCAGTTGTGATCTCAACTTTCGGAAAAAATTATGGACCGAGCAGGACGCACAGGCGGCGATGGTTCCGCTGATGGAACACGTCGATATCTGCATCGCCAACGAGGAGGACGCCGAGCGATGCCTCGGCTTCAAGGCCGCTCGGTCCGACGTAGAGGCGGCGCATCTGGAGGAAGAGGCGTACGCGGATCTGGCGCACGCGCTAAAGGAAGCCTTTCAATTCGAGGCTGTCGCCGTCACGCTGCGCGAGAGTTTCTCGGCCTCGCGTAACGGGTGGAGCGCGCTGCTGCTGGACGACCGGGAGTGCGTTGCGCCCTATCGCTCCCGGCACTACGACATCCAGGTCGTGGATCGCGTGGGCGGGGGCGATGCGTTTGCCGCAGGGCTCATCTACGGCCTGATGATGAAGCCCGATACGCGGCAGGCGCTGGAGTTTGCCGTGGCGGCCTCGTGCCTGAAACACACCATCCCCGGCGACTTTAACCTTGTCGCAGTTGCCGAGGTGGAGAACCTGATGAAAGGCAGCGGCTCGGGCCGGGTGGAACGGTGAGCACAGGAGCGCGCAGCATTTGATGCCCGATCCCACCCCCGTCAACCGTCAAGCGCCTTCCCGCGCCAGTGCCAGCGCGCCCAGGGCGCCGGCCCGGTCGCCGAGGGCGGGCGGGACGATGTACTGATCGATGGTGTCGAGGATCTCGGGGGCCTGCACGTAGCCGTTCAGCAGGTGTTGCACGTTGGTGCGGATCAGGGGAAAAAGGTGAGCCTGGTGCATCACGCCGCCGCCGAGGATGATGCGACCGGGGGAGAAGATGAGGATATAATGGACGAGGGCGAGGGCCAGATAATGCGCCTCTAACGACCACGCCGGATGATGAGGAGGGAGGGATTCGGGAGGCGATCCCCACCGTTGTTCGAGGGCGGGACCGGAGGCCAGCCCTTCGAGGCACGCTCCGTGGAACGGGCACGTGCCTTCGAAGTCGTCGCCGGCGGCACGAGGCAGCGGGAGGTGACCCATTTCCGGATGCAAGAGACCGTGCAGGCGTTGCCCCCGCACCAGCCCGCCCCCGCCGATGCCGGTGCCCACGGTCAGGTAGAGCAGCGTATCGACGTCCCGGGCCGCGCCCCACCGGTGCTCGCCGAGGGCCGCGGCATTGACGTCGGTGTCGAAGGCGACGGGCACGTTCAGCACGCGACGGAGCGTTCCGGCCATGTCGGTGTGGCTCCAGCCGGGCTTGGGCGTATTCAGGATGTAGCCGTACGTCGGCGAGGCCGGATCGGGATTCACGGGGCCGAACGAGCCGATGCCGACGGCGGCGGGAGGCTCCGGCTGCTCGCGGAAAAAGGCGGCGACCTGAGCCAGCGTCTTTTCCGGTGTTTCTGTGGGGAAGCGGGACAGGGAACGGATGTCGTCCGGGCCGGTGCCGAGGACACAGACGAACTTCGTGCCGCCCGCTTCGATGCCCCCGTAGAGTGTGTTCGAAGAAGCCTGCATGGTAGGCTACATGGCGATGGGTACACATTCGCTGCGAGGGGAAGATACGTGACGCAGGGAGGTTAACCCAACCGCGTTTCGTCCGTAGGTGGTGGACGTGAGGGGAGCGATGTTCGGAGATAGAGAAGAGGGATCGACTTTGGCCCTTGTTTTTCTACGATAGGTATAGTATTATAGCTTTCGTAAAGCATGAACCATTGGGCCGACACATGAGAAAATCATCCCTTGGGCCGCTCGGCGAGGCCGAGATGGAAGTGTTGCAACACGTCTGGGATAGCGGGCTTGTGACCGTGTCCGAGATCCACGAACAGATTGCGCAAAAGCGCAAGGTGGCCTACACGACCATCATGACCATCATGAAAAAGCTCGCCGACAAAGGCTATCTGCAATACGAGAGGCGGGGCAATGCCTATCTCTACCAGGCGGCCCGTCCGCCCGGCGAAGTCAAGCATAGCCTGCTCACCGGCATACTGAGCAAGGTGTTCCGGGGATCGCCGGTTGAACTCGTCGAGTCGCTCGTGAGGTACGAAAACCTCTCTGCCCGAGAGCGCGCCGAAATCAAACAACTCCTTGAGACGCTGAAGGATCATGATACCGATAGCTGATTGGCTCCAGGCCCTGGGCACGGCCGGCCTGGACCTGTTCTGGCGTCCATTGCTGGTGTGGACGCTGGTGTGCCTGCCCCTGTACGCCGGGCTGCGGTGCTGGCGTAGTGCGCCCCCCCTCGTGAAATACCACGCGCATCTGGCGCTATTGCTTGCGTTGCCGCTGAGCCTGATGCTCGCGCCCTTCCTTTCGTTCCCGGCCCCTCAAGCCGTCGCCTTCATCGGCGAGGTGTTGCCGTTGCCTGCGCTGGAGGCGGGGAGCGTGGCAGCTCCTGCAGTCGGGCAGGCCGCGCCGGACGGCGTCGCGTGGGAATGGGCGCACGGCCTCGGGGTGGTTACCCTGCTGGCGCTGGGAGGGGCGGTCTTTTTGCTGATACGCATGGTGTACCTCGCGCACGAGCTGCGAGCGTACCGGCACGGCCTGTCTCCGGTTGATGAGGCGCACGTGTATGACGTCCTGCACCCGCTTGCAAATGAAATGGGCGTGCGTATAAAGGTGACGCTGCTGGTCGCTCCGGAGGAAACCACCCCCATGACCTTCGGCTGGTTGCATCCCGTGATTGTGCTGCCTGCCGCGTTGCTCCACGATGCCTCGGCGCTTCGCCTGACGCTCATTCACGAGTTGATTCACGTGCGGCGTCGGGACTACGCGATCAGTTGGGTGGTGCGCCTTATAGGGAGCCTGTTTGTGATTCACCCCGGCGTGTGGCTGCTGCGGCGGCACATCGACCAGTACCGTGAGATTTCGTGTGATGCCGAAGCGCTGGCCGACCGGCAGATCAGTACGCGCCAATACGCCCGGTTGCTGCTACGCTTTTCCCCCCTCACCGATTTCGCAGGTCCGACCGCCCTTCGCATGGTCGAACTCGATTCCACGCTTAAACAGAGGATCAATGCTATGAATACGGCTGTTCGCTTTTCCCCGTCGCCGCGTCTTCGCCGGCTGAGCCTGCCCCTGGCCGCCCTGTTGTTGTTGGCCCTGACGTTGTTCGCCGCCTGCGCCAATAAAACGACGACCACCTCTGAAACCGTCATCGTCAATGCAGATGCGACCGATGAAGCGCTCCACGAAAAAGAGGCGCTGCTGGAGGCAGAGCTTGCGGCGGTGGCGGAACAGCGCCTGCTTGAGGAAAAAATGGCCGTGCTGGAGGCCGAACGGAAATACTCGGCACGCGAACTCAGGGCGCTCGAATTGCAGATGGCGTACCTGAGAGAGGAGATCAAGAAAACCTCGAAAATCATGGATGATTTGCCGAGGGGAATCGAAGATTTACAGGGTCAGGTCACCGGGTCGGAATATGGATTGGCCCGCCAGCGGCTTCACCTGCTGAACGCCATGTATTCCCAGCGCCTGGAGCGGTTCGAGACGATGAAGATGGAACAATTCACCCAGGCGGCGCTCCACGAAATGGGCAGCGAATGATCGTTTAAGGAGGAGCATGGACGGTGTTGCCAAGGGCCGCCGGAGATCAATTCATCACGATGACGAGGAAGTCGATGATTTTGCCGTCGCGCACCAGAGCGATGCCGGAGCGTCCGCACAGATGCTGCCAGGTCTCGGGAGGACTGGAGAACGACCACAACGCGTCGCCGGCCTGCATCGACGCCTTGAGCGTTTCCCAGCGGTCGTTCAGATAGCCCAGCGCCTTGCCGTGGTGTATGTGCTCGGCTTCGATCTCTGCCACCGTCATCTCTTGTTGAAGCCAGGCGTTCAACATGGGGCAATGAAGGAGAAGGTTCACGGGTGCCGGTCGGGGTGGGTTAAGGCCGATAAACCCAGGCGCTTGCGTGGCTGGTGATCGTGTGGTCATAGCCGCCTGTGATCAGCACAGTGCCGTTAGCTAACAAGGTGGCCGTCGAAAACAGGAGGGCTGTTTCCAGGGTACCCGGTACCTGGCTGAAAGATCTCGACGCGGGGTCGTAGAGGTCTGCTCTAGCTGCGCCGCCTGCGACCAGTACGGTGCCGTCGGGCATCAACACCGCAGTGCCCTTGATTTTGAAGCGGGCCGAAGGCATCTCGCCCGTGAGGGTGAACGTACCTGAGCGCGGGTTATACACCTCGGCACTCTTGTATCGACTTCTCCCATCCTTTTCATTCGATCCGCCCAGTACCAGGACGTGCCCGTTTTGCAGACGCACGGCTTCGTGCTTATGACGGATTACATTCATGCTACCTGTGGATGCAAACGTCCCGGTAGCGGGGTCATACACCTCGGCGCTGGAGAAAAGCTGTTGTGAAGAACGACGACCTCGGTGTCCCCCTGTAATCAGCACCTTCCCGTCATCGAGCAAGGTGGCCGTGTGCGACGCCCGGGGCGTGGTCATGCTGCCGGTTGTTGTAAAGGTGCCGGTGGCGGGGTCGTAGATCTCAGCGCTTCCCAGGTAGGTCCACTCCGGCCCGAGGCCTCCCACGATGAGCACGTTGCCATTGCGTAGCAGGGTGGCCGTGTGCCCGTATCGTTTTTCCAGCATACGGCCTGTCGGAGAGAATGCGCCGGTGGCCGGATCGTAGACCTCGGCGCGGGTGCGTTCGTCACTCTTGATGCCCCCGGCAATGAGCACCGTGCCGTTCGGAAGAAGCGTAGCCGTGTGGGAAACGCGCGTCGTGGCCATGCTGCCCGTATG
>JBHHWM010000153.1:0-11542 GCA_046756545.1 Rhodothermales bacterium | reverse complement strand
AGAACCTGTTCTTCTTGCTCAGAGAAGGAGCCCTGCTGGTACAGCGATGCGAGCTTTAGTTGCGCCTCGGGATGGTGCTGAAGGGCGGCTTCGCGATACCAGTGAACCGCGGCATTGTAGTAGCCGTTTTCTTCAGCGAGCTGAGCCTGCTCAAATAGCTCATCCGGTGTCGTCTTTCCTTCGGTCTGATACCCAATAAACAGGAGTATCGAGATGACGCCCAACAGGGCCAGGATGATGGTAACTTGCTTCATGGTAGTCCTCCAATGATGCGGCAATCTCAAAGGATGATGAAGGACCACAGAGGCGGGCACCTACTTTCGTTGTGATATGACCTCTCCACACTGCGGTTTTGTAACCGCCAACACTCTCATACTACTCATAACTGAAAGTGGGACCTCAAGCCTCTTGCCTGCATAAGGGGGAGGCGGGTCCAGGGTAATCAGGTGTGGCATTGAAAAGCGTGCCAATTATCATCAGGGTTCGAAAATATGCCTAGAACGCCGAGGTGGAAGCACATACTCGACGATGGAAGGTTACAAATAGAAAAGGGTATGATCGTTTAGGCGTTACGAAAATACCTCTTCCGGTGAGTTACAAATCTACCCCTCTGTTTGCGACCATGGTCATCGAAGGGTAGAGATAGGCGTCCTTCATTGCCAGGAAAGATCGCAGTTTGACTACGTTCCCTTCGTAATGGACTTGTCTCTTAATTATTCTTTTGTACATTTCCTCTCTCTCTTCACTACCCCGAAGGGAATGGAGAAACGTTCATCTCGAATCACCCAAGAGTGTAAAGCAATGGCAAAGCTACGCGTGTTACTTACCCTGGTACTGGGGCTTGTTTTGGTGGCTGGCTGCAGCGGTGCGAAAGAAGTGGCCGACGCAGCACAGCAGGCATCGGCGGAGGCTTCTAAACCGAAGCCGGATGCGAAGAAGAAAAACGGCCTGAAGCCCTATAAAGAGGTCATCACCGATGAGGCTGTAACCGACGAAGGACTCTTCGATGTCCACCGCGTTGATGACAAATACTACTTCGAAATCCCGAATGATCTGCTGAACGTCGAAATGTTGTTGGTAAGCCGCATCGCAGCGACGGCCAATAACATCGGCTATGGAGGGGAAAAGGCCAACACGCAGGTGATTCGATGGCAGAAGCAGAATAAGAACATCTTGCTTCGGCGCGTCTCCTACGAAAACGTGGCCGATGAAGACGAGCCCATCTATCAGGCGGTGCTCAACTCCAACTTCGAACCGATCATCAAGTCGTTCAAAGTGGAAGCCCTGAATGAGGATTCCTCCGGGGTTGTGGTCGAGGTGACGGGTTTGTATACCGACGACGTCCCTTCATTAGGGTTGCAGAAGTCCCGTCGGGATCGGTACAAAGTGCGTCGGCTCGATAAAAGCCGGACGTACATTAGCAAGACGAGCAGCTATCCGAAGAACATCGAAGTGAAGCACGTTCTGACGTATGAAGCCTCAGAACCACCCTCGAACGGATCTACCGGGGCGATCTCCCTCGAGGTGAACCAGTCGATGATTTTGCTCCCGGAAGATCCGATGCAACCGCGTCTTTGCGACCGTCGGGTAGGTTTTTTCAGTGTGTCGATGACCGACTATGGACGCGATGCTCAGAAGGCCGAGCGGCGGTGCTACATCACGCGCTGGCGGCTCGAACCGAAGGATCCTGCTGCGTATGCGCGGGGCGAACTCGTCGAGCCGGTCAAGCCTATCGTCTATTACATCGACCCGGCGACCCCGGAGAAGTGGAGGCCCTATCTGAAACAGGGAGTGGAAGACTGGAATAAAGCCTTCGAAGTGGCCGGGTTCAAGAATGCGATCATGGCGAAAGATCCGCCGACGCCGGAAGAAGATCCCGAATTCAGCCCGGAAGACATTCGCTACTCCGTCATTCGTTATTTCTCGTCGCCGGTGCAAAACGCATACGGGCCGCACGTCCACGATCCACGGAGTGGCGAGATTCTGGAAAGCGACATCGGCTGGTTCCACAATGTGATGAACCTGCTGCGCAACTGGTTCTTCGTTCAGACGGCGGCGGTCAACCCCGAAGCGCGGGGCGTCAAGTTTAAGGACGAGGTCATGGGGCGGCTCATCCGCTTCGTCTCGGCGCACGAAGTAGGCCACACGATCGGCCTGCCGCATAACTGGGGGTCGAGTGTGGCGTACCCCGTCGATTCGCTTCGCTCGAAGGCGTTCACGGATGAAATGGGCACCGCGCCCTCGATCATGGACTATGCGCGTTTCAACTACGTAGCCCAGCCCGGCGACGGGGTAACGAACCTGATGCCCGGCATCGGCATCTATGACAAGTGGGCGGTACAGTGGGGCTATTCCTATTTGGCTGATGCCGACAGCCCGGACGACGAGCGCGAAACCCTCAATCAGTGGGTCGTCGAACGTGCCGGAGACCCGCTCTATTACTACGGTCGCCAGGGACCGCGTGTCGATCCACGCTCGCAAAATGAAGACCTGGGCGACGATGCCGTCAAAGCCAGCAACTACGGGGTCGAGAACCTCAAGGTCATACTCGGCAGCCTGGTAGAGTGGACGGCGGAGGACGGCAAGAATTATGACGACCTGAACGAACTCTACGGCCAGGTCACCGGCCAGTGGAACCGCTACGTCGGCCATGTGGCGCGCAACATCGGCGGGCTGTACGAGACGTTCAAGACCTACGACCAGGAGGGCCCGGTCTACGAAATGGTGCCCGAAGCGCGCCAGCGCGAATCCATGCAGTGGATGCAGGAACAGGTATTTGCCACCCCCGAGTGGATGCTCAACCAGGATGTATTGCGCCGCGTCGAAGGCGTCGGGGCGATGGACCGGATCCGTCGCTATCAGGTAGGGGCCGTCAATACCTTGCTCGATCCGCAGCGACTGGCTCGAATCATGGAAGCCGAGGTGATGAACGGCGACGATACCTATACGTGTGCCGAGATGCTCACCGATCTGCGCACCGGCATCTGGAGCGAGTTGCGAAACGGGGCGGCTATCGATCCGTTCCGGCGCAACCTGCAGCGGGGATATCTCGAACGCCTCGAATTCTTGATGACGCGAGAAGCCTCGCCGGTTCCATCGTTCTTTGCGTCTTTCGGCTTTACGAATATCGACGTAAGCCAGTCTGATATCCGGGCCTACGTGCGGGGCGAGCTCGAGACGATCAAGCGCGATGTGAACCGGGCAATGACGCGGACGCGGGATCAGATGACGCGCCTGCACTTGAGAGACGTGCTCGTCCGCATCGACGATATTCTCGACCCCGATGAATAAGCGCTATTGCCTCATCAGGGTTTGATACGGGTAGGGCACTCCGGCATGGACCGGGGTGCCCTCCTTCATTGGGGCCTACTTGAGAAGCAGCATCTTCCGGGTTTCCACGAAATCTCCCGCCACGATCCGGTAGAAGTAAACACTGCTGACGACAGGTGTACCTGCGTCGTTTCGTCCGTCCCATGCCACGGTGTAGATGCCTGCCGCCTGATTCACATCGACCAGGGTGCGTACGCGGCGTCCCAGGGCGTCGAAGATGTCCAGGCGCACGGCAGCATGCTCCGGCAGCGCATACCGGATCTGGGTACGGGGATTAAACGGATTGGGATAGTTGGCGTGGAGTGCAAAGGCGGTCGGTACTTCGGCGGCCTCGCTTGTGGCCGTGGTGACGCTGGGGAAGATCGTATTGCCATCTACATCGAAGGCGAGCAGGGTGAACCCGCTGCCGGGTGACTTGCCGGGACCGGAGCTTAGAAAAACGAGCGATCTACGGGCAAACCCCTGGAGGTTAAACCAGAAGGTCCCAAACTGCTCCGTATTGCCGGCATTCATGATTTCAAAGTTATACTCACCGGCAGCCAGAGGCCAGTAAGCCCCTTTGTTGCCGAAGAGAAAGTTGTTATGCAGGAGCAGGATCACCTTGTTGGCATTATGCGGGTCGAGGACGCGAACATCGATTGGGCCGGTGTCCGGCGATCCTTGAATGAAAAAAAGTTGCATGTTGTCGTCGAAGGACTTCATGCGGACGTTGTCGCGCACGACCAACTGGGTGTCGAAGGAACGTCCTTGAACCGCGACGACATAGTTCACGTCGCTCGAAAACGTTTCGTTGCCGGTCCAGAGGGGATGGGTGTTATCGGGGGCGTTGCCCTCCACAATGTCGATCTTGTGCGTTCCGTGGAGGACGGACTGGAACGCCGTGGCCGACTGGTACGGCCGGTCGTTCAGCCACAGGATATCGTCGAGATAGATGTCGACAGGGCCGGCATCGACGATGTTATGGATGAACTGTACCTGGGCCTGCGTACTATTCGATCCTGCGGCGTCTGGAGGATGGGTCGCGAAGCCGGAGGACGAGGCGGTTGCCGGGATGGCGTCCGGCAAGAAAAAAACAAACGTACAAAGAAAAGAGAGGAAAAAACGCATGACTGCCTTCCTGAGCGGTGGGGGAAAAGATGGGAGGCCCGGCAGAGAGGAAAGGCTCTTGGGCGCGCTTAATTAAGGAAATCTTTGCCTCTGATGCAACGATGATGTGACGTAGTTCGGAAGAAGAATGGCTGGAAATTCGCGAGATAACGTCGGAAGGAGCTTCGAATCGAGCGATGGCTCATCCGTGAATTGAGTAGATTGCAGGCGTCAACACGGAAGACGATTAACCTGCCGGGTAGATATGCCACACAATAGTGAGGGGCCTCATCCATCGTCACTGCTTACTGATCTCGTTGCAGACCGGCCCTTGAATTTTCAAGAGCAGGAAGCCGTGCAAGAGCCTATAGCGGCAGCTTGCGCAGCACAGGCCGACGTAGCTTCCTTCCATGCGCTCGGGGAAAGCGAAGAAGGCCGACCCGTGTACGGCGTGGTGCTGGGGACCGGCCCCCGTGCGGTCAGTCTCATCGCCGGAGCCCATGCGGATGAACCCGTAGGACCGGAGACGCTGCGGCTGTTCATCCTCGAGGGGTTGCGTCGCCGTGATTCGCTTGCCGACCTGTTCGAGCGGTATCGCTTCGTCATCGTGCCGCACATCAACCCGGACGGGGAAGCCCGCAATCGGGCCTGGATAACGCGGTGGCCGAGCCTGGAAGCCTATCTCGAACGGGTCGTCCGAGAGGTACCGGGACGTGACCTGGAGTTCGGATTCCCCGCCATGCGTCCTGAAAACCGGCTTGTGTCTGAGTTCTTACGAAGGCATGCTCCGTACAGCCTGCACATGAGCCTCCACGGGATGGGCTTCTCTGAAGGAGCCCTGCTGTTGATAGAGAGGCACTGGGCCGGGCGCACGCAGCACCTGCGTGATCGTTTTGTGGCCGCCGTGCATGCAGCCGGGTTGGGGCTTCACGACCACAACCGCAAGGGGGAGAAGGGATTTTTCTACATCGAGCCGGGATTCACTACGACGCCCGAAGGCGCGGCCATGCGCACGTATTTTAATGCCAGGGGGGAGGAGGTCACTGCCCGGTTCTTCCACGATAGCTCGATGGAGTTTGTCCGCTCGCTCGGCGGTGATCCGCTATGCCTGGTGACGGAACTGCCGCTGTTTCTCGTAGCCGGGCAACAGCCTCACGAGGCGGGGCAGCCCAGAACCTACCTTGCCTTCAAGGAGCGGCTTCCTGAACTCAAGCTTCGCATTCGTCGGGGGGCGTCGGTTGCGCACCTTCTCCGCGATTTCGAGATCCGGCCTCTCGACCTGCGTACCGCCGTTCGTTTGCAACTCCATGCGCTGGCTCTGGGGCTGGAAGCGATTTCGACGTGAACGCGGTGGTTCCGGTGTGCCGGAATCCTGAATCAGCCGAAAAGCAGCTTCACCACGTAAACGGCCATGAACATCGCGAACACGTCAGCGATGAGGCCGGCGGGCACGGCGTGGCGGGTCTTCTTCACATTGACGGCCCCGAAATAGACGGCGATGACGTAGAAGGTTGTTTCCGTCGAGCCAAACATCGTCGCCGCCATTTTGACCAGGAGCGAGTCTTCTCCAAACTGGTTGATCATGTCGAGCACCACGGCCGCCGAGCCGGAACCCGTCAGCGGGCGGATGATGCCCATCGGGATGACCTCCGCCGGGATGCCGATGAAGGCGAGGACGGGCCGGAGACCGTCGGTCAGAAAATCAAGCGCCCCGGAGGCGCGAAACATGCCGATGGCGAAGAGGATAGCCACCAGGTAGGGAATGATCATCACGGCCACGTTGAATCCTTCCTTCGCGCCTTCGACGAAGACCTCATAGACGGGCACCTTTTTTATGAGCCCGTAGAGTGGGAAACCGATGATGATGGAGGGAAGGACAAAAACCGAGACGTAGTCGATGATCAGGCGAATCGTTTCCATAAGAAGAAGGGGTTTATTTCTGTAGGGGCAGGTCTTGTGCCTGCCCCCAATCCAAACAGGTCATATGTTCAGCGAGGACAGGTTGCCAACCGGTCAATCCTCGGCATTGTCGGAGTCAGGTTGCAGGTCAGGGTCGGTGGATCGGTAGCGCTTGAGACGCCCCAGTAGCTTGGTGGCGGCGATAGCGACGAGGAGCGAGAGGAAGGTCGTGATGAGGATGGAAAAGAAGAGTTGGTTGATCTGAAGCCCCATGATGGCTACCAGCAGCACCGGCGGCACGATTTGAACGCTCGCCGTATTCATCGCCAGCAGCATGACCATCGGGTTCGTCGCCGTATCCTCTATCGTATTCAATGTTTGCAGCTCCTGCATGGCCTTGATGCCGAGCGGCGTGGCGGCATTTCCCAGTCCGAGCATGTTGGCCGTGAGGTTCAGCACGATCAGGCCGAACGCGGGGTGATCTTTAGGGATCTCGGGAAACAGGGGCCGGATGAGCGGCTGCGTAATCTTGATGAGACGGTAGAGGATACCCGATGCCTCGGCGATCTGGAGCAAGCCCATCCACAGGGCGAGGCCGCCGATGAGACTGAGAGCAATCGTGACGGCCGTCTCGGCAAAGTCGAGTGCGGCCTGGGCGATAGCCGTCATCTTCACAAAGCGCACCGGGTCGAAGGTAACGGTCAGAGTAGCCAGCGAATCGCCCTGCGGTGCGAAGGCAGCGACGGTGCCGCGCAGGTCGTTGTCCCGCGCCGAGGTCATGTTGCGAATGGTGGCGAGGGGTTCGGGAAGGGCTACATTCTGGGCGAAGCGAAGCTGGCGTCCATCGTCCGTCTGGAGCAGCGTGCCCTCATACATCGCTGCCGGTGGCGTATCAACCCCGTAGAAGGTGCTGAACTGATCGGCATCCAGATGCACCTCGGCGGATTGACGCCGGGCGTTCGCCTGATAGCCGTCGGGGAACGAGAGGGTGACGGGCAAGGGTTCTGCGTTTCGATACGTGTCGTTGGCAAAGTCGCGCCCGTCGTAGATCAGGGCGAAGACGAGGCTGAAGATGATCAGCCCGCCCCAGATGTAATTCAGCATACCGGTGCCTCGCGGTAGTTACGTGGATATTAAGCTCTGAGAAGATGCGGAATCCGCGTATCAATTACGACAGGCACGCCTGTTACTATGCCTCTCAACTGGGCGTCACTGTATTGATTCTTCATGAGAGGTATTTCCCGCCTCTCTATCATTTCATCTTTCACGAAGGAGGTAGCATGATGCGCGTTAAAATGGTAGGGATGAGTCTGTTCGCCTGTGTGCTCTGGACAGGGTGCGCCACCGTCTTTACAGGCACCTACGATGAAATACATATCACCTCGGAGCCGGAGGGGGCTCGCATCTTTATCGACGGGTTGGAGGAGGGCCGCACTCCTGCCGTCATCGATGTGCAACGGGCCGGCGTTGGAGATACCGAGGTGACGTTGCGTCTCGAAGGGTATGAGCCCTACACCTTCACGCTGCGAGAAGAATTTAATGCCGTTAGCGTGATCAACCTTTTAAGCCCGTTGGCCTGGGCCATTGATATCGCGACGGGTGCCGTCACGAAGTATAACCCGTTGGGATACGATATCGAACTCATCCCGGAGAATCAGGCTTTTCGGATGGAGGACTTGCAGCTAGATGAACAGGGCCGATATATTATCCCCGCGCAGGAGCACCGAGTCGTCGTTAAGAACCCGGCTCTGGGGATGCAACTCGTTTTTGAAAAACAATAATCATCGCTGTTGAAAAGGGATTTGCAGTTGAGTATAGCCGTTACACGACCGGGAGGGGCCTGCTCGATGGGCGACGTGGGACTCGTCTTGCTCGGCCTAGTACTGCTGGCGGCTTGTGGCGGAGAACCTCGGTTCGATGTGAAGCCCATGCAGTTCAACATCGACGCCGCGAGTCTGGGCGAGCCGGTGTCGTCCCCCGACCTCGGGATCCAATTTCAGCCCCCAATAGGCTGGGAGCCTTTCCCGGCGGCACAGGTTGACAGCGTCGGTCGGGCCTTGGAGTGGGAAGAGACCGCTGTCGATCTAGTCCCTCGCTATGTATTTCTCCATCCGACCCGGGGAAGCGTGCTAAGCGTGGCCTTGCTCCAACGCGAGGATTCCGTTACCTTTGAAGAACAAATGGCGAAGTATGGGCAGGTGTTAGCTCGCCATGTCTCGGGCGATTCGTTGCGGCAAGGGGCTTTCCTCAAGGATGATCTCCATATCCAGCAGTTCCTTTTGCAACCGCCGGGAGTCGTCAACTTTAAATTAGTACTCGAATCCGAGACGAACGACTTGCTTCAGTTCGACTACGTCGTTCCCCGGCAGTATTATCCGGCTGAGATCAAAGCCATCGAGTCGTCCATAGGCTCGATTCGACGGCTTGAATAGATCATCGTGCTGTCCAACATCAATCCAGGAGGTTGTTATGAGGAAAAAAGTACAGAGCATTCTATGTATGGCCTTGTTTGTATTCGGGATGATGTTTTCTTCGGGATGTATGTTGCACACCCACGTCGTCGGTAGCGGGGCTTCCCAGGGAGATATTCAAGAGGCCCGCCAGTGGTACATTCTATGGGGGCTCGTGCCCATCAACGAGGTCGATACGGCAGATATGACCACGGGGTCGAGCAATTACGTCATAGAGACCCAGGTCACGCCTCTCGACTTTGTCATCAACATTTTCACCGGGATCGTCACGGTGTATTCGCGTAGCGTAACGGTAACCAAATAAGGTTGTACTCCCGGTTTCGCCCAGGGAGGCTCCTAGCAAGGCGAAGTGCCCCCGGCGCTTCGCCTTTTTTGTCGCCGTGCGGTGTGTATCGGTGGCAAGGTTTGTAGCAAGACGGGAAACACACCCTTTTGCCGTAGCTGAATAATGTAGTGCCTGTGTGAGCCCTTTTTGCCATGAATCGCACGTCTATGGGTGAAGAGGGCAACATGACATGTCTGCCCTAGATCAACCCGAGGCAAGCAAAATACACAGAGGAGGTTACACCATGGCAAGCAAGAAGGAAACCAGCTCGAACGAAATCACCCCCACGCGTATTGTGCTCCGGCACAGCAGTGGGTCGAAGGCCAACCAGGTCGAGGAATTCCCGCTCAATCATTACCGGGAACTCACCTTTGGGCGCACCGCCACGTCGTCGGTCAAGTATGACCCCGACAAAGATGATCTGGTCAGCCGCCAGCATGCGAAGATCGTTCAGGATGAGAACGACCCCACGCAGTTCACCATTCACGATCAAAACAGCAGTAACGGAACGTTCGTCAACAAGCAGCGCATTATCGGGGTCGCGCGGATCGTGCCGGGCGACGTCATCCAATTTGGCCCCGGCGGTCCCGAGTTCGAATTCGACCTGGAGCCGCGTCCCGATAGTCTCATGCGTCGGACTCGCGTGGCGAGTGCTGCAGCGGCCGCTCCGGTTCGGGCCACACGCGCTTCGGAAGCACCGGCCGAACGGCCCACGGCAGCGCCGGATCGTCCCAGCGCCCAGCCGGCCAGCAGCACCAGCGGAACCGTTGGGAAAGCCACGGTCGAGCGCATGGTAGCCAAGGCGAAAGGCGATTCGAATAGAGCCATGATGATCGGGGGCGTCGGGTTGGTGGGCGTCATCGCCGTCATCCTGCTTCTCGTCATTCCGCCTTCTCCGCCGCCTCCGCCGCCTCCGCCCCCGCCCGCCACTCCGTCTTCGCTGGCGACCAGCGAGATCGCTGCGGCCAATATGACGAAGGTCGTCTTTTTAGAGGTGGGTTGGAAAGTGATCCACACCCCGACGGGTAGCCAGGTCTATCATCTCTACGTCCCGGAGACCGATCAGCGCGGACGGCCCAGGCTAGACCAGAACGGCAACATCATTAAGTATGCGGCCTATCTGCGCCTGCCCAACGGCGGCATCGAACCCGTGCTCGTCCTCGACGACGGCAACGGGCTGAACCAGCCTATCGGCGGTCAGCACACCGGCTCGGGATTTGTGGTGAGCAGCGATGGCTTCATCTTGACAAACCGGCACGTTGCCGCTACGTGGCATACCAGCTATCAGTGGAGCCAGAGCGCTTTCCCCGGAAAACTCTATGCCCAGGGACGCAACGGCTATGAAGTCGTTGGGATGCTGCAAGGGCCGGATGAATCGCTGGCTCGCTGGGTGCCCGCCGAGGCCAAGACGCTGGGCTACAAGCCGATCTCTGGCAAGATCCTCGAAGGGCGCAACGACTATCTCGACGTGACGTTCGCCAAAAACGAATTGCGGATTCCGGGGCAGTTGGTCCGGACGTCGAACCGGCATGATGTGGCGATGATCAAGATCGAGATCGCCGAGTCGCTGGAGAAAGTGGAACTCTTTGACAATTACGACGCTATCGAAACCGGGAGTATTGTGACGGTGATGGGGTATCCGGCGGTGTCGCCCCCCGTGGTGGTGGGCACCCGCTCGAACGATCCCTTCAACCGCGCCCAGCAATACACCGTAGTGCCCGACCCGACGGTAACCGCTGGGAACGTAGGGCGGATCATTCGGGGGCAGGAAGCACCCTCCGGTCGTTCCGAGTACGAATACTGGAGCTTCTTCGGTGATTCCTATCAGTTGACCATCAATGCCACGGGCGGTGGCAACAGCGGCGGCCCAGTGTACGATGATCAGGGCCGTGTGATCGGTATCTTCTACGCCGGCAAATGGGAGCGGGACGGCACCAAGATCTCCTTCGCCGTGCCGATTCGCTACGGCATCGAGTTGATGGGCACGAGGGCCGTGTTGAACTAAATAGAACCTACGGCAGGGTAGGCTGACCGCCTGCCCTGCCCTTTTTTTGTTTCCCCTGAGCTACCCGGCGAGAAACCGCTTCAGCCTTCAGAGTGGAACGTTAGGACGACCGAGAGGCTACAAACGCCTTGTCCGAAAGGCAGAGACGATGAGCAGAGCAACCCTCCTTCACTCGACAATCGGTTCGTATCGTCTTACCGACTTCCTGGGAGCCGGTGGCATGGGAGAAGTATACCAGGCTGTCCATGTTCAGAACGGTTATGTCGCGGCGGTGAAGGTGCTCATCAACATGGATCGCCGGTCCACCTTCGTCGAGCGGTTTCGGAATGAGGCCGATATCCAGGCGCAACTTCATCATCCCGGCATCGCGAGGTTGTACGAATACCATGAGGTCGAAGGGCGGCCCTGCATCGTCATGGAATACGT
>JBHHWM010000152.1:0-11583 GCA_046756545.1 Rhodothermales bacterium | reverse complement strand
CCATGTGCTCCTCGATGATGCCGGTGTACTGGACGGGCATGTCGAAGCCTCCAAAGCCCATCATGCGCGCACCGAGGGCGACGTGAACAGCGTGAAGAGGCGTCTTCTTTAGGGGAGGGGCCGATGCAGTCATGAAAGGTGAACCAGGGTCAAAATCAGGAGGGACACGCGAAACGTCGATACATGATACATGGGATCATCACGCGAAGCAATGCACCCCACCATGCCGCACTCGAGTACGGTCTCCCCTCGTGGCTCCTAAGCGGTTGATTATACGCAAGTTGATTTTTCTAGCTGTTTACGGGATCGATCCACATTTTCACCCAAGACTCAAAGACGATGCGCCCGGCAGCCGGCGCGTTCCAACACCTCGACGGCGGCGTCGGCGGTCGCCTCGTCGGAGAAGCTCAGTCGGAAGGCACCGCCGGTTCCCTCCCGCACCTTCAGCAACTCGATATCCTTGATGTTGATCTCGGCTTCGAAGAGCACACGGGTGATGTGGTAGAGGACGCCGGGCCGGTCCTCGGCATACACGTACAAGTCGGCGAGGGGGTGCAGGAAACCTTTCGTGTCTCTGGGGATGGTGTCGCGTACGCGGCGCGCTTCGGAAAAGGCGTCTCGGAGCGCGTGCTGATCCTCCTCGATGATGCGGTTCTGCACTTTACGCAGCGACGTGGCAAAGCCGCTCAGGGCATCGAGGATCGGCCCCTGGTTGGCGACCAGAATGTGGCTCCACATGTCGAAGGGCGAAGAGGCGATGCGCGTCATGTCGCGGAAGCCGCCCGCCGCCAGGCGCAGGAAGGCATCGTCCTTTGCGTTGAGACCGGCGGCATAATTCATCAAGGTGATGGCGAGGAGTTGGGGCAGGTGGCTGACGGACGCGGCAATGCGGTCGTGCCGTTCGGCGTCGAGCACCAGCAGGCGCGCGCCCGTGGCTTCGACGAGCGCGACGACCTCGGCGTGCTGCCGGGGCAAGGTGTCGGGCGGGAGACCGGGCGGTGGGCAAAGGACGTAGGTGGCATTCTCGAACAGAAAGGCATCGGCATGGGCGATGCCGCCTGTTTCCGATCCCGCCATCGGATGCCCGCCGATGAACGGGTTGGCTTCGGGAAGCACTCGGAGCGCCTGCTCCATCACCGGTCGTTTCACCGAACCGACGTCGGTAACCGGCGTGCCCGGCGAGAGATGAGGGGCGATGATTTCCAGCAGGCGCATCATGGGAGCCAGGGGGGTGGCCAGGACGACGAGGTCGGCCTCGCGGACGGCGGCTTCCGGCGTTGCTGCCTTTTCATCAATCGCGCCGCGTTGCGCCGCTTCGTCGAGCACGGAAGGCGCGTCGTACCCGACCAGCGTCAGGGTGTCCCGGTTTTTTTTCCAGGCAAGCCCCAGCGATCCTCCGATAAGGCCGACGCCGAGGAGGGCGATGCGTTGAATCATGGGCCGAAGGTAAGACGGTGAACAAGGTGCGTTCAAAATACGAGCGAGAGGCCTCGAAACCTGAGCGAACGATTCCTTTTTCATCTCGCTCGAAGGGGGACGGAGGACCAGCGCCCTCCCTTCTGCGTTTCCAATCTTTTTCCGGACTCATACGACCAGGACCTACAGGAGAGTACCATGCTGTTTCCCATCGGCGACGATGACCGAAACCTATCCGGCCCGGCCTATGTGACGACCGGCCTCATTCTGGCCAATCTGTTCGTCTTTTTTATCCTGCAACAGGCAGGGGGAGACGCGGTGTTTACCTATGGCTGGAGCGTTGTTCCCGCCGAGATCACCTCCGGCACCGATCTGGTGGGATCGCGCCTGATCGTCGTGGGGGGAGAACAGGTACAGATTCCCCAGGCTCCCGGTCCATCGCCCATCTACTGGACCCTCTTGAGCGCCATGTTCATGCATGGCGGGTTCCTCCATCTCTTCGGCAACCTCCTCTACCTGTGGATCTTCGGCGACAATGTGGAACATCGATTCGGCAGCCTGACGTTTCTCGTTTTTTATCTGGTCAGCGGCCTGGTTGCCACTATAGTTCAGGTTGCCCTCGACCCCGACAGTCTCATTCCCAACCTGGGCGCTTCCGGGGCCATCTCGGGTGTGCTGGGGGCGTATCTGGTCTTATTTCCACGCAATAAGGTACATGCCGTCGTTTTCTTCTTCATCGTGTCCGTTCCTGCCGTCGTCGCCATCGGCTTCTGGATCCTTTTTCAGTTCATCGATGGGTTCGGCGCTATCGTTGTGTCGGAGGAAATGGCGGGCGGTGTGGCCTACGGCGCGCACATCGGCGGTTTCTTTGCGGGGGGCGTGATGGCGTTTGTGCTGCGGGTGATGATCAAGGAGGAACCGGCCCATATCTTCCGCGACGTGCCCGACACCTACAGGCCGTGGCGGTATCGATGAGGGATGCGAGCGGAGCTTCTGCCTGCGAAAACGCCCCGCCATCTACGAGGATGACGGGGCGTTTCTGGGAGGGATTGACCTGGGCGAAAGGTTTATTCGGCAGCGCCTTCCTCTGCCGTAGCTTCCGGCGATTCGGCAGCGCCGTTATCATCTGCGGCGGCTTTTTTATCGTTCTTTTTGGCCTTCGTCTTCTGGGTGCTTCCCTTCTTGGTGACGATGGTCAATTCCGCCGACTTTTCTTTGACGGCGTGCTTGATGATGATCTTATCGCCTTCGGTGAGGTCGTTGCCCAGAATGGCTTCGGCCATGGGATCTTCGACGTATTTCTGGATGGCACGGCGTAACGGGCGAGCCCCAAACTTGGCGTCATAGCCCTTTTCCACCAGAAAATCCTTGGCCGACTTCGTCAGGTCTACATTGATGCCGATGCTCTTGGCCCGAGCCAGGAGGTCGGCGGCCATGATGTCGATGATCTCGTAAATGTGCTTCTTCTCCAGCGGATGGAAGACGATCACGTCGTCAACGCGGTTGAGGAACTCGGGGTTGAAGACCCGCTTGAGCGCGTCCTCGACGGTGCTTTTCATCGTCTGGTAGTTGAAGACCTCTTCGGTCTGCGAAAAGCCGATGCCTTTACCGAGGTTTTTGATGTCCCGCGCCCCGATGTTCGAGGTCATGATGATGATGGTGTTGCGGAAATCCACGCGGCGGCCCAGGCCGTCGGTCAGGATGCCGTCGTCGAGGACTTGCAGGAGGATGTTGAATACATCCGGGTGGGCCTTCTCGATCTCGTCAAGCAGGACCACGGAGTAGGGCTTGCGGCGCACCTTTTCGGTCAGTTGCCCGCCTTCTTCGTAGCCGACGTATCCGGGAGGCGCTCCTACCAGGCGGCTGACCGAAAACTTCTCCATGTACTCGCTCATGTCGATCCGGATGAGCGCTTCTTGCGAGTCGAAGAGATACTCGGTCAGCACCTTGGCTAACTCGGTTTTCCCGACGCCGGTAGGGCCGAGGAAGATGAACGAGCCGATGGGGCGTTTCGGATCTTTGAGGCCGGCACGAGTGCGGCGGATGGCCTTGGACAGCTTCTGGATCGGCTCGTCCTGCCCGATGACGCGTGCCTGAAGCGCCTTCTCCATTTCGAGGAGCTTCCGGCTTTCTGGCTCCGAGATCTTATCGACGGGGATGCCCGTCATCATGGCAACGACCTGGGAGATGTCTTTCGAGGAGACATCGTGGACCTCGTTTTCGGCCTTTGTTTCCCAGTCGCGCTTGGCCTCTTCGAGGGCTTCCTGAAGTTTTTTCTCGCGGTCGCGCAGGCGGGCGGCTTCTTCGAAGCGCTGGCTCTTGACGACCTGATTTTTCTCTTCGCGCGTCTTCTCGATCTCGGCTTCGAGATCCAGGATTTCTTTCGGCACGCGGATGTTGTTGAGGTGGACGCGCGCGCCGGCCTCGTCGAGTACGTCGATGGCTTTGTCGGGGAGGAAACGGTCGGTGATGTAGCGTTCGGCGAGCCCTACGGCCAGTTCGATGGCTTCTTCGGAGTAGAGGACGTTGTGGTGTTCCTCATACCGATCCTTGATCTTCATGAGGATCTCGACGGTTTCTTCCGGGGTGGAGGGATCCACCATGATCTTCTGGAAACGGCGGTCGAGCGCGCCGTCTTTCTCGATATACTGGCGGTATTCGTCGAGGGTCGTAGCGCCGATGCACTGGATCTCGCCCCGTGCCAGGGCGGGCTTGAACATGTTCGAGGCATCGAGGCTGCCCGAGGCTCCCCCGGCCCCGACGATCGTGTGCAACTCGTCGATAAACAGGATGACGTCCGGGCTTTTTTCCAGCTCGTTCATCACCGCTTTCATGCGTTCCTCGAACTGGCCGCGATATTTGGTACCGGCTACGAGCGCCGCCAGGTCGAGCGTGACGATACGCTTGTCGAAGAGCACGCGGCTGACTTTGCGCTGGATGATGCGCATGGCAAGGCCTTCCGCGATAGCGGTTTTCCCGACGCCGGGTTCACCGATCAGCACCGGGTTGTTCTTTTTACGTCGGCTCAGGACCTGGGCCACGCGTTCGATTTCGCGCTCGCGCCCGATCACAGGATCCAGCTTATTGTCTTCAGCCAGCTTCGTCAGGTCGCGGCCGAAGTTGTCTAATACCGGTGTTTTGCTCTTTTCCATTTTGCTACGCTCTCGTCCATATCCAGAGGAGGCATGACCTGAGCCACCACTTCCGCCGCGTGAGGAGGCCTTGCCGCTAATAATAGCATCGAGTTCGCTGCGGACGGCGTCATAGGTGATCGAAAACCCTTGCTGCAAGATCTGCGCAGCGATGTTTTCGTCGTCTCGCAAAAGGCTCAGCAGCAAGTGCTCGGTGCCGATGACGTCGCTTTTGTAGAGTTTGGCTTCCAGGTACGTAATCTTGAGTACTTTTTCGGCCTGTTTTGTTAGAGGGATGTTGCCCACGGTGAGGGTTCCGCCGGTGCTACGCACCGTATCTTCGATGGCTTTTTTGAGCTTGCCGAGATCGCACCCGAGGTTGCGTAATATCTTGACGGCAATGCCTTCGCCTTCACGGATAATCCCGAGGAGTAAATGTTCGGTGCCGATGTAATCATGTCCAAGCCGAATGGCTTCTTCCCGGCTGTAGGAGATGACATCACGTACACGGTTTGAAAAATTCCCTTCCATGCTCAACGTGTTATGGTACAGAGGGCGAATAGGCCCGTGGCCCACCGGAGCCGCTGTCGTTCATCGATGGTGTGTGAAACAGCAAAAGGCGGGCCAAGCCAACTTCACAGCGAAGTGTGTGCCGTGCTTTTGATGTCCTCTACGGACCGTTGGGTAGCCGGAGCCAAAGGGCTGTTGATAGTACCTTCGGCCTTCAAGCACAGTTCCTATGAAAAACGCGTGGGGCCGATCCACACGCGTGTCATCGCTGAAAGAACGGGCGAAGCGAACAAGGTCTGAGAAGAGGTCAAGAGGTTTTCAGGGAACTCTTCCTTCTTCCGGCTTCCCTTGTTATGCGGCAAAGCTGGAGCCACAGCCGCAGGTCTGGGTCGCATTCGGATTGTCGAACGTAAAGCCTCTGGCGTCCAGGCCGTTGTGATAACCGATGGTAGTGCCCATGAGATAGAGGCCGTGTCGCTTATCTATATACAGGGGGATGCCTTCGAAGTCAAACTCGACGTCGTGTTCACGCAGCTTATCAAAACCCAGCACATAGCTCATGCCCGAGCACCCGCCCCCACGGACTCCCACACGCAGGCCGTATCCTTCCGGCAGATTCTTGGTCGTCATAATTTTTTTGACTTCCTCGGCCGCCTGTGCGCTCAGCGTTACAGGAGAGGGAAGAGGGGGCGTGCCGACGGGTTCATCCATGGGGTATGCTCCTTATGATCATGGGTTTTCGTACATCATGCAACGGAAGCCCTCAGAGGCAGTTCCAAGGAAAAAGGGTGAAAGAAAAGGGGGCGATTACTCGTTCAGCTTAGTTCGGCGAGCGAGCCAGCACGACGGGTTCCTTAAATACCTCGGTGGTGCCTCCGCGTGTGTTGAGGGCCTCGAACAAAATCACGTAGATGCCGATGCGAAGTGTTCGTCCTCCGTCGTCGAGGCCGTCCCAGGTCAACTGCCCTGTGGGCCCGGCCAGCCCGGCGTCTTCGAGCGTGCGTACCAGCCGTCCGTACGTATCGAAGATGCGGACGCGGATGAGCGAAGGCACCTGCGAGAGCCTGTAGCGGATTTCCGTCCGATCATCGAATCCGTCCTGATCGGGCGAGAAAGGAGAGGGGTTGATGGTCAAGCCGTTCCGGACCGAGGGAGCATCCGGAGGACGAAAGACGCTGTTCGGTTGTCCCGGGGTGCCGCCGTCCCTGGCGAGGCTGCTCGTCCAATTGGCTCGGTCGTTCGATGAACCGTCGGGCTCGATGCGTTCCAGCGAGACGCCGTTGGCTTCGATGAGGTTGGGGTGATGCCAGTCGGGATCGTAGAAGACGGAGTCGAGGGGCACGTCGTCGGGGCGATGGAGGTGAAGCAGGTCGCCCGTGTTGACGAGGCTCAGGGAAGCGCGAGGCAGGGGAATGAGGACGGCGGTGCCGGCGGCGAAGTCGATGTCGGGAAAGGCGCGTGCCAGCTTCGAATCGACGGCTGGGTGGTTCGAGGCGTCCCGGTCGGCGAAGACTACGGCAAAACGGCCCGGAGCTATCGCCCTGAAATCGGGACCGAAGCGCAAGGTGTCTGCGGTGCCTTCTGCGTCGGGCACATCGGTCCAGTAATGATGACGCAGGGTAAGGGCGCGGGGGGTACGATTATAGAGTTCGACATATTCCGGCTGGTCCGGGTAGGCGTCGGTATCGCGTGCCAGCGGATCGAACATAATCTCGTTAACGACGACATCGCCCGGCCGGGCACGGTAGGCGAGGACGAGCGAAGCGCCCGAAAGCGTATTGCCCGTGAGATCACGCAGCCCGGTGGCGGTGAGATGGAGTCCCGACAGGGGGGACGAGAAGCGCAACGTCAAGCGGGTATCTTCATCCAGCAACGTGACCCGATCCGGTACGCGGCCATCGTCCAGGGTGAAGGCGTCGGGTAGTGCAGAGGCCGGGGTCACAGGCTCATCGAGGAAGAGGTCCACGACGTTGTTTTCAACCTGCTCGGCAAACAGCAGGGTGGGAGGGGAGGTGTCCGGCGCGAAGATACTATTTTGTGCGCCCGGTGTGGCCCCTGTTTCGGCCACCGACGAGCCGAAGTTGAACCGGCTGTTCGAAGGACCGCCGGGATCTTTCCGTTCCAGCGAAACGCCGTCCCCTCCCCAACCCGGTGCATACGCGACCGAGTCGATAACCGTGTTTTCGAAGAAGAGGATCGCCGTGTCGCCGTTGTTGTTCAGGGCCGGCCAGCCAGGCGGCTCGATGAAGGGAACACCGGGAAATTCGGCACGGAAGGCGGTGCCGTTGCGGGCAAGAACGGCATAATCGCCCGGTGAAAAGGGGTGCCGTCGGTCGGTGATCACCTCTGGTTTCAGACGATTATCTGAAAATACAAACTGTTTCAGATCAACGGTTTGATCGGATCGGTTGAAGAGTTCGATGAACTCAAGATCGGAGTTTGGAGGGGCATAAAATAATTCATTGATGACGATGTCTGCCGGAGCCGGGGGGGTGGAGTCGGTCTCGACGAAGAAGAATGTGGCAGAGGCTTCGGCAAGCACGTTGCCGGCCAGGTCCGCAATGTCGCGGACGGTAAGGGTGTAGGGGGTTCCGCTCATCAGCCGGTCGGCCAAGCGGAGTACATACCGGGATTGTCCTTCGGGGACGCACGCCTCAATATCCTCCGGGCGGCCTATCCCGGGCGAGAGATCGTAGCGTTCCGGGAAGCATCCGTGGACTACTTCGCTGAAGATAACCTCAACCCGATGTGCTTCGGGCGCCTCGACCGTTACCAGTTGGGGCGGTGTACTGTCGGGATCAAAGGAGAAGGAGAGGGAGGTACCCTCGGGGACGATATTGCCGCTCAGATCGGCGAGATCGGAAAAAGTGACCGTGTAGGTTCCGGGCGGAAGAGGTGTTCCCAGCCCAAGTGAAACGGAGGTCGGCGGCAACGGACCGAACCGGACCGTGTCGGGTAGCCCGATGCCGGATATCTCGAACGCGGCAGGAGTGATGGTGGCCGGGTCGAGCGGTTCGGAAAAATCGATGCGGAGGTCGTTCGTTTCCGGAATGTAGGTTGCCTGGATCGGCTCGGGCGGCGTCGTGTCGGGAGGACCTCCGTCTCCTTGCACCTCGAAGTCGTCGAAGAAATAGCTCTGCGAGGTTGTTGATCGGTGCTTCACCCACACGCCGAAGAACCGGCTCGTGAGGTAGGTGCTGTCGGTCGCGGTGAGGACCTGCGTAGCGTTGACCCGGACGCTCCATGTGTGCTCCTCCGAACGCGTCACGCTGATTTCGAGCGTTTGGTCGGTCCCGGCCAGGAGAGCCTCAGTGCTCCGTCCCAGCAGCACCCGCTGGGTCGAGGGGGCGCCGTCTTGCCGATACAGGCGTACCTCATCGCTGTTATTCGTCCCTAATTGAAGAAAATAGCCGAAAACGTCCCGGCTCAGATTCGGAGTGTCGGCCATCAGATACATCCGAGCGCCGTTGAAATTGCTCAGGTTGACGCCCTGATAGGAGAACGTAAACGTCCACGCCCCCCGGCTGACGGTTGACGGGGTGGTCAGGTAAATCGTGTCGGCTTCGGCCCGGCCGTCGGAACGTAGAGCCGCGCTGTCGTTGAGGTCGGCAACGATCCAGCGGTCCGTGGTGCCGGCCCACGGTGGATTCAGGCTGAAGTTGCCGTCCGAGAAATCATCGGTGAACTGGGCCGCCGCCGGGAATGCATGCATGAATAAGAGGGCGGCCCCGCACCACAACAAGCGAGACATATCCATCGAATAAAACGTCGATATCGTACTTCCAAGTTCAACAATTACAGGCTTAACTACAACAGGCAATGACGCGAAAAGTGAACCTGGTATGTTGGAAAAATTACGTAGAAGGTCGAGAAGATGAACGATGAAATCATCTGAATACGTAGCGCGATAGTTCCGAGGAGTATGAAGTGGCAGATTTCTTGTATTGGAAAGAGCGGATGATAGACAGTGAGCGGGGTATGAGCAGCATTCGACATACACGGGTATCTCAGGCTCCACCCCGGAGCCTGCATGTTCTCATCCTGGAGGACAACCCGGCCCACGCCATGTTGATGGAATGCGAACTCGCCAACGCCGGGTTCGACGTGTGCGCTCAGCGCGTAGAGACGAAGGCCGATTTCCAGGCTCACCTTACTCCGGCAGTCGACATTATCCTTGCAGACTATAATCTGCCCCGGTTCAATGCTCTGGAAGCGTTTGCATGGCTCAAAGAATGCCGGCTGGATATTCCCTACATCATTGTCAGTGGTTCTATTCGCGAGGAAGATGCCGTTGAAGCCGTCAAGCAAGGAGTTTCCGACTACTTGCTGAAGGATCGGCTGTCTCGCCTGGGGTCCGCTGTCGAACGAGCACTAGAAGATAGAAGACTGCGCCGCGAGAAACAGCGTGTAGACCAGGAGTTGCGAGGGAGCGAAGAGAAGTTCCGGAGCATCTTTAACGGCGTCAGTTCGGGGATCGTGTTAGGGGCTGTGAGCGATGGCCGCATCGTTGAAACGAATGCCGCGCTGCAATGGATGCTGGGTTACTCCCCCGAAGCGTTGCAACAGATGACCTTCTACGACATCACCCACACGGAAGATGTCGGAACGAGTCGGGACCTGTTCAAGCAACTGCTGGAGGGCAGCCTGGACCGGTATCAACAAGACAAGCGCTACGTCCGAAGCGACGGATCCGTGCTGTGGGGGCGCACCACGGTGTCTCTGATGCACGATTCGGAGGGTCGTCCTGAATACTCGCTAGACATCATTGAGGACATAACCGAGCGTAAAAAGGCAGAAG
The DNA here is from genome assembly GCA_046756545.1 of Rhodothermales bacterium. Taxonomy (GTDB): domain Bacteria; phylum Bacteroidota; class Rhodothermia; order Rhodothermales; family JBHHWM01; genus JBHHWM01. Next base: position 1,728 of record JBHHWM010000152.1, on the reverse strand, counting down.
ACGCCCTGCAAGAGAGCGAGGCGCGCATGCGTGCCATTCTTGATGCCGCGATTAATGCCATTATCACCATGGACGACCAGGGGCGCATCGAGTCGTTCAACCGGGCGGCCGAAGTCATGTTTGGTTATGATGCGAGGGAGGTGGTCGGCGCTTCGCTCACACAGTTAATGCCCGAGGAGTATCGGAAGGCGCACGAACAGGGCATGAATCGCTATCTGGAGACGAAGGTGCCGCAGATCATCGGAGGCCATGTTGAAGTGAAAGGACTGCGGAAGGACGGTACGGTCTTCCCGATGGAACTTGCCGTGAGCCGGGTGCGCCTGGGCGATCAGGTGCTCTTTACCGGCATTGCGCGCGATATCAGCAAGAGCAAACAGGCCGAAGAGGCGCTACTGGAAAGTCAGGAAAGGTTCGAACTGGCCGTCAGGGGATCGAACGATGGCCTATGGGATTGGCCGGATGTGACTAAAGAAGCCCAGTGGTGGTCCTCGCGCTGGTATGAGCTACTGGGATATGAGGATGGGGAAGTCGAAGCCAGCTATTCGAATTTTGGAGACTTTTTACATCCTGATGATCGGGAAAAGGTTGCCGAATATGTCGGTGTGCATTTCGAAGACCGGGTGCCTATTGATATGGAGTACCGGCTCAGGACGAAATCGGGGGCCTATCGATGGTTTCGGGGACGTGCTCAGGCTCTCTGGGATGAGAATGGTAATCCCTTCAGAATGTCCGGTTCGATTCAGGACATCACCGAGCGCAAGCAAGCCGAAGAGCAACTACGTCTGAAAAGCAGTGCCCTGGAGGCAACCGCTGCCGGAATCGTCATCACGGATCATCGAGGCACGATCCTCTGGGTAAACAAGGCCTTCACCGAACTCACCGGCTATACGAAGGAAGAAGCCCTGGGGCAGAATCCGCGCCTCTTGCGATCCGGCGAACAAGATCCAACGTACTATGAGGAATTGTGGCAGACGGTGCTGGCGGGCGACGTGTGGCGCGGCGAGTTGATCAACCGGCGCAAGGATGGGAGCACGTACATCGAGGAGATGACGATCACGCCGGTGCGTGGAGCCGGTGAGCAGATTACCCACTTCATCGCCGTAAAGCAAAACATCACGGATCGGAAGCAGGCGCAGGAGGATCTCGAAAAATATAACTATGAACTGGAGATCACGAAATCGATTTTCGAAGACCAGGCCAGTCAACTCGCCGAGATAGTCCACGAACTTGAAGTGGCCAAAGATCGGGCCGAGACCGCGACCAGGCAATGGAAGGAGGCCACCGAGCAACTCCAGGCCAATCAGGCCCACCTGGTACAGTCCGAAAAGATGGTGTCGCTCGGTCAACTGGCCGCCGGCGTTGCCCACGAGATCAACAACCCTATCGGCTTTGTGATGAGTAACCTGGGGACGCTCACCGAATATACCGAGATCTTCCTGCGCTTGCTTCAGGAAAGTACGACCCTCATCGAGCGGCTCTCTCCGGATCACCAGGCACCCTACAGCGACATCATCGACCGCGTCCGCACGATTGAAGAGGAAGAGGATCTGGCATTCATCCGTGAGGATGTCGATGCCTTGCTGGCCGAGTCGCTCAATGGGATGCACCGGGTCAAAGATATCGTCCAGGGGCTCAAGAGCTTTGCACGCCTCGACGAAGCCGAGATGCAAATTGCCGATGTCACCGATTGCATTGAGGCGACGCTGAAGGTGGTCTGGAACGAACTCA
>JBHHWM010000151.1:0-11590 GCA_046756545.1 Rhodothermales bacterium | reverse complement strand
TTTCCTTGTTACGGATGGCGGCCAGTTCGTCGTCGCTCATCTCGCTCACATTCTCACCCCGGAGGTGATACGTTCCGTCGGTAGGCGTGTCGAGGCAGCCGATGATGTTCATCATGGTCGACTTGCCCGACCCCGAGGGTCCCATGATGGCGACGTATTCGTTCGGATATACTTCGAGGGAAACCCCGGCCAGGGCGCGCACCTCCTGCGTACCCATCTGGTAGATCTTGGTGACGTTATTTAGGGCGATAACCGGGCGGTTGCTGTCAGGCATGTTCCTGTCGAATGACACTCCTCGCAGCAAGCTACGAGGTATCGGTCAGCGGAATGGGTCGTCTTACTCCGTCAGTCGCCTGTGGCTCGTGTCCGAGGCACGTTTACTTGCGTCAGTCGGACTTCGTCCTCGTGTCGGGGTATGCGACCATGAAAAAAATCAAACTACGGGGCCATAAAAATAGCTACATCGGAGTCTTAGGGTGCTGAGGGTGGTCCCCCTCGTCCCCGTCGCCCTCGCCGGCGACTTCGTTCCTTGACATCCATGCCGGGACGCAGCGTGCGACTAACGGCGCTGTAGGGGCCGGTGATCACTTTTTCGCCTCCCTCCAGGCCGGATTTCACCTCGATGAATCGATCGTCTGCAATGCCCGTTTCCACTTCCACGACGCGGGCTTCGCTTTCGTCCATGATGAAGATCACTTTGCGCAGGTCCTCTTCCTGGAGCAGTTCCGGGACGTCCTCTTCTTCCTCCTCAGCGGCTTCCTCGTCGGTTGCCGTTTCGGTCGAATCGGCCTGGCTTCTACGAAGGTCCTCCCGCATCTGGTTGAAGTCGCGCACGGTTACCGTTTGAATCGGTACGGCCACCACCTCTTCGACGGTTTTTGTATAGATATCGACGGTTCCACTCATCCCCGGACGGAAGCTGGGATAGCTCTCTTTCGAGAGCGGCACTTCCTGATCCAGCGTCACGCCGCCGGTTCCGGCTACGGCGCTGCGGGCCTCCGCGTTATGCGGATCCAGGATGCGGATTTTCACGGGGAAGTTGGTCACCTGCTCCTGCGTTCCGGCACCAAGGAGTCGTGCCGAGTTGGCAATCTCGGTAACCACGCCTCGAAATGAACGCTCCGGATAGGCATCGATTTCGATGGACGCGGTGTCGCCCAACACCACGTTGACGACGTCGTTTTCGTTGATGTCCACCTCCAGTTCCATCTGGTCGAGCCGGGCGATGATCATCATCTGGGTGCCCGCCATCTGGGTCGTGCCCACCACGCGTTCGCCCAGTTCCACGTTGAGCTGGCTGACGGTGCCGTCCATGGGGGCATATAGTACGGTCTTATTCAGTTGCTCCCGTGCCTCGCGCAGGCGAGCCTCGGTGCTTTGCACGGAAAACTTCGCGGCGTCGAGGGCAGCCTTGGAGATGTCATACTGCGTCTTCGCCTGTTGATAGGCGCTCTCGGACGATACGTTTTTTTCGAACAAGCTCTTTTGGCGGTTCAGTTCCGCCTCCGCATTGAGCAAATCGGCCTGGCGCTGCGCCTGCATGGCTTTGCTTTGCAGGACATTGGCCTCGGCCTGCTCCACCTGAGCCGAGTAAAAGTCGGGCTTGATGCGGGCCAGCAGTGCGCCTTTCCGCACCTGGTCGCCTTCTTTTACCGGGAGCTGGATGATCTCGCCGGAGACGTCCGGGCTGATCACGATCTCGACTTCGGGCTGCACTTTCCCGGAGGAAGTAACCACCTGCGTGATGGTGCGGATTTCCGCCGTCGCCGTTTCGACGGTCAGCCCGTCGCCGCCTCGATTCATAAACGATGCTGCGACGACGGCCAGGATCAACAACACTACGACCAGCCCTGCAAGGATGAAGAGGATACGACGGGTTGTGCTTTTCTTCTTAGCCATGAAAAAACCAGGGTCGGGGGGATGAAGGTTTTTCCGAGGAGGACCTGGGGCTATTCGAACAACGGTCGAGTTGGATCGAGCACCCCTATGTAGTATTCAATGAGTCTCTTTCGGAATAAGAAATTGTACTTGGCTTCGATGCGGTCGCTTGAGGCCTGCACGAAGGTGGACCGCGCCTGGGTCAGTTCGACGAGCGTACTGGCCCCCACGTTATAGCGTTCCTGCTCGGCCTCCAGGGCCTGCTGGGCCGAACGCAACTGCTTCTCGGTAACATCGAGGCGTTTCTCGTCGGTCAGATAGTCGAGATATCCCTGACGCACCTGAAGCGCGATGTCCTGCCGCATATTTTCCAGATCCAACTGTGCGTTTTGAAGCTGGACACGGGCTTGCTGCACATTATTACGTGTAACAAAACGGTCGAACAGGGGCACGTTCACACTGAACCCCAGCGACGTGCTTCGTTCGTCGAAGAACTGGGTGCTAAAGTCCACCTGGTCGCGAGAGTCGGTGTAACGGAAGCTGGAACTGATGCTGAAATTCAGGCTCGGCCAATACCCGGACCGCGCGACGCGGATACCCTGCAACGCCGCATCAATGTCCTGGCGCTGGGCCTGGAGGTCGTATCGCCGGTCGAAGGCGTTCTGGAGCATCGCACGCACGTCGTACCGCTCGGCGACCAGTGCCGCGTCGTCGGCTTCGGGAATGGCGAACTCGTAACGCCCAAAGGGATCGAGTTGGAGGGTCTGAATCAGAGAAATCTCACTCAACTGGTAGAGCCGTTGGGCATCGAGCAGGCTGGCTTCGGCCTGGGCCGTGGTGGCCTGCTGCGCAAACAGATCCGACATGGGCCGCGACCCGACCCGCACAAATTCCTCGATCTGGGTGAGCTGCTGCTGCTGCGCTTCCAGGTTTTCTTCCTGAATGCGAATCTGCTCGCGGCGTTCAATCAACGTCAGGTAGTTCGACATGACCGTGAAGACGACCGTCTGCCGCTGGCGTTCGTAGTCGAGTTCGCTGGCATTACGCTGGAGGCGTGCCTGCTTCAACGAGGCCACATCGCCGAATCCGTTGAACACATTCACGCCGGAAGAGATCGAGCTATTGACGCTGTTCGTCGTTCGGCTGATGATCTCCCCTAACTCCTGGATGAAGTTGCGTCCGGAACCCTGCCCGGCACTGCCGTTCAGGTTCAAGTTGGGGAAAAAACTCATGCGCTGCCGCGATACGCTGATCGACTGGAGTTCGACGGTGTTGGCGGCGCGCTTCAGCAGATAGTTCTGGTCGAGCGCGATGCGCACGGCGTCATCGAACGTGATCTGTTGTATTTGTTGGGCCTGTGCCCGGGCGGGCATCAGCGCGAGCGAGACGGCAAACACGGCCAGCATCAACACCAGCCGGGGAGTACGTGGTAGCAACATGTTCATGGGTCTGGGGGTGTCAATACGCATAGTTCTTCCGGTACAATGTGGTGGCAGTAAACGATCTGAAAAACGGTTTGTTACACGCTTCTCAGAGGCATAGACAGGCTCAGGGGAGGCTATTCCACCGAAGGCTGCCCAGGGTGTATTCAAGAGATGTACCAGGAAGGAATCTATGGCAAGAGGGCGCTTTTCAACGTCCACCAACGGATGCCCTGTACGCATGCGGACACCCGGTGTTACGCGGGCGGACAAATCTTTTCGGCCCTGGGGGTGAAAAGAAGACGAAGGGCCTCCTCCATCCGGAAGGTCCGGCTGTGAGAAGCCTTCCCGGGTCTCCGTGTTAGACGAACCGAAAAGAAAGACCATTCCAGAACAGGCACCGTCGGGCAGAGGCCTGGTCTCCTCGCCTGGATGAGCCGGGCCGGCGGCAGATTCGAACACGAATGGAAACGGAGCGGAGGGGGAGGGATTCGAACCCCCGGTACCTTGCGGTACGCTGGTTTTCAAGACCAGTGCATTCGACCACTCTGCCACCCCTCCGGTGCGCGCATGTCACGGCGCCATAGCGACTCGCTCATTCGTATGCGTCCCGAATTAAATCAAAAAAGCCGAACATAAGGTCCGGCTTTTCGATTTGGCGGAGAGGGAGGGATTCGAACCCTCGATACGGGGTCACCGCATACTCCCTTAGCAGGGGAGCGCCTTCAGCCACTCGGCCACCTCTCCGAGCGCCCTGCCAAAATAGGGCGATAAAGATAAAAGCTATTTGTAGAACGCGCAACCCGGCGTTCGTTTCCCCGACCGGGTATTATTGCGAGGCTTCGAGCGCGTCGGCCCCGCCCACGATCTCGAGGATCTCCTTCGTGATGGCGCTCTGCCGGGCACGGTTATACTTCAAGCGCAGGTCGCGGAGCAGTTCGTCGGCGTTCGAAGTGGCGTTGTCCATGGCCACCATCCGCGCGCCTTGTTCGGCGGCGTTCGACTCCAACAACGCGCGCCACACCTGGTAGTTGAGGTACCGAGGCACCAGCACATCCAGGATCGTCTTGGCGTCCGGCTCAAAGATGTAATCGACGGCCTGGCCCTCTTTCGGCTTGGCTTGCACCTCTACCTCCTGCTCCATCACCGGCGTCAGGAAGTGCTCCTTGGGGATGGGCAGGAACGGCTCGACGATGCGGTTTTGCGAAATCGTGTTTTTAAATTCGTTGTAGATGATTTTCACTTCGTCCCAGCGGTCTCCGAGGAAACCGCCCACGGCTGTGTCCGCCACTTTTTGCGCCGTACCGAAGGTGAGATCACTGAAGACCCCCTGGAAGTCCCCGATCATCTGGTATCCGCGCTTGGCGAAGTATTCGTGCCCCTTGCGCCCGACGGCGAGCAGGTAGAGGGTGCCGGCCTCGTGGTGGCGCCCATAGTCCTGACGGATCGTCTGCTCCGTCAGTTTGATGACGTTGCCGTTGAAGGCCCCGGCCAGGCCTCGGTCGCCGGTGACGACGATCAGCAGGACCCCGTTGGTCTCCTCGCGTTCCAGGAAGAGGTGATGCAACGACGGGTCGAACTGGCCTTTGACGTGGCTGATGATTTCGGCGATCTTGAACGCATAGGGACGTGTATGGAAGATGCGCTCCTGTGCACGCCGCAGCTTTGCCGCCGCCACCATTTTCATGGCGCGCGTCACCTGCTGTGTGTTTTTGACCGAACTGATCCGGTTCCGTATGTCCCGAAGGCTAGCCATGAGAGAAAAGCTCGAAGTTCGGAATCCTGCGTTCTACCGTCGAACGGGGCGGCTCGAAAGCAGAGGGTGAGTTAGTTCGTGTAGAGGTCGACCAGTTCCTCGGCCTCTTGTTTGAAGACGGCGGCCGTTTCATCGCTCAGCTTGCCGGTCTCGCGCACTTCGGCCAGCGCGGCCCCATGACGCAGTTTCAGCCGTTCGATGAACTCTCGCTCGAACTCGTTGATGCGATCTGCCGACACGGCATCGAGAAGACCCTTTGTAGACACGTTGATGATAGCGACTTGCTCCTCCACTGGGGCGGGAGCAAACTGACCCTGCTTCAACACTTCGACCAGGCGCTCGCCGCGACGAAGCTGGCGCTGCGTGGCGGGGTCCAGGTCCGAGCCGAACTTGGAAAACGCTTCCAGTTCGCGATACTGCGCCAGGTCGATGCGCAACGTACCGGCTACCTTTTTCATCCCCTTGATCTGCGCGTTGCCTCCGACACGGCTCACCGAGATCCCCACGTTGATGGCCGGGCGAACGCCTGCGTTGAACAGGTTCGACTCCAGGTAAATCTGCCCGTCGGTGATCGAGATCACGTTGGTCGGGATGTAGGCGGATACGTCGCCGGCCTGCGTTTCGATGACCGGGAGTGCCGTGAGGGAGCCGCCGCCTTTGACCTTGTCGCGGAGAACCGCCGGGAGGTCGTTCATCTGGCGCGCCACCTCGTCGTTGCCGTTGATCTTGGCGGCCCGTTCGAGCAGGCGGCTGTGCAGGTAGAACACGTCGCCGGGGTAGGCTTCGCGGCCCGGCGGGCGACGCAGCAGCAGCGATACCTGGCGGTAGGCCACGGCCTGCTTCGAGAGGTCGTCGTACATCACCAGGGCGTGCCGGCCCGTGTCGCGGAAGTACTCGCCGATGCAGGCTCCGGCGAAGGGCGCGATAAACTGGAGCGGAGCCGCCACCGACGCCGGTGCGTTGATGATGACGGTGTAGTCCATGGCGCCGTTTTCTTCGAGCGCGCGCTGCACCTGCGCCACGGTCGAGGCTTTCTGCCCCACGGCCACGTAGATACAAAAGACCGGGGCGTCCGTCTCGTGCGTGTACTTCTGGTTGATAATCGTATCGATGAGCACGGCGGTCTTGCCCGTCTGGCGGTCGCCGATGACGAGTTCGCGCTGGCCGCGCCCGATGGGGATCATCGAGTCGATGGCCTTGATGCCCGTCTGCAACGGTTCCGACACCGGCTCACGGTAGATCACACCGGGGGCCTTGCGCTCCAGCGGCATCTCGTACACCTCGCCGCTAATCGGTCCTTTGCCGTCGAGCGGAACGCCGAGCGGGTCGATAACCCGCCCCAGCATGCCTTCCGAGACCTGGACCGAGGCGATGCGCTTGGTGCGGCGCGCTTCGTCGCCCTCTTTCACCGCCTGCACTTCCCCGAACAGTACCGCGCCCACGTTGTCCTCTTCGAGGTTGAGCACCATGCCGGTCACTTTGCTCTGGGGAAACTCGATCAACTCGCCGGCCTGCACGTTCGAAAGGCCGTAGATGCGGGCAATACCATCGCCCACTTGCAGCACCGTGCCTACTTCGTAGACATCCGTTTCGGCCTCAAAACCGCCCAGTTCGCGTCGTAAGACCGAGGTTACCTCGTCGGGTCGAATCGCCGTTGCCATAGGTTTTTGTCTGGAAAAGGTTATTAGGAAGTGGAAAGTAGTTTAGGGGAACCAGGTGAGCGCATCTAGCTGCAACCAACCCCTACGTTTGCGTCAGTCGGGCTGTGCCCTCAGGCTCTGTTTTCCATTTCCTGTTTTCTACTGTCAATTCAACATTGCCGAGCCAAGCTCCATGCGCTCGCGAAGGCTGGTTAACTGGTGGCTCACACTGCCGTCGTAGACGGTGTCGCCGATGCGCACCACGAGGCCCCCGAGCAAGCCGGCATCCAACTCCACATGCAGCCGAATGCGTCTTCCTTCCATCCGTTCGAGGGCTTGCGCCAACTGCGTTTCTTCTTGCTCGCTCAGCGGATACGCCACACGCACCTGCGCTTCGACGATGCCCACCTGCTCGTCGCGCAAGGCGTGGTAGGCCCGAACCACGTCGGGGAAAAGCTCTTCGCGTTTTTTCCCGATGAGCAGGCGCAGGAAGCGGAGCGTGGTGGGCTGCACGCGCTCGGCGAAGAGCGATTGCACCACGGACTCCTTCTTCTCGCGCGAGATGACCGGGCTCTCGAAAAAGCGCACGAGTTCGCGGGAGCCGCCCAGGGCGTCTCGGATCAAGGCGATATCCTCATCAACGCCATCGACGCATTGCGCACGTGCGGCTTCTTCATAGAGCGCCTGCGCATATCGCCGTGCTATGGTGAGGTTGTTCATGGTAGGTAGGGAGGTTGGGGCGTATGAACGTGGGGACGATGATCAGGTCGAAGCAGGATCTCTACATCCAGGCATTCATAACGTCCGCACTCAGTTCTTGGGCAGGTCGTCGATAAAGGTTTCGACGATACGGCGCTGGCGGGCGGCGTCGAGGTTTTCCTGCAAGATCTTCTCGGCAGCCTGGATGGCCAGGTCGGCCACCTCGGCACGCAGGGTATCCAGGGCGCTGTCTTTCTCGCGTTCGATTTCGGCCTGCGCCTGATCGCGCATGTGCTGAATCTGCTCGCGGGTTTTCTGCACCTCTTCGCCCCGCAAGCGTTCGGCCTCTTCGCGTGTTTCACGCAGCAGGCGTTGTGCCTCTTGCTCCGCTTCGCGCCGGGCGCGCTCGTTGTCAGCCTGAATCTGCCGGGCCTCGGCCAGCGCCCTTTCGGCGCGCTGGATCGACTCGTCGATGGTTTGCTCTCGAGTTTCCAGCGCGCTGGTGATCGGTCCCCAGGCAAACTTCCTGAGGACGAACAACAGGGCCAGGAACACGAGGGCGAGCCAGATGACCAGGCCGAAATTCGGGCTCAGAAGATCAGCGGCAAGAATCATGTTCATCAATTCCACCTGTCAAGCAGTTTGAGGTAGCGGGGTCGCCCGGCCCGAAGCCGCTCCGACGAAACCCGCATCTCAGCAGGCGCTCGCGCACCCTGCTGAGATGCAGACGACCATCCGCCAGGGAGAGCCGCCCGCAACTCATGACGTCAAGGTCGTGCTTACGCCTTGAAAGCGAGGATGATGGCAATCACGAGGCCAAAGAGGGCCACCCCCTCGATGAGCGCCGCCGCGATGATCATCGACGTCCGGATATCGTTGGCGGCTTCCGGCTGACGGGCCGTGCCTTCCATCGCCGGACCGGCCAACCGGCCAATGCCAATGCCTGCGCCAAGAGCGACGAGACCAGCGCCGAGACCAGCGCCAAGCCATGCCAATGCAGTCGGTTCCATAATAGCTCCTGTTTGTCTTTGCGTTAGTAGGTTGGGTTAGCGTATGTAGTCACCGTCCGGGGTGCCGCGCGCTACCGCAGCAACGGACACAAAAGGGGTTGTCGGAGGGGGTTAACTGGTTGGGACAAGCACAGGTACCGCCTCTTCCGCGTGCTCTGCGCTATCGCTTATAATGGAATGCGTCCCGGACGTCACGACGTCCGTAAGCTGCGGAGGATGCGCTTCGCCATGGTCTTCGTGCTCATGCGCGTGCTCTGCAACCGCCATGCCGATGAAGAGCGCTGAGAGGATGGTGAAGATATAGGCCTGAATCAAGGCGATGAGCACCTCCAGCAAACTAACAAACAGCGCAAATCCGACGCTTATCGGCGAGACGCCGTATCCGACGCCCGGGCCGAAAATATTGCCGAACGTAAAGATGAGACCGATGAGGCTCAGAATCACCAGGTGGCCGGCGGTCATGTTGGCAAAGAGCCGGATGGCCAGGGCAATCGGCTTCGTAAACAGCCCCAATATCTCTACGGGAATCAAGATCGGCTTGATCGGAACGGGGACGCCCGGCGGCCAGAATACGTGTCTCCAGTGATCCTTCGAGCCGTTCACCTGGGTGAGAATGAAGGTGAACGTAGCCAGCACCGAGGTGATCATCAGGTTGGAGGTGGCCGTCGCGCCGAAAGGAACGAGCCCGAGCAGGTTGCAAACGAGGATGAAGAAGAAGACCGTCAGCAGGTAGGGCAAAAACTTTTTGTAGTGGTCGCCGAGGTTCGGCTTGGCTACTTCGTCCCGGATGAAGATGATCAGGGTTTCGAAGAGGTTTTGCGCAATCCCCCGGGGTGCTGTTTCTCGCCCGATGCCTTGTTTGTAGCGTGCGGCCAGCCGGGTGAAGATGATAATCACAATGAGGGAGGCCAGTAAGGCAAAGACCAGGTGGCGCGTAATGGAGAAGTCGATGATAATGCTGCCGTGCGCGGGTACCAGATGGGCATCAAGATGGGCCCCGCTTTCGATCAGGGCATCGACGGTCTGCGCTTCGGCATGTTCGGTGTCTTCGGCGGCATCCTGTTCCTCCCCGTCGTGTGCCGGTTCGCCGTGCTCGCCCTCACCTTCGGCCACATACGCGCCGGAGCGCAAGGCGGCGGCTGTGCCTCCGAAGAAATCCACGCCTATCGATCCATCCTCGTGACGCACCAAAAAGATGCGAGGGAGTTCGACCTTGCCGATGGGGTTAAAATCCAGGTAATAGCCGTCAGCCGTATGGTGGACGGGATCCAGGTCTTCCCCTTCGCCCGAGGCGAATGCAGCGGGTGCGCCGGCGTAGCTAACCAACGCGACGAGTAGTAATGCCTTTAAAAGCTTCCTCATGTTCCTTGCTAATACCCTACGGCATATCACCTTCACAACGTAATAACCCGCATGAGGCACCTGGTGATGCTCAGGTGTTGTTTGCCGCTAATAGCTTGCGATGCAGGATCATCACTTCAACGATTATCCCGATCACGAAGACCCCCAAAAAGGAGGCGAGGAACGCGACCTGCTCTACCGGGAGCAACAACACTATGAGAGCAACCAGCGCCAGGGCCAGGGCCATGCGTGCTATCATCCCCCCCAACACAATCAGCAGAAACCGGTGACTGTCCTGGCGCAGGGCGTAGCGGTTTACAACGAGGCTGGCCGCGCTGTATAACAACCCGAGGCCGATCCCCAACCCGAGGCTAAGCCACCAGGCCGGCGTGAAAGCACTCAGCCATGATAGCAGGTAACCACACATTTGGAGGCACTGGGGAATCTGTCGCGTGGAACGCTAAACTACGCAGAAAGAGCCGTGGAGACGGGAAAAACGCAGTGAATTCTACTTGAACTTCCGTTCATGAGGAATGGCTGTGTTGCTCATGGTAACCTCGCACAGCCTGTGCAGGCGCTCTGCCGCCATCGGGATATTCTTACACAGTCTATGTGCCGATACGTCGCATCAAGCACTTCCTTCAGGCGGATCCTCCCTGTCGTCGGGAGAATCTTTTTTCGGCCCGGCGTTGCTTTTTTTGTTCAGTTCACTGGCTATGCGGAAGAGGTGCACAAAGACGGCTACCATACCGAGGACGGCTCCGGCTATGACGAGCCACGGTGTCGTGCCCAACCATCGATCCAGGAGGTATCCGCCGACGACGAAAAAAGCCATCGTAAGGGCCAGTTGCATGCCTAGCCCCAGATACGGTGAAGCCTCCCGAAAGCTGGCCTGCCAGCTTGTGTGCGGGGGAGGTCGTTTTGATGATGGGGGAGAGGGGCTCACCTTACATGGCTCCGGGCGTCATCGGGGCGTCGCTCTTCCTGGGGAGCAAACTTGAAACCCGCATGCTCGCGCTGGGCGGGGCCACCCTCCGGTATCCTGGTTTCCTGGGGCAACTCGGGGCGTCTTGGAACGGCCATTTCCTTGGGCAAGTCGCTCTTCTTCCGCTGCGTTTTGCTCTGGCCGACTTCGCACTCCCCGTTGAAGATAGCTCCTTCCTCTACGATGAGTCGTCCCGTTTTGATGGAGCCTTCCACGCGGGCCGTACTCTTCAGGATCAGGCGCTCCTGGATGCGCAGTTCCCCCTGGACTTGCCCGCCGATGTCGGCGTTGGTAGCTACTACTTCGCCTTCGATGCCTCCTTCCGGAGAGACAAAGGCGCGTCCTCCAACGGTCAGCTTGCCAATGATGCGGCCGCTGATGCGCACGTCTCCTTCGGTGCGGAGGGTGCCTTCGAAAACCGTTCCTTCCCCAACCATGTTGACCTGGTTCGGGGCGGCAGATGTACTTATTTGCTTCGCCATGGGTTGCTCTTTGTTATTTCCAAAAAGGGCCATCGTTCTATGTGGGATTGTCGTTTTACTGGCGTCAGTCGCTGGGTTTGTGTCGAAATTGCCTGGTTTTGTATACCGTTCAAAATCTGAAACTCAACCGCAAAAAGCGGTTTTTGGTTGTAAAAGAGTTGCAAAGGGGTAGGACGCAACGGGATGGCACGAGGCTTCTACATACGCTTCGTTATAAACCGATGAGGTAGGAATGTGGATCTTGCGCGAGCCCACTATCCCAGAGTTCAAAATGTAAGTGCGGCCCCGTGGTAAACTCTCCGGAGTTTCCGCTCACAGCGACGGCCTCGCGGGCGCGCACCCGGTCGCCTACTCGTTTGAGCAAGCGCTGGTTATGCT
>JBHHWM010000150.1:0-11697 GCA_046756545.1 Rhodothermales bacterium | reverse complement strand
GCAACGACATCACGGTTATCGACCAGAATTGCGCGCTCTTTTCCTACTCGGATGCGACCTTCCCGTCCGCTCCCGATGCAATCGCCCTCTTGAACCCCGACAACAACGCCCTGGATCAACCGACCACCCTGACGCTGGCCTGGACCGCTGATCCGGCGGCGGACACGTATCACCTGCAAGTAGCCACCTCGTCCTCTTTTTCCGAAATCGTCTTCGAAAACGCCAACCTGACGCAGACGGGGCGTCAGGTCGGGCCGTTGCTGGACGGCAGAACGTACTACTGGCGCGTGCTCGGGGAGAATACGGCCGGCACAGGCCCCTGGTCGGATATCTATAGCTTCACCACGCTTACGCCTCAGGTCCCGCCCGACGTCGTCGTGCTCGATGATCCCCTGGACAACGTGGTCAATATGCCGACGGCGATCACGTTCGACTGGGAGGGTACCGCCGGAGCCTCCGAGTATCACCTTCAGGTAAGCACGACCGAGGATTTCTCCGAGATCGTCTTCGAAAACGACAACCTGGTGAGTACAAGACGCACGGTGACCTCTCTCGACAATAATACCACCTATTATTGGCGCGTGCGGGCCGCCAACCAGGCGGGCGCGGGCCCCTGGTCCGACGTCCGGCGTCTGACGACGGCTCCGCCCTTGCCCGGCGTCGTTACCCCTCGTTCGCCGCAAAACGACGCGACCGGGGTGCCGCCTACGGTGGACCTGGCCTGGGATCCGGTGCCGGGAGCGGCTTCCTACGACGTCCAGGTAGGCACCACGTTCAATTTCTCGCAGATCGTCTTCGACGGTCGCGGCATTGAGGGGACGACCGTGCAGGTCGGCCCGCTGGAGGTCAACAGGAAGCACTTCTGGCAGGTGCGGGCCGTGAACGTGGCGGGCGTGGGAGAATGGTCGGCCCGCCAGCGGTTTACTACGGCGCTCGTCGCTCCCGGTGTGATAGGGCTGATCTCGCCCGATGATGAGGCCGCCGACCAGCCGCTCACGGTTGCGTTTGAATGGGAGGCCGAGCCGAACGCCGATGCCTACCACTTCCAGTTGAGCACCACCGAGGATTTCTCCGAGATCGTGTATCAGGGCGCAAACCTTTCCCAGACCACTACGGAGGTAGCGGACCTCTCCGGCAACACCGTCTATGTTTGGAGGGTACGCGGGAAGAACACGGTGGGAACCGGACCGTGGTCCGATGTGCGCCGTTTTACGACCATGCTCACGGCTCCCGGCCCGGTAGCACTCGTCGCTCCCGACGACGGGGCCATCGATCTGCCCGGCATCGTCCCGCTGGAGTGGGAGGCACTCGCCGACGTGGACGCCTATCACCTTCAGGTAAGCACCACCGAGGATTTCTCCCAGATCGTTTTCGACCGGGACGACCTGACGGAGACCATGACGGAGGTGGGACCGCTGGCCTACCTGACCACGCACTACTGGCGAGTCCATGGGAAAAATGCCGTGGGCGACGGCCCGTGGTCCGGCACGCGCCGCTTTACCCTGGCGGTCGGCACCGGCGTGGAATCGCTCGGCGACGGGATTCCCGGACAGTACCGGCTCCATCAGAATTACCCCAACCCGTTCAATCCAGCCACCACGCTACGCTTCGATCTGCCCGAAAGCGCCCACGTCTCGCTGGTCATTTACGACATGCTGGGACGTGTCGTCGAGACGCTCGTTTCGGACACATTGCCTGCGGGCGAGTTCAGCTTTGCCTGGGATGCCACACACCGGCCGAGTGGCATCTACCTGGCGCGCCTGCAAACCGGCACCTTCAGCCAGACCCGGCAACTCCTGCTGCTGAAATAGGGCGGCACGCCGCGCTACTCCATCAAGGCCCTGCCTTCCGGCGTACCCGGAGAGCAGGGCTTTTTTGCACTCAAAGAGGTTGAAAACGGCCCTGCTCCGGATCGAGAACATTGAGCTTCCAGCGGCTCTCTACGAAAGCTCGACCCGCCCGCCCGGTGTCTGGATCACGGCGATCAAACGGGGAACGGCACCGCGCGAAACGGCAAGAGTGGCCCCCAGCGCATCGAGCGCGGCACGGGGTTCGGCAGGGGCCGGATGTTCGGCTCGTAGATCGAGGAGGGTACCTCCCGGCGGGGCACCGGTCGCAGGGTGTGCGGTGCCTTGCCAGTCGATAAGAAAAGGAATCAGCCCCTCGAAGGGAAGCTGGAAGGTTTCGGGCACGGCCAGCCGCCACGCCAGCGTCGTGCCGTCGGGCCGGACGCGGCTCCCGGGCATGATAGGTCCCGGATCATACCCTCGTGGCACGCTGAAGCGGATACGCCTTTCAAGGTGCGCCTCCTTGACGGCCCACCCGGCCAGCCTCGGGCCGTCCAGCCGGTCGATCCCGAAGGGGCGCGGGCGGGAAGGAGCAGGCTGGTTCGGGTCGGGTCCGATGATTTCGAGGTACACATCCCGGCCCAGCGCCAGCAAGGCGTTTGCCGTACCGAGGCCGGGATGCTGCCCTCCTTGCCGGGGCCGCACGCCCAGGATACGCTCCACGGCGTCGATGCCCCGAACCAGGTCCGGAACGGCGTAGACGAGGTGGTCTATGTCGAGGGTGTGTGTCACCGGGGCCTGCGACGAGGGCACCGTCCGGTCAGTTGCCCGGTGCGGCGATCTCCGGGGTCGTTTCGATCTGCATGGGGCCGGGAGGCAGGCCGGCTTCGGCCTTGGCACGGGCCACCATGTCGCGCACGTCGCGCAGGAGCGCCTTCGCATCGAAGACAATGCCGTCCTTGATCGTCCACTTCACGCCGCCGACACGCCCCACCTGGCCCGTCTCGTCGTCGAGCTTGATCGCGCCCGTTCCAAAGAGCACCTTCAGGTTTTCCAGCGGATTTTCTTCGACGACCACAATGTCGGCTTTCTTGCCTACCTGGATGCTGCCCACTTCGTGATCGAGGCCGAGGGCCTCAGCCCCCTTGAGCGTAGCCGACCAGATGACTTCCAGCGGATGGAACCCGGCTTCTCGCAGCAACTCCATCTCGCGGATATACCCGTAGCCGTAGAGTTGATAGATGAAGCCCGAGTCGCTGCCGACCGTCACGCGTCCGCCCCGATTCTTGTACTCGTTGATGAAGGTCATCCAGAGGCGGTAGTTCTCGCGCCATTCGACCTCGTCTTCCGTCGTCCAATAGAACCAGTAGGAACCATGGGCGCGACGGCTGGGACGGTAAAATTCCCACAGCGAGGGCAGGGTGTACTCGCTGTGCCAGTCGGCTCGGACGGCACGCATCAGGTCGCGGCTGGCTTCATAGATGTTGAACGTTGGATCCAGGGTAAAGTCCAGCGCGATGAGGGAATCCATCACAGCGTTCCAGTGGTCGCTGTAGGGCGCGGCGGCCTGCTTCCACAAGCGCCCGGCCTGCCCGAAGCGATCCTGCTCGTTGAGGTAGTTGTAGTCGAGGGGGTAGTGTTGCACGATGCGGTCTTCGAAGAGGGCTTCAGGCAGGCCGTACCAGTGTTCCATCGACGTGAGTCCCAGGCGGGCCGACTGGAGGGCGTCCATCCGTGTGACGTGCAACTGGGCATGGTGCATGGTGGTGCGAAGCCCGTGCTTTGGGGCCTCGTCGAGAGCGGCGGCCAGGATCTCAGGCGGTGCGCCGAAAAACTTGATCCCGTTAGCGCCCTGCTCGGCTACATACTGCACCCAGGCGCGGGCTTCCTCCGGGGTCGTGGTGGGATGCTCCTCGGTGCCGCGAAAACCGGCATACGCCTCGATGCGGGGAGCCGTGATCTCGTTGGCCGCGCTCTTCCGCTTGTGCTCCACGGTCCACTCAAGGCCGTTGCCGCTGCCGGGGTCGCGCACGGTCGTGATGCCGTGGCCCATCCAGAGCTTGAAGACGTACTCTGCCGGGGTGCCTTGCGAGGTGCCTCCGATGTGGCCGTGCATGTCGATGAAGCCCGGCAGGATGTACATGCCGTCCACGTCCAGTTCGCGGTCGCCGGGGTCGGGCCTCCGTTCCTCGCGGATAGGCACGCCGGGATTTCCCACGTTTCTGATCTCCGCGATCCGATTGTTTTCGATCACGATATCGACTGGCCCGATGGGCGGTGCGCCCGTACCGTCGATGAGGATACCGCCACGCAGAATCAGCCGTTCGTAGGGACCGTCGCCCTCGGCACGAGGCGGGGCGGCCTGGATCTGCGCGTGGGCACTCGGAGGGATACCTAAAAGGACCAGACTGACAAGAGCGAGGACGTATCGGTACATGAGCATTCGAGGAAATACGTGAAGAGGTGAACCCTGGAAAACAGGCAGGTCTAACTTACGGAAAAATATACTGGCCGCCATAGAGAGCCTGTTCCTCGTGGCCACAACAAACTTCAGGTTTTCCCCGGCATATCTTTCAGCATTATTCCCATACACGAAACGGGGATTCGCTGCCAATCGTATCGGTTTCGGGCACTCTCTTTCAATCAAGGGGGGATCTTAAACTAATTCTTGGAGGGCCGCCATGTTTGATCGAAAGAAACCCGAAGTACTGATTGTGGGAGCCGGTCCAATTGGTTTGTTTGCCGCCCTCGTGTTGGCAAAACGCGGCATCCGCGTTCAGGTTGTAGACAAGGACTGGCGTCCGGCGGCGCATAGCTATGGCCTCGCGCTGCATGCCCACGCGCTCGATTTGTTTGAAGAGGTTGGATTGTTGGGCCGCATTCTTGAAAGGGCCTACCGCGTTCGGACCATCGGATTCTACGATGGCGCAAGCCGCCGGGCCGAAATGCATATATCGGATCTGGGAGAGGATTTTTCGTTCCTTGCCGTGATGACCCAGGATGTGTTGGAGAACCTGCTCGAAGACGAACTCAGGCACTGTGGTGTGAAGGTGCTCTGGAATCACCAGGTGTCGCAGTTGGTGCCTCGGGAAGACTACGTCTCCGTGACCATCGGCCGACTGGAAAAAGAATCGATGGGCTACGCCGTTGCGCATATGGAGTGGTTCGTCGCTAAATCCACCGTCCTTAAGGTGCCGTTCGTGATCGGGGCCGACGGGCACCTATCCGACACGCGCCGGGCGTTGCAGATAGACTTTCCGGACCTTGGAGGGACGCAACATTTTGCCGTGTTCGAATTTAAGACGGACGCCGATTTGCAGCACGAGATGCGGGTGGTGATGGATGATCGCACGACGAACGTGCTCTGGCCCTTACCGGACGGCTATTGCCGGTGGAGTTTCGAGTTGGACGACTATGAAGTCCCGGCATCCACCCGCAGCAAAGGCGACCTGTTGGTCGAACTCGGAACGGCCCGATTTTCCATGTTGACGGAAGACAACCTCCGTGCCCTGATTGCAAAGCGAGCGCCCTGGTTCACCGGAAGCATCGAACGCCTCCGGTGGCGGATCGTCGTGCGGTTCGAGCGCCGCCTGGCGAGCGCATTCGGAAGAGGACGCACCTGGTTGGCCGGCGATGCCGGCCACGTCACCGGGCCGGTCGGCGTACAAAGCATGAACGTCGGATTCCACGAAGCGCATAACTTGGCAGGGATCATCGCCGACGTGCTGCAAGGCCAAACATCCCCCGAACGGCTGCACACGTACAACGAGGAGCGATTGGCCGAGTGGCGGTACCTGCTCGGACTCGACGGCACCCTCAAGGCCGGAGCACAGGCCGATCCCTGGATTCGCCGGCACAGCGAGCGATTTCTGCCGTGCATCCCTGCATCAGGGGAGGACTTCGTAAGACTGGCGCGGCAGGTAGGAATCGACCCCTCCGGGCTCGATTCCGCCAAGAGGCGAAACGTAGCAACACCCGAAGGGCACCTGCTCCATTGACCCCCTCACCAACCTGCCGAAACCCGGACCCTCTCATGCCTCATCGGGATCGGGTGCTGATTGGAAATAAGGCCCACCTTGCGTCTACTGTTTGTTTCTATCCTGGACGCCTGTGCCGGCGGGCAGCGCCTCCAGGTTGGGCATGTTTAGCGCCTTGGCCAGAAAGGCCCACTTGTCCGCTTCGGCCTGGATGATCTTGCTCGTAGGCCGGCCTGCTCCGTGGCCCGCCTTCGTCTCGATGCGGATCAGGACGGGGGCGTTGCCTGCCTGGGCCGCTTGCATCGCGGCGGCAAACTTGTAGGAGTGACCAGGCACCACGCGGTCGTCGTGGTCGGCGGTGGTGATGAGCGTAGGCGGATAGGGCGTGCCCGGCTTCAGGTTGTGCAGCGGCGAATAGGCCCGGAGGAATGTAAACTGTTCCGGATCGTCCGAGGAGCCGTACTCCGAAACCCACGCCCAGCCGATGGTAAACTTGTGGAAGCGTAGCATATCCATCACGCCCACGGCGGGATAGGCTGCACCGAACAGGTCGGGGCGCTGCGTGAGGGCGGCCCCCACCAGCAGGCCCCCGTTGCTGCCGCCGCCGATTGCGAGCCGGGGCGTGGACGTATAGCCTTCTTCGATCAGGTACTCGGCGGCAGCGATGAAATCGTCGAACACGTTCTGCTTCTTGTCCAGCATGCCGGCCTGGTGCCACGCTTCGCCGTACTCGGCCCCGCCGCGCAGGCTCGGCTGGGCGTAGATGCCGCCCATCTCCAGCCACGCCAGGTTGCTGATCGAAAAGCGCGGCGTGAGGCTGATGTTGAACCCGCCGTAGCCATAGAGATACGTCGGATTCGAGCCGTCCAACACCAGTCCTTCCTTGTAGATGATGAACATGGGGACCTGCGTGCCATCCTTGCTTTCATAGAAGACCTGCTTTGTCACATATTCCGTCGCGTCGAAGTCGATGTCGGGCCGGCGGAAGACTTCGGAGGTTCCTGAAGCGAAATCGTAGCGGTAGATGGTCGGCGGGTAGGTGAACGAGGTGAAGGTGTAGAACATCTCGTCGCTGTCGCGCTCTCCGCTGAGCCCGCCGACACTGCCGATGGTAGGCAGTTCGATCTCCTTGACGAAACGCCCGTCGAGGTCGTGGATGGTCAGGCGGCCTTTCACATCGACGAGGGCGCGCACGAGGAATTGATTGTTGATGAGGCTGACGCTCTGCAACACGGCATCGCTTTCCGGGATCAGGTCGCGCCACGCCTGGCGCGTCGGGTTTTCGATGTCGATCACAATGAGCCGCTGGTTGGGGGCGTCGAGGTCGGTAAGGAAGTAGAATTCGGTGCCCGTGTTGCCGATGAAACCGTACCCCGCGTCGAAGTCGTCGAGCAGGCGCACCACTTCGCTCTCGGGATCTTGCAAATCTTTGTAGTAGACGCGATTGCGGCGGTCGGTGCCTTTCCAGACGTTGATGATCAGGTAGTGCCCGTCGTCGGTGACGCCTGCGCCGAAGCCGAACTCCGGCTCGTCGGGCCGTTCGTAGATCCGTTCATCCTCGGCCTGCGAGGTACCCAGGCGGTGGTAGTAGAGCTTCTGGTTTTTGTTGACCTGCTCGTAGGCATCGCCTTCTTTGGGCGCATCGTAGCGACTGTAGAAGAACCCTTTGCCGTCGGGGGTCCAGGAGGCTCCGCTAAACTTGATCCATTCGAGCACATCGTCGAGGTCCTGCCCCGTCTCGACGTTGCGGACCTTGAAGGTGCGCCAGTCCGAGCCGCTGGCGCTGAGGCTGTAGGCGGCGTAGCGCCCGTCGTCGCTGACATAGAGGCCCGAGAGCGCGACCGTGCCGTCTTCGGAGAGGGTGTTGGGGTCGAGCAGCACGCGGGGGGCCTCGTCGTCGAGCGATTCCTGCACGTAGGTCACCGACTGGTTTTGCAGGCCGTCGTTCTTCGAGAAGAAGTAGCGGTCGCCCCGTTTGAACGGCGTGCCGTATCGGGGGTAGTTCCACAGTTCGGTCAGGCGCTTCTTGATAGACTCGCGCTGGGGAATCTGTTCGAGGTAGCCGAAGGTCACCGCGTTCTGGGCTTCGACCCAGGCCCGGGTTTCTTCGCTGTCGAGGTCTTCGAGCCAGCGATACGGGGCGGGCATCTCGATGCCGTGGTAATTATCGACGACATCGCCTTTGCGTGTTTCCGGATACGAGGGGGCTTGCTGCGCTGAGGCTGGCAGGGCGACGAGCCCCAGCAACAGGGCCGCAACGAGTGAGCGAAGGATGTTCATGGCGTGGTGGCGTTCGGCGGTGGAAAGAATCGGAGCAAGAACAGCAGTACCCACGGTGTGCCCTCTTGGGTTGAGACGACGTATCGGGGAGACGACGTATCGAGGAGGGGTTCTCTGCATGATGGTCCGTCGATACAGCGTCTCGCCGTCTCCTTGCTGGGACTACAGGCACAACCTGAGTTCGCATACCCATTATAAAAAAGTCTTCAACGAAACGATATGCTTTTGTGACAACCCATCCTCGGGGCACCCCATACATTCAGAAACCAACCTCGATATACATATTTCGCGTTGGTATGAGGCTCCTTATGAGACGTACAACCCTGTGTTTTTCGCTTGTCGCGCTGTGCGGCATAACCCCCGTGCTGAAGGCCCAGACGCCGGAAACCTTCTTCGTGGTACATTGCGAACCGACCACCGCCGACCGCTTCGACGACCTGATTCGCCTGGTCGATACGGCAGCGTCCTACGGCGTCCTCCTGACGCTTGAGTTTACGCCCCAGTGGGCCGATGCCATCCTCGCCGATCCCTTGAAGCTGGACCGCGTGCGTGCCTGGCAACAGCAGGGACACGAGGTCGGCGCTCACCATCACGGCATCTACCATCCCAGTTGGGACGGCTACACCGATTATCCGATAGCGGATATCCTCGCGCGGGGGTGGCCTGCCAATCGGTTCCTCGGCACGATGGACGCCTATGGGGCTGCCCTCGATGCCCTGGCAGGCGACTCCCTCGCGCTGACGATGGGAGGCCCCGGCGTGCAGGACCCGAACCCGGAAGTGGACTGGCCGAGCACCTACCCGTTTCGTACCCTGGGCGGACGCGATCCCGAAAATTCGTTCTCCAGCCCGCACGTAGAAACGGTCGGGGACGCCACCGTATGCGAGATCAATTATTCCTTTATCGAGTCGCAACAGGAGGTCACCGCCGTCAAAGCGCTTTACGAAAGCCGCAACGACCTCGACGTGGTGGGCGTCGTCACCCACGTGCATAACTTCGCCGATGACTCCACCTTCGTCGTAGACTGGTTTAACTTCGTCCAGTCCACCCGGCGCAAAACCGCCCGCCGCATCATGCGCGATCGCAACTGCAACACCGCGACCGCCACCGGACGAGACGACGAGGCACTCCCTGAAGCCTACGTCCTGGCCCAGAATTATCCGAACCCCTTCAACCCTACGACGCGCATCACCTATACCTTGCCGGCGGCTGAACGCGTGACGCTCACAATCTACGACACCCTGGGACGCACCGTCCGAACGCTGGTTGATGCCCATAGAGGGGCCGGCACCCATACGGTCGACTTTACGGGCGAGACCCTTCCCAGCGGCCTGTATTATTACGTCCTCCAGACCCCCGGTTTCCGCGATGTGCAGACCATGCTGCTCTTGAAGTGAGTGCGGTTACGACGGCCCTCAATCGTCGCCGGGATTCTGCATCTTGAAGACAAACGCCGAAGCCGCGCCGCCGAGCAACGGGGCCACGAGGTAGATCCAGATATCGCCGAAGGAACCGTCGCCGAGTACCGCGTTCGTCACGATAGGACCGATGCCGACGGCGGGGTTGAACGCGCCGCCCGAAACGGCACCGCCTGCAAAAGCCCCCACCATCACCGTGAAACCGATAGCGAGGCCGTAGAACGAATTGCCCGCCGTGCCCTTGGCCGTAGCGCTGTTCAGCACCACCAGGGCCAGCGCAAAGGTGAACAAAAATTCGACGAGCAGGACGCCTACCAGCCCGGCGTCGGGGTCCGGAGCAGGGGCAAACGTCTTGTCCACGATGAGGTAAACGATCAGGCTGGCCGCCAGGGCCCCCACGACCTGTGCGATCATGTAGGGAGCGACATCCTTGGCGTCCATCTTGCCGCGCATAAAAACAGCCAACGAGACGGCGGGGTTGTAGTGCGCCCCGGAGACGTGCCCGCCCATGTACACCATGATCATCAGGGCGCTGCCGATAGCCAGCGGGGCCAGCGGCGTGCCGTCGAGGACGGTGAGGCCGATGGTGAGAACCAGAAAGAATGTGCCGATAAACTCTGTCAGATAGGTTTTCATAAGCCCAGGTCTCCGATAGGCTACGACGATCTTGGAGAGGTCGTAGCAGGGGTTAAACGGGTGAGTGGGGGTGGCACAGGTGCCAGGTGGAGCATAGCACAAAAGAAAAACCGATGCAACCGTCGCCCCTGTGCATTACAGGAGAATGAACGAGACGCCCAGAGAGAGCACCTCCTTCAACTGCACGTCCTCGCTGATGTCGCGGTCGAAGAGCGAGACGAACTCGAACGTGACGTTCAGCCAGCGGTTCACCTTCATCGTGACCAGGTTTTCCCAGAGCAGATCCGGTTTTTCGGGCTGGTTGAAGGCGGCAAAAAGACTGAGCTTGGATTTGTAGATCACGTTTTCGACGAGTTCCTTGTTTACTTCGGTGAAGGCTTCCAGGCCCGCTTCAAACCGGACGGCGTCTTCGGGATCGACGCCGTAGAGAACGCGGAAGCGTTCGATGGTGACCACCGTTTCTTTCGCGCCGATACCGATGCGCTGGGTGAACCACGCGGCAGGCTGGTAGGTCAGGCCGATAGATTGGGTGAGCGTGGCCGGGGCAAAAAACGCCGACACCTTGACCGGCAACGCGCGGCCTTTACCGAATGGATCCTTGTCGTAGTTGAACCCTTCGGCAAACTGCGTGCGCAGGCCGGCCGCAAAGGTTGGGTGGAACCGCTCGAAGAAGCCCGACCCCTTGTATCGAAACGAGGAGAGGATCTGAACCAAGTCTTCGGCTTTGCGAACGTCGAGCGTGTCCTGCTTGACCAGGCCGAACGCCAGGCGGGTCTCGTGGGTCTGCTCCCAGGCATTCGATACCCGGGTAGCTTTCCCGTTGATGCCCGTGCTCAGGGCCAGCGTGTTGATGCCGCCTTCCTGCCAGTTCTGAAAGCCGGCCTGCGAAGCGGAAAACTGGCCGGTAACCTCCGTCGTCCAGATTGGTGCTTCAACAGAGTCCGGCGCGGTGTCCTGGGCCTTTAGGAGCGGTGCCGCCGCCGTCAAAAGGCCGAGCAGGACGGTACAGGTCAAAAATCCTCGTAGCGTGTAGATCATCATCTGGGGAGTGAGGGAGGAAGGGGGTCCTTGCGTGGTGTCTGTGTCGAAGATCGTGCCGGAGCATCCGGCAGCGGTCCGAGAGGCGAAACGGCGCGTCGGGGCACGAGGGCGTGTCGCAAAATCGAACAGCGATGCGTCACGGCGCAACAGCGGTCCCAGCGTTTCACATAGGATTCGTTGCCGGGGGTAGTGTATAGAAAAAAAGCCCGGCGGAGAAACAGGCTCGGCCGGGCTTTGGAGAAGAGGTGGAGCCTCACAGGTCGCGTTTCGTGCCGACCTGCCCCATGGCCACGCGGGTACGGTTGCGAGCGCGTTCAAGTGCCAGTTCGGCACGGTGGCGGTCGAAACCGGCGGGGCTTTCCGCAAGACGCTTGAGCGCGCGTCCCTCGGCGGCCCTGGCCCGATCCAGATCGATGTCGGAGGCGGGTTCCACGGTTTCAGCCAGCACCGTCACGACGTTGCCCAGCACTTCGAGGAAGCCGCCGCTCGTCGCCAGGGTGATGCGTTCGCCGGAGGTCGCCGTCACGAAGAGCGGGCCGATCTCGATAGCGGCGATCA
>JBHHWM010000149.1:0-11701 GCA_046756545.1 Rhodothermales bacterium | reverse complement strand
CCGCCAGCTCGGCATTGCTGCGTTCCAGTTCATCATGCGCCTCCCGCAAGTGGCCAACCATGGCGTTGAACGACCGGCCGAGCGCGCCCACTTCGTCCCGGCTATCGACGGGCACGCTGACGGCCAGGTTGCCGGAAACCACCCGATCCGCCACCTCGGCCAGTTCTACCAGGGGCCGCACAGACCGACTCACAACCAGTAAAACGAGCACGAAGGCGATCCCATCGAGTGCCAGAATCACCATCAGCACCCTGTTAAGATGCGAGATTTTTCCTACGGCCTCCTGCTCGAACAGTGTAACCGTGTTGTTGGCTTCCGTAAGCAAGGCCAGATTCTCGGAGCGGACGACCGCGGCGGCCTCGTTGAAGACCGCGCTGCCGGAGGCGGCTTCTGCCAGCAATCGGACGTTGGCGTGGAATTCCGTCCAGTGCTGCGCCAGAAGCGTCAACTGAGGCTCCACGTCGTCAGGAGCAGGCGGCACCCCGAGTTCGGCGTCTCCGTGGCTCAGGCCGGTAAGCCCTTTCTCAAACAGGGCCGCTGTAGCGAGCAGTTCCTCGCGGGCGGTTTCTTCCCCGGAAGCGACAAGAAGAGCGGCCTTGGTCATTTTCTGGCTGAGCATGCGCAGGCGTCCGGCTTCGTTGATAACGCGGACATCGGTTTTCTGCGCCCCCACCATCACGAAGACCGCGCCTATGCTCGCCATGCTGAGAACTAGCATAACGACGACGCATACGGCCATCTTGGCGGTGATGCTCTTCGCAAAAAAACCCTTGACGGTAACCATGCTCACCACCTCGCCGTATCGCTTCTCAGCAAACCTGGAATCCAGGCAGCGTCGAATCGGACGGACGCCCCTTTTCTTTCAACCGGCACACTTTCCCAAGAGACAAAGAAAGACCTGAACATGCTTGCGGGTATGGGGATTTTTCCCATTTTCTGTAAGCATGTTCCTGTTGCCGCGTTTGCACCCGGGCAAAACCGCCTACCCTGGAATCGAGGAGACGATGAACCGACGAACCAACCAGCGGGAATTCCCTCCTCGATGCGTCGTCTCAACCCGAAGGAGGCACAACGTGAGCAACAGCACGCTCATGCCGATCCTCTCCACACCTCATGCCGAGAGCGAACGAAACGTATGCCCCGGATCATCCCCGTTCTCCCAACCCGGTATAGATCACGCGCCAGAGACGTCCCCGCCTGGAATCCACGATGTAAAGCGATCCGTCGGCTCCTTCGGCCAGGCCCATAGGCCGATACACCGCATCCCTGGACGACGCGACCGTATCGACCCGGGTAAATCCGTCCGCAAACACCTCGTACGCTCCGGTCGCCTCGCCCTCGACGAAGGGTACGAACACCACCTTGTAGCCCTCCTGTGGCAGCGGGGCGCGGTTCCAGGACCCGTGGAAGGCGATGAACGCCCCGCCCCGGTAGTGTTCGGGAAAGTGCGTGCCGGTATAGAACAGCACATCGTTGGGGGCCCAGTGACCGGGAAACGCCACGATGGGATCATCGAATTGCTCGCACCGCCCCTCCTCTTGCCCGTCGCCTCCATACTCGGGACTGAGCACTTTTTTTCCCTGGAGATGGTCGTAGTAGCAATAGGGCCAGCCGAAATTCGAGCCATCCGTTACCTCGAACAATTCCTCGGAAGGAAGCTCGGCACTCTGCTCATTGGTATAGAGATCCGGCCAGAGCTGGCTGAGTTGGTCTCGCCCGTGTTGCGCCACGTAGAGCCTGCCGGTGATCGGGTTCCAGGCATTGGCCACCCCGTTGCGGATGCCCGAAGCATAGCGGTATCCGTGGTCCGCCTGCGTCTGGTCCAGTTCATCGGCACGGAAGCGCCACACCCCTCCATAGGTCTCCAGCAACGGACACGGATCCTGACCGGCCACCCCTGCCGTGCGCGGCGGGTCCTGGCAGGCGTTCGACGGGGCCCCGACGTTGACGTACATCCAGCCCTCGTCGTCAAACTCGAACGGCTTGACGGCGTGCTGGCGTTCGCGGGGAAACCCGTAGACGACCGTCTCGGGCGGGCCGGACGGCAACAGGGCCCCCGGCGTCATGGGATAGCGCAGGATCATGGTGTCGGGCGCGAAATAGAGATACGATCCGCGCAGCCGGATGCCGGTGCCTCCCGTGTCGCCGAAGTAGCGGATGCTGTCGGCGCGGCCGTCACCGTCGGTATCGCGGAGCGTCGCGATGGCTCCCTCTTCGGCAGGACGACGCAGCGCCACGTAGACATCCCCCTGTTCACCGACCGCGAGGTGACGCGCAGCGCCCAGCGTGTCGGCAACGATGAAAGCGCAGAACCCGTCCGGCAGGTGAAGCCCTCCATTATCGGGATCGCACGCAAAAGAAGGGCCTTCGCGTAGGGACATATCGTGCGGGGCCTCTTCGGCACACCCTGCCGCCAGGGCCGTCAGCATCGACACGACCAGGAGAAAGCGAAGACCGGCAACATACGTTTTCATGGCTCAAGGGATTGTTTCTGAAAGGATTCCGACGCACTTTAGATTTTGCGAAGGTAAGATAACACACCGATGGAAAGAAACCCCCGCCGTTCCTGTCTTGCTTAGCGCGTCAGGCTCAGGATGTGATCGGCGAACGACGGGTAGTCGTCCAGCAGCGCCGCGCGATGCGCCGCCTGAAAATCATCGAAGGAAAACCCGGGAGCCATGGTCGTTCCGAGCAGGGCGAAGCGACCTCCGTCCGTCAGGCGGGATCCCTGCCACACGCCCCCCGGCACGACCACCTGCAGGTGCATACCGGCTTCGAGATCCGGCCCCAGCGTGAGGACGCGCCCCCTCCCATCAGGATACAGGTGGACCTGTTCCACCGGATCGCCCAGGTAAAAATGGTAGATCTCGTCTCCCGCCAGCCGATGAAAGGCCGAGAAGGTGTCCGGGGTAAGCAGGTAATAAATCGCGGTCGCCAGGTTCCGGCCGCCCTCATAGGGTTCAGGAAGACCGTCTCCCGTAATTTGCACGGACGACCGATACGTCTCGGCGAAATAACCGCCCTCGGTGGGTAAGGGCCGCAGCCCGAGGTGTTTCTTCAAAAAAGCAGCCGTCATCATGATCCGTTTCCTTCGAGCCGGGTACAGGGATACCGAAGAGAAAGAAGCAACATTACGCGCCATGCCTCGATTTTCTCCTCGTCCATCGGAACGCCCGGCTGTTTTCCTCTACGAACCTACGCCGGGCCGGACCTGACAGGCTCATGGGGCGCATCCCCATGTCATATTCAGGCATTTCCCCCTGTTTTTCAAAAGCCTACCACCCGATATTTTTAGTGTAACGCATGGGCATGCAATGGATACCACGATAGATAAAAACTACGTGCGCGTAGTTTGAGACTCAGTCCAGGAAGAGCACCCGTGAAGGGTGCTCTTCTCTTTTACAGCCATTTCTTCAAGGCCTTGAGCAGGCCCAGCAACGACCGACCTCGGCGCACGCTCCCGGGTATCGGCAAGGGAATCCGCCGTCCACTTACTTGCCCCGGTCAGTCGGGCGTAGATTTATGTTCGCGCCTGTCGTTTCGTCGCTTCAAGGCCCCTATCTTTAAAAAACTTGCTCCTCTCCGTGAAACTTTAAGGCCGAAAGACCGCACAGAGGGAGGGGTGCGGCACCTTCGCCATCCTGGTGCATGCGTGCCCTGTCTATCGCTGCTTCTCCGTTGAGCGTTCAAGGATTCCGCTTTCAGGCCCGGCCCATGAAAAACACCTTCAAACTCGGCACCGTCGCCCGGATCGACATCTTTCTGCACTGGACCCTCCTGGTGATGTTCGCCGGGTTGTTCCTGTTCTACTTGTACAACGGCTTTTCTATTGGAGCGGCGCTCGCCGGTGTAGCCCTGGTCGTCACCCTGTTCGGATGTGTGATCCTTCATGAACTCGGCCACGCCCTGATGGCCCGCCGTTTCGGCATTCCGACCATCGACATTACCATGTATCCCATCGGCGGTGTCGCCCGGTTGCAGGGTATTCCGAAAGAACCCAAACAGGAATTTTTGATCGCCATTGCCGGGCCGGCTGTCAACCTGTTGATCGCTGCCGGGCTGTTCGTCATCAACATCGCGACGGGACGCCCGCTGTGGCTCGACAGCATCATCGAGGCCGAGACCAACGTGCTGGGCATGCTGATGTGGCTTAACCTGGCGCTGGTCGGTTTCAACATGCTTCCGGCCTTTCCCATGGATGGAGGACGGGTCTTCCGCGCATGGCTCGCCTCGCGGATGAGCTACCGCCGCGCCACGCAAATCGCCTCCTGGGTCGGACAGGGGATGGCCGTGCTCTTCGGCCTGTTCGCCCTCTTCACGTTCAATGTGGTCCTCCTCTTTATCGCGCTCTTCGTGTTCATCGCCGCCCGCCAGGAGGCCCAGGTCGTGGAGCAGGAAGAAGCCGCCTAGCCTGGCCTGGCCTTCGCCGAAATGAAAGGGAACGGATTGCTTCATTGTTTCCGCCTACCGTATGTCCCTTCTTTTTTGTGTTTGCAGTCGCCTTTTTTTTGCGCTAGTTTCTGTTGAAGTTGGACATTGAGGACGGGTTAGTAAGAACCCCGGAGCCCCCTGCCGCACTTCTCCGTCGTCTTGCATTCTGCCTCTCCTTCTCCCGGTCCACAACAGCCCTGCACGACGCGCAGCGGCTCTGCGCCCGTGTAACCCCACCACCGTCTTCCATCCCCTGTGAGGTGCCCCCATGACGTTACGCCGCCGCTTGATTGCCCCCCTGGCTGTCCTGTTCACCCTTGTGCCCCTGTTTCTGATCGTCCCTCCGGCGACGGCACAATGGACCCCGGAAAACCCCGGCAGCGATAACATCGAGGTCCTCGGGCATATCCCGCTGGGACCGAGGCTCAGCGTGGCCGACATGGAGATGGAGCAGGAACTGGATCGTCCCTTCGTATATATCGCCCGCATGGTCTACGGGGACGAGGGTCCCAAAGGCACCGACATCATCAGCATTGAGAACCCCGCCCACCCCAAAGTGCTCTATCGCTGGCGCATCGAAAACCAGGATCTGCATCTTCGAACCGGCGGGATGGACGTCAAGTACTTCAAGTGGAGAGGACGCTACTACGTCGTCCAGTCGTTGCAATTCGGCCAGGGCGGCCCCGACAACGACCTCGGCGCGGTGGTGCTCGACGTCACAGGGCTGCCTGATCCCTCCACCGTGAAAGAGGCCGCGCGGATCCGCGCCCCGGAACGGCCCGGCGGCTTCCACAACATCTTTATCTACAAGCACTCCAACGGGCGTGTGCTCCTGTTCACGACCACCCGAGGCCCTTCCGCCTACGTCTATGACCTGGGCAAGGTCGTGGAGGGCGACGTGGCCGGCGCGCTCATCGCCGAGGTGCCCGTCCCCGAAGGCCAGAGCGGCGGCGGACGCGGCTACCACGACTTCTACGTGGGCTACCATCCGGACACCGGCCAGGACCGGTTCTATGGCGGCGGCACCGGCGGCTATTACGTCTACAATATCACCGACCTCGATACCCCCGAACTGCTCGTGACGCTCACCGGCATCAGCGGCGTGCGCTACGGACACACCTTCACCCCCACACCGGACGGCCGGTACGTCGTCGCCGAGACCGAATACCAGTATGCACCGCTTCGCATCTTCGACCTGAAACCAGCCCTGGACGGCAACGTCTCGAACATCCGAAACCCCATCAGCGCCTGGACGGCAAACTGGAAGCACCTCGTGCATAACCATGAAATCCGCTGGCCGTACGTCTTCGTCTCCGGCTACCTCGACGGCCTGCAAATCTTCAGCCTGATGGACCCCCGCAACCCCGTCACCGTGGCCTATTACGACACCTACACCGGCCCGCCCAACACGGACCGCTACCCGATGTTCAACGGGGCCTTCGGCGTCGATGTCCGCAATGCCGACGGGTTGATCGTCGTCAGCGACATGAGCACCGGGTTCTGGACCTTCCGCATGGACGGCTTTAACGGCTGGAACGGGGAAGACTGGGGGATGCCCGACATCTCCAGCGTTCAGAAGTGGGACGAAGGGCCTGCGGAGGGCACTCATTGACGGCGCAAGACGCGCGCCCGTCGCCTCCTTGTAATCGCATCGAACCGTCTGGACCGGAACAGCCTATGCGTTCTACATTCCCTTTCTTCGCTACCGCTTGTTGCCTGCTCGTGCTGGTCGGCCTCGGCATGATACTCCTACCGTTGCATCCTCTATATGCCGTATCCGAGCCGGGTGATGGAGAATGCGCGGTCGCTCACCGGGGCACCGATCCCCCAGCGTATTACCAGATCGACCTGGTCTCCACGAAGCGACTCCCCGGCACCCGGCAGGCGAAAGGCGTGAGCCGCGTCACGTTTGCCACCTCCCCTTTCGGTGTAGCCATCTCGCCGGAGGGCAGTTACGTCTACACCCTGGAGCTTTCCATCGAACACCTCGCGCCGGCCTCGCAGGGGGCCTACGTCGCCTGGGTCTCCACACCGAGCCTCGACAAGATCAAGCCGCTGGGCACGCTCGATGCGCAGATGCGCGCGTCCGGCCGGGTAGCGTGGAACAAGTTCCTGGTCATCATCACGCTGGAGCCTTCGGCGGATGCACTCGGCGAGACGTGGCAGGGGCCGGTCGTGCTGCGCGGCATGTCGCGCAGCGGCATGATGCACACGATGGCCGGGCACGGGCCGTTTCAGCAAGAGCCGTGCGCGGCGTTCGGCTATGATTAAGAGGGCGCAAGGGTGCGGTCGAAGAGATCCGCCTCCCTTTGCCTGTTGCACTTTTCGTCAAGATAACAGCGTCGGCATGCTCAATAAGATCATTCTCTTCATCGCCGTATGGCTGGTTCCGGCACTAGCGGCGTCGGCGCAGGGGCACCAGGGCCACATGATGACCGGCATGGCGGACAGCAGCGGCGTGGCGTGGCGCATGCCGCCGATGGATATGTCGATGCCCATGCTGCCAGGGCTGGGCAACGCGGTGCCCCCGGTAGGCCCGTTCCTGGCCGGCACCGGGATGAATGCGGAGATGTTTCCGGAGGCCCAACCCAGCCGGATGGTGCCTATGGCCGACGGCGACACCCTCGACGTGGAGGCCACGCTGGTCCGGCGCACCCTCAACGGGAAGACGTTCGTCATGTACGGCTACAACGGCCAGTATCCAGGGCCGCTCATTAAGGTAGAACGAGGATCAACCATCGTCATCCATTTCACGAACAACATCGAGATGCCGACGACGGTGCACTGGCACGGCCTCCGCCTGGACAATCGATTCGACGGCGTTCCCTTTGTCACCCAGGCCCCCGTCGAACGCGGCGAGACGTTCACCTACGAGGTGTACTTCCGCGACGCGGGCGTCTACTGGTATCACCCGCACATGCGCGAGGACATCCAGCAGGACCTCGGCCTCTACGGCAACATGCTCGTTGCGCCGCCGGAGGATACCTACTACAGCCCTGTGAACCGCGAAGAGGCGCTGATTCTCGACGACATCCTCATCGATGAGCACGGCCTGATCCCCTGGGGCGACGACGCCCCCACCCACGCGTTGATGGGGCGCTTCGGAAACGTGATGCTGGTCAACGGCGAAACGGACTACCGGCTCTCCGTGAACCGGGGAGCGGTGGTGCGCTTCTATCTGACCAACGTGGCCAATTCGCGCACGTTCAACGTCACCTTCGGCGGGGCTCCCATGAAAGTCGTAGCCTCCGACGTCAGCAAGTTCGAGCACGAGACCTGGGTCGAGAGCGTGCCCATCGCCCCGGCGGAACGCTACGTGGTGGAGGTGCGCTTCGAGGAACCCGGCACCCTCGCCATCACCAACGCGATCCAGGCCATCAACCACTTCCGGGGCGAGTTCTACCCCCACGTCGATACGCTCGGTATCGTGAGCGTGGCCCCGGAACCCGCCGCCCCGGACTATGCCGCGAGCTTCGACACCCTGCGCGACAACGAAGACGTGCAGCGCGACATCGACGCCTACCGCGCCTACTTCGACAAACCCGTGGACCATCAGATAACGTTGAGCGTCCGTGTGAAAAACCTCCCGCTCCCCATCATGATGGCGATGGAGATGGACACGCTGTACGTTCCCCCGATGGAGTGGAACGACGCCATGCCGATGATGAACTGGCTATCGAGCGGCACACAGGTCACCTGGATCCTGCGCGACCCGGCCACGGGGCAGGAAAACATGGACATCCACTGGAGCTTCACCAAAGGGGACATCGTCAAAATCCGCCTCTTCAACGACCCGAAGACCTTCCACCCGATGCACCATCCCGTCCACGTGCACGGGCAACGATACCTGGTCCTGGAGATCGACGGCGTGCCGAACCCCAACCTGGTGTGGAAGGACACCGCCATCGTCCCGGTCGGCTCGACTATGGACATCCTCGTCGACATGTCGAACCCCGGCGATTGGATGATGCACTGCCACATCGCCGAGCACCTGCACGCCGGGATGATGCTCTCGTTCAGCGTGCGCGACGAGGCCGAAAACCGGTAGCACCGCCGCCACCTCCGGGGTTGTTCCCCTGCCCTGCATCGGACCTCTCGAGCGAACGATGCCCGCCGCCGCCCGATCTTCTTCGTTTTTTGTCTCTTCAGGCAGGTAACAGATACGTGCCGGACTGGCGAGTTAGCGCGTTCTGCGTTATGTTGGGGCGATCCCCCGCTCCTGTTGCAGCCTCCTCCACGACACCTCATCCCCCAAGCTGGAACCGGCCGTGAGCGATGTGCTGCAACGGGTCTCTCGCTTCTCTTCATCATTCACTACCAAGGCCGAGGAAATCTGATTATGAAACGAAGGATGTCCCTCTCACGCTGGCTGCCGTGCCTGAGTCTGCTCGCTGTGTTCATGATGACCGGGTGCAGTCCCAAACACGTCGAGGTGCTCGGGGTCTCCGGCCCGGACAGCCTGGAAACGAACCAAGCCGGCACTTTCACCGCAACGACGAATGAGGACGCCAAACCGCCCATCATGTATCAATGGGACTTTGCAGACAACACCTCGGGGGAAGGGAATCCCGTCTCACACGCCTTTGCGCGTCCCGGCACCTACACCGTCACCGTCAACGCCTCGAACCGCAAAGGCAAATCGACGGATAGCGATCAGACATCCGTCGTCGTGTTCGATCCGCCCGTTCCTGCACAGGTCATCACGGTGCTGGCCGACCCGCAAAACCCGGACACCCGCACGCCGGTCCGCTTCGGCGCGAACGTGCGGGGCGACCTCCCCCTGAACTATGCCTGGAGCTTCGGCGACGGCTCTACCGACAACGGGGCCGCGCCGATCCACACGTTCGATCAACCGGGCACCTACACCGTGTCGCTGGAAGTGTCGAACGACGCGGGCTCCGACTCCCGCTCGGTCTCGATCACCGTGCAGCCCTTCGAGGCCGACTACTGCGCTGAACTCGCCGAGATGAACGCCGTCTTCTTCGACCGAAACTCCAGCGTGATGACGGCCCAGGGCGAAGGCGCCCTACGAGATAATCTCGACATCTTGCAGGACTGTCCGAACCTGAACGTGCGTGTAGAAGGCTGGGCCGGCCCGTTCGAACGGAATCCGCAGCGGCTCTCAGACGACCGCGCACGGGCCGTGCAGCAATATTATGTGGACAACGGCGTGGTGGCCAGCCGCATCGCGACGATGGGCCAGGGACGCGCCGGGCTTGGCGCGAAGAAAAGCGGTGGCGAACAGTTCCGCCGCGCCGACTCGATCCCGCTCCAGAACGGCATGTAATTTAAGCAGGCCCGGCGTCTCCGTGCGAGTCGAGCCTCCCCACACGTTCGGCTACAACGACGAAACCCCTCAGCGAAGCTCCTTTTCGGTTCCGCTGAGGGGTTTCGTTCGTCAAAAAGAGTAGGCCCCTAATTGCTGCGCGTGCGACGCCCGAACTCTATCCAGAGCAGCATCCCGGTCTGGGTATCCCCAAAGGGACACCCCGCCCGCCGGTAGAGTGACTGCAATCGCCAGTGCAATCCATAAATACGGTATCGGGTACGCCTGGGCGCACTTCCACCCTCCTGCCTCGCGTTTTCGTTGTGCAGCGGCTGAGCTACTTTCCGGTAGCGATAGCCATACCGTGAAGGTTTGTGCGCATCCATAGGTTTCCTCGTTTTCAAAGGTATCGGTTCGAGGAATGCCGTTCTATAGATACGCCCTGCATTTTTTAACAGAATCGTTCGAAACAAGAAAGGCGCAAGGGCCGGATATGGGCTACAAGTAGGGACGATACCCCGTTTTGACGAAGTGTTTGCCCTCATCCTCTTCCAAGAGCATCCCCTCTTGCAGATACGTCCGCACGTGTTCGGCCGCCTCGCTCTCCGTAAGATCCAGCTTTTCGGCCGTAGCCAGCACTTCCTCCAGGTCAAAGGTACCCGGCAACACCTCAAAAAGGACGATGGCGCGTTCGGAAATGGGCAGATCCAGCGGTTTCATGAGACGGGGCTGCTTGGCATACTGGCTGAAGAGCAAGCGCCGCAACATAGCGTTCTCCACTTCTTCCTCCTTCAGGCGCGCCCTCAGATCCTCAATCTCTGTTAGCAAATCTTTGATGTCCTGGGTATCCATCCTGTCTGTATATCCCCTGAGCGTAGCTTCCCCCGACACTATATCGGCCCATAGCTCCAAAGACGTAAATGCACCCGGAGGAAAAAAGAAGCACCCCACCGCCCGGCGTCCCGACACAAGGTACGGGCCGTTTATGCTTCACTCAGACCTGCGCGGCGTATGCCAGCGCGTGCGGACGGTGCCGTCGGAAAGATCATAGAAGCCCATATCTGCGCCCTGCCGCATCTTGGTCACATAGATGATTTGCCCCGTATGCATGCCGAAATGCTCGACGACGTGATAGATGGCCCCGAACACGGAAACAACACCTCCTTGAATGTGACGCGCCTCCAGCAGGCCGGCAGGATCTAGGCGGGCCAGCACGGCATCCGCCTCTTCGAGCGTCGCCCGTAGCTGCGCCCGTAACGCTTCGACCGGGACCGGGGCGCGTTCGTCAAATTCTTGCTGCCGCCGGCGCACGTCGTCGGCACCGCCTACCCCGCTGACGATCCACTGCCGCACGTTACCGGCAAGGTGAAGCAGCAGGTTTCCGATGCTGTTGGATTCCTCATTGGGCCGCCACCAGACGTCCTCCTCCGTCAACGCTTCGAGACAACGCTCGATCTTGGGAAGGTAGTCGCTGCGCAATAAGCGCCTCGATTCGTCGAGGAAAGCCTGTGCTGCGTCGGACATGGGTACCTCGCTGTCTTTTGAACGATGCGACTCAATGGCTGATTTCCACATGTAGCGCATTGCCCAACGCCTGCACCACGAGAGCCGTTGCCAGGATGGGGTCGTCCTCCTTGTTCGGCGCGCCGTACGGATTGGAAAAACTCCCGTCTTCACGTTGCTTTTCGCCCAACACCTGAACCAGTTCATCCGGCCAGCTACCGGTCTCCCCCAGGGCGCGATAGGCTTCGGCCCGGACGGCAAGGTGATAATAGAAAAGCACGCGATGCCACTGGGCCGGATGGTTCTCGGGGATGCCTTCGGGATAGGCCAACGTCGGGTGGACGCGTAGCCACCGGGCAGCGGCCAGCACGCGTTCGTCGTCCGGTGGAACACCGGCGGCCAGCAGGGCCAAAAGACCATCGCAGGTGGTCGTGGCGTAGCTGTCAAAAAGCGGTAGTTCGGGCGGAGCACCGGCTACGGCCGCCGACTTGTTGACGCCCG